>JBDSKZ010000028.1:0-21524 GCA_039916625.1 Pedococcus sp.
TGATGTTTTTTCACTGATCCTCCAATTGACATTCACTGTGCGTACACCTGGGTCCGGCACACGCAAGGACGACCCAAACACGGGATCAGGTATGGAGGATTGTCGGATTTGGTCAGGAAACAGTAAAGAAATTCACCTCTTCGGCTGATTGACAACGTGTTAACGCCCATCGTGACCGACGTCACACCGACACGCTGCGTCGGCTTCCCGCCGAGGCCCGGCTCCCGTGGGAGAGCGTGCAGGGCCCCCTGCGGACCGCTCCCGGCTCCCTAGACTCTGGGCCGTGAACTTCTACTCGGCGTACGACCAGGGCTTCGCGCGCGTGGCGGCCTGCACGACCCCCGTGACGATGGCTGATCCGGCCGCGAACGCCGCCGCGATCCTCCAGCAGGTCCGCGGCCTGCACGACGACGGCGTCGCCGTTGCGCTGTTTCCCGAGCTGAGCCTGTCCGGCTACGCCATCGACGACCTGTTCCTCCAGGACGTCCTGCTCGACGCCGTCGATGCGGCCATCGTGCAGCTGGCCAGGGCGAGCGCGAAGCTGCGCCCGCTCCTGGTCGTCGGAGCCCCGGTGCGGCACGGCAACCGCCTCTACAACTGCGCCGTCGTCATCCAGGGTGGCGAGGTGCTCGGGGTCGCACCGAAGTCCGTCCTGCCCAACTACCGCGAGTTCTACGAGAAGCGCTGGTTCGCCGCGGGCTCCGAGCTGCAGGACCAGCACCTCCACGTCCCCCACTGGCCCGGCGCCGACGAGGACGGCGACGTCATGTTCGGCACCGACCTCGTCTTCGAGGCCGTCGACCTCCCCGGGCTCGCCGTCCACGCGGAGATCTGCGAGGACCTGTGGGTGCCCGTGCCCCCCAGCGCGCGTGCCGCCCTGCAGGGCGCGACCGTCCTGCTCAACCTGTCTGCCTCCCCCATCACGGTCTCCCGCGCCGAGGACCGGCACCTGCTCGCCCGGTCCGCCAGCGCCCGGTGCAACGCCGCATACCTGTATGCCGCCGCGTCCAGCGGGGAGTCCACGACCGACCTCTCGTGGGACGGCATGACCATGGTCTACGAGATGGGTGACCTGCTCGGCGAGACCGAACGGTTCCCGCGCGGGCCGCAGGCGACCGTCGTCGACGTCGACCTCGACCGGCTGCGCCAGGAGCGGATGCGCCAGGGGTCGTTCGACGACAACCGTCACGCTGCGACCTTGGCCGGCGACGGCCACGCGGTCCGCGTGCGTGAGTTCACCCTCGCGCCGCCCCGAGGCGACATCGGGTTGCGCCGCAAGGTGGACCGCTTCCCGTTCGTGCCCGACGACGCGGACCGGCTGGCCCTCGACTGCTACGAGGCCTACAACATCCAGGTCTCCGGGCTCGAGCAGCGGCTGCGAAGCATCGGCACCCCCAAGGTCGTCATCGGCGTCAGTGGCGGGCTCGACTCGACCCACGCGCTGATCGTCGCCGCCAAGGCGATGGACCGCCTCGAGCGGCCGCGCACCGACATCATCGCCCTGACGATGCCGGGCTTCGCGACGAGCGACGGCACCAAGGACAACGCGACCCACCTCATGGAGTCGCTCGGCACGACGTGGGAGGAGCTCGACATCCGCCCCGCCGCCACCCAGATGCTGCGCGACCTCGGGCACCCGTTCGGCCGCGGGGAGGAGGTCTACGACGTGACCTTCGAGAACGTCCAGGCCGGCCTGCGGACCGACTACCTGTTCCGGGCCGCCAACCAGCGCGGTGGCATCGTCCTGGGGACCGGCGACCTGTCCGAGCTCGCGCTGGGCTGGTGCACCTACGGCGTCGGGGACCAGATGTCGCACTACGGCATCAACAGCGGCGTCCCGAAGACGTTGATCCAGCACCTGATCCGGTGGGTCGTCTCGAGTGGACAGTTCGAGGGCGAGGTCAACGGCACGCTGACCGAGATCATCGACCAGGAGATCAGCCCCGAGCTCGTCCCGACGAAGGAGGGCGAGCCGATCCAGTCCACCGAGGAGTCGGTCGGACCCTACGCCCTGCAGGACTTCACGCTGTTCCACGTCGTCCGGCGCGGCTACCGCCCGAGCAGGATCGCCTTCCTCGCGTGGCACGCCTGGCACGACGCGCGCCTGGGCGAGTGGCCGGCGGGCTACCCCGAGAGCCGGCACACGGCCTACGACCTCGCGACGATCCGCCACTGGCTGGAGGTCTTCGTGAAGCGGTTCTTCGCCAACCAGTTCAAGCGGTCCGCACTGCCCAACGGTCCCAAGGTCAGCCAGGGCGGGACGATGTCGCCCCGGGGCGACTGGCGGATGCCCTCGGACGCGCGGGCGACCGCCTGGCTGGACGAGATCGAGCGCAACATCCCCGAGGCCTGAACCACGGCGCTGCATAGGATGCGGGGATGAGCGACCAGCCCACCTCCCCCCCGGCGTCCTCCGAGGTCGCCGCTCCCTACGGCACCGGTGCGCAGGCCGCGCCCCAGCGGCGGGTGCGGATCCCGCACCTGCAGGCCATGAAGGAGCGCGGCGAGAAGTGGGCGATGCTCACGGCCTACGACATGTACTCCGCCGAGATCTTCGACGAGGCCGGCATCCCCGTGCTGCTCGTCGGCGACTCGGCCGGCAACAACGTCTATGGGTTCGAGACGACGGTCCCCGTGACCGTGGACCACCTCGTGCCGCTCGTGCGCGCAGTCACCTCGGCGGCCAGGCACGCCATGGTGGTCGCCGACCTGCCGTTCGGCTCCTACCAGGCCAGCCCGCAGCAGGCACTCGCGACGGCCACCCGGATGATGAAGGAGGGCCTGGCCCACGCGGTCAAGCTCGAGGGCGGAAGGCTCATGGTCCCCGAGGTCGAGCTGTTGGTGCGGGCCGGCATCCCCGTCATGGGACACATCGGCTTCACGCCCCAGAGCGAGCACGTCCTCGGCGGCTACCGGGTCCAGGGCCGCGGGGACTCCGGCGACCGGCTCGTGGAGGACGCGGTGGCGCTCGAGAAGGCCGGCTGCTTCGCCGTCGTCATGGAGATGGTGCCCGCCCCGCTGGCCGCCCGGGTCACCGAGGCGCTCGCCATCCCGACCATCGGCATCGGTGCCGGGCCGGACTGCGACGCACAGGTGCTCGTCTGGCAGGACATGGCCGGGCTGCGAGGAGGCAAGGCGCCGCGGTTCGTCAAGAAGTACGCCGACCTTCGCGGTGAGCTGGGCCGGGCGGCCGCCGCGTATGCCGCGGACGTCGCCTCCGGCTCGTTCCCCGCGTCGGAGAACTCCTTCCTCGAGTGAGGGCCTGCGCCCCGCCGCGCCTCAGCCGGTCTGCAACGTTGCACAGTGCCGGATCGCCAACAGGGCGTAGGTGCGTGCGCACCGGACCAGCTCGTCGACAGGCACGCTCTCGTCGACGGCGTGCGCCTGCCCCAGCTCACCCGGCCCGTACTGCAACGTGGGCACGCCTTGCGCCGCGTAGTGGCGCAGGTCCGAGCCGTACGGCGCACCCTCGACGCGGGGGGTCTGCGCGCCGACGTCCGTGGCGGCGGCCAGCGTCCGGTCGAGCAGGGCGTGGCCTGCGGGCAAGGCTCCCGACGCGAAGGCACCACCCGGCCAGGTCACCCGGACCGGGTGCTCCGCCAGCCACGAATCCTGTTGCCCCAGTGCAGCAATCGCCCCCTCGAACACGGCCCTTGCCGCCTCGAGCGGCTCACCGGGGAGGACACCGTACCTCCCCTGCGCGACGAGCAGGTCGGGCACGGTGCTGGCCCACGTGCCCGACCGCACCATCCCGATCGAGATGGGAGCCGTGAGGTCGAGGTGGACGAAGTCGGCGGGTGCGTCGACGTTGCGGCGCGCCTCCAGCTCGCGCAGGCCTTGCTGCACCGCTCCGAGGTGGTCGAGCGCGCTCTCGCCGACGGTGCGGGTGGATCCGTGCGCTGCGCGGCCCTCGACCTCCAGCCGGAAGGTCAGGGAGCCGGCGTTCGTGGGGATGACTGCACCACCTGTGGGCTCGGCGATGACGCAGGCGTCACCGAGGTGCCCGGCCCGAAGCGTCGCGAACGCCCCCACTCCCCCGTCCTCCTCGCCGCTGACCAGGTGCACTGCAAGGGGCCGCGCCGGGGTCACCCCCACGGTCGTCAGTGCCCGCACCGCCGCGAGGATCGCGGCGACACCACCGAGCATGTCGCAGGCGCCCCGGGCTGTCGCGTTGCCGTCGTCGACCTCGAGGACGAAGGGGTCGGTGCGCCACCGGGCCGGGTCCTCGACCGGCACGACGTCGGTGTGCCCGCAGAGCACCAGCGCCGGTCGGCCACGGTCGCCGTCAGCCGCCCACGTCCCGACGACGCCCACCAAGGCGTCCCTGGCCACCTCCATGCCCGGGAACCCCGGGTCGGCCACCTCGGCAGCCAGGTCGACCTCCCACTCCTGCACCTGGAGCCCCCACTCACGCATCCGCCCGGCACACCAGCGCTGGACCGCCACCTCGCCGGGGCCGCCGCCCACCGGTGCGGTCGCCACGAGCGCGGCCAGGTCGGCGAGCAGCAGGTCGGCATCGACCGCCTCCACGACGAGGCGCTCCTGCTCGGTCAGTGCCTCCTGTGCTGGCTCCATGGGCCGAGCCTGCCACGGCAACGGGTGGTGGGCGCGCAGGTGGTGGGCGGCAGGTGGTGGGCGGCGCGGCATACGGTGGGGCCATGACCCTGCGCATCGGATACAAGGCCTCGGCCGAACAGTTCTCCCCCCGGGACCTGCTGGACTTCGCGGTCCAGGCCGAGCAGGTGGGTCTGGACAGCGTCCTGGTCTCCGACCACTTCCAGCCCTGGCGCCACCACGGCGGGCACGCGCCGTTCTCGCTGGCCTGGCTCGCCGCCCTCGGTGAGCGGACCGAGCGGGTGCAGCTCGGCACCTCGGTGATGACCCCGACGTTCCGCTACAACCCCGCCGTCGTCGCGCAGGCCTTCGGCACCCTCGGGGCCCTTCAGCCCGGCCGCGTCATGCTGGGGATCGGCACCGGCGAGGCGCTCAACGAGGTCGTGGTGGGCTCGGTCGACGAGTGGCCCGAGTTCAAGGAGCGGTTCGCCCGGCTCCGCGAGGCCGTCTCACTGATGCGCCTGCTGTGGACCCAGGACCGGGTCACCTTCGAGGGCGACTACTACCGCACGACCGACGCGACGATCTACGACAAGCCCGAGCAGCCGGTGCCGATCTACGTCGCCGCGGGTGGGCCGTTGGTCGCCCGTTACGCGGGCCGTGCCGGCGACGGCTTCATCTGCACCTCCGGCAAGGGCGAGGAGCTCTACCGCGACAAGCTGCTGCCGGCCGTCGACGAAGGCCTGACCAAGTCCGGCCGCACGCGTGAGGACCTCGACCGGATGATCGAGGTCAAGCTCTCGTGGGACCCCGCCCGCGAGCAGGCCGTGGCGAACTGCCGCTTCTGGGCCGCCCTGTCGCTCACCCCGGAGCAGAAGCACGGCACCAGCGACCCGCTGGAGATGGAGCGGCTCGGCGACGAGCTGTCCGACGAGCAGGTGGCCTCGCGCTGGATCGTCACCGACGACCCCGAGGAGGTCGTGGCCGCCGTCAAGCCCTATGTCGACCTCGGCTTCAACCACCTCGTGTTCCACGGCCCGGGCGCCGACCAGTCGCGCTTCCTCACGACGTTCGCCGACCGCGTGCTGCCCGGTCTGCGCGAGCTGGCCTGACTGCGGGTTCCGTTGCGCCCCAACCGAACCTACGCTTGGGTCAGCCCGTTGCACGCCGCACCGGCAAGAAAGGCACGAACATGACGGAGATGGAGCCCCGCACACTCTGGTCAGAGGTCTCGGGTGGCCCCGGCGCCGCCACGGCCTACCAGAAGCGCTTCGACGACCTCGCCGCCAGCGGCATCGACATCCACGGCGAGGCGGTCTTCGTCGCCTCCCTCATCGCCCCGCCGGTGCGGATCCTTGACGCCGGCTGCGGGACGGGCCGCGTCGCCACCCAGCTCACGGCACTGGGGTACCACTGCGTGGGGGTGGACGCCGATGCCGACATGGTCCAGGTAGCCAGGCACCGCGATCCTGCCACCACCTGGGTGCGCCAGGACCTCAGCCGGCTCCAGCTGCGTTCGCAGGCCTTCGAGCTCGCGGTCCTGGCGGGCAACGTCGTGCCGCTCCTCGCGCCGGGCACCCTGCTCGCCGCCGTCACCAGGGTGGCTGCGCACCTGCAGCCCGGTGGCCTGCTGGTCGCCGGCTTCGGGCTCGACGCGGCTCACCTCCCGGCCGGTTGCCCGGTCACGCCGTTGAGCGACTACGACCGGGTGTGCGACGTCGCCGGCCTGTCGTTCCTGCGGCGCTATGCCACCTGGGAGAAGTCCCCGTGGGTGGCAGGCGGCGGGTACGCCGTCTCGGTGCACCGCCTCAACGACTGACTCCGCGGGCCGCGTGCGCCGTGGCGCTCAGTCCTTCGAGGTGCCCTCGTCCCAGGCGCGGTCCTCTGCGTCCCACTGCTCGGACTTCGTCCTGGCCGTGTCCAGGGCCGACGCAGCCTCTTCCTGGGAGTCGTACGGGCCCATGACGTGGTCGCCCTGGCTCTTGGTGTCGTCGGTCTCGACCTGACGTGTTTCGACGTTGAACCAGTAAGCCATGGGGTGCCCTCCAACTCGACGGATCTGTGGACCTCTCTAGACTCCACCGTATGCCGTTGACGTACGCAAGCGTGGCCCCGGGCGAGGTGTCGCCGCGTCGCGCGGTCCCCGCCATGATCGAGCGGCCGGAGTACGTCGACAAGCCCGCCCCCCGGCGGGAGGAGGGTGGTGACGTCAAGGACGTCGAGACCATCGAGAAGATGCGCCTCGCCGGTCGGATCGCCGCCCAGGCCATGGCAGCCGCCGCTGCCGTCATCGCCCCGGGCGTGAGCACCGACGAGGTCGACCGGGTCGGCCACGAGTTCCTGCTCGACCACGGCGCCTACCCCTCGACCCTGGGCTACAAGGGCTTCCCGAAGTCGCTGTGCACCTCCGTCAACGAGGTCATCTGCCACGGCATCCCGGACAGCCGTCGCCTCGAGGACGGCGACATCGTCAACATCGACATCACCGCCTTCATCGGTGGGGTGCACGGCGACACCGATGCCACCTACCTGTGCGGCGACGTCGACGAGGAGTCGCGCCTGCTCGTGGAGCGCACCCACGACGCCATGATGCGCGGCATCAGGGCGGCGGTGCCCGGCCGCGAGATCAACATCATCGGACGCGTCATCCAGAGCTACGCCAAACGCTTCGGGTACGGCGTCGTGCGCGACTTCACCGGTCACGGGATCGGGCGGTCCTTCCACGGCGGCCTGATCATCCCCCACTACGACGCCGCGCCGTCCTACTCCACGCTCATCGAGCCCGGCATGACCTTCACCATCGAGCCGATGCTCAACCTCGGCGCTCCCGAGTGGGACATGTGGGACGACGGCTGGACCGTCGTCACCAAGGACCGGAAGCGCTCGGCGCAGTTCGAGCACACCATCCTGATCACCGAGACCGGCAACGAGATCCTGACCCTGCCGTAGCGCACGGCGACCGCAAGGAGGCGGCACACCATGTCCAAGCACGCCAAGCGAGGGCTTCCCCTCGGGATCGACGTCGGGGGCAGTGGCATCAAGGGTGCGCCCGTCGACCTGGCCAGCGGCTCGTTCGCGTCCAAACGCATGCGGATCGACACCCCGAGCACCTCGACCCCCGAGGCCGTCGCCGCCGTCATCGACCAGATCGTCGACCACTTCGAGGACGTCCGCGGCGACTCCCCCATCGGGATCACGATCCCCGGCGTCGTCACCCACGGCGTGGTGCGCTCGGCCGCCAACATCGACAAGTCCTGGCTCGACTTCGATGCCGAGCCGATGCTGGAGAAGAAGCTCGGCCACGACATCGTCCTGGTCAACGATGCCGATGCCGCCGGGGTCGCTGAGCTGCACTACGGCGCGGCCAAGGGGCAGCAGGGCCTGGTCGTCATGACCACCCTCGGCACCGGCATCGGCACGGCACTGATCTTCAACGGCCAGCTGATCCCCAACTCCGAGCTCGGCCACCTCGAGATCGACGGGTTCGACGCCGAGTCGCGTGCCGCGTCCTCGATCAAGGACAAGGAGGGCCTGAGCTATCCCGAGTGGGCGCAGCGACTGCAGCGCTACTACGGCCACGTCGAGGCGCTGCTGTGGCCAGACCTGTTCGTCGTCGGGGGCGGGGTCTCCAAGGACGCCGACGAGTTCTTGCACCTGCTCGAGCTCAAGACGCCGATCGTGGCCGCGACCCTGCAGAACAAGGCCGGCATCATCGGCGCTGCCCACCTCGCCCAGGAGGAGCACGACCGCCGCCAGAGGTAGTCGGCCAGGGTCTGCACCCGACGAGAGCACTGCGTCGGTGAGAGTCGGTGATCGTCGGTGAGAGGCGCGCGGACTCAGCGCGGACTCAGCGCGGACTCGGCGCGGACTCGGCGCGGGAGTCGAGGGGGTCAGCGCATCGAGACGAGGTCCTGGAGCAGGTCGGCCTGGCGCGTCCTGAACAGGCCCGCCCCGATCCGCACCGCGACGACGAAGGCGACCACTGCGAGCACCGGACCCACGACGAGGACGACCCAGCCCGCCCAGGAGTAGCCGAACAGCGCCACCACGAACAGCACGAGCTGCGGCAGCGACAGGGCGACCACGGCACCACCGCAGACGGTCTGCACCGCGAACGTCATCCCGACCGAGCCCGGACGGCTGCTGAACGGGCTTTCGCCCGGTGCGGGCACGGCGTACTGCTTGACCGCACTGGTGACCGACGCGACGGCGAACCCGTTGAGGACGACCGCGATCCCGGTGCCCAGGGCCGCGGGGAACAACGTCCACGAGCCGCCGACGAGGGGCCCGAGGACGGCATAGCCGGGCACGCACACGAGGGCCAACGCGGCCGACGGGAACAGCCGCCCCAACCGGTCGGCCACTCCATCGACCCCGGAGGCGACGTGCAACCAGAAGGCGGTCGAGTCATACCCGACGTCGTTGTGCTGTCCCCAGCCGATGAGATAGGCGCTCACCAGCGGCATCACGGCCAGCAGCCCATCCGAACCGTCGCCGTCGAGGCCAAGGAAGAGCAGGCCGGCCGGCAGCAGGATCGTCATGATGGCAGGGAAGTTGAACCGCGGGTCACGGACCCAGTAGGTGCCGGCACGGGCTGCGATCGCCCCCATCGGACTGCCTGGCAGGACCGCGAAGAACCCGAGGCCACGGCGGGCCCCGCCGCCACCGCTCGCAGTGCCCCGCGGGTTGCGCAGGATGGACACGAGCAGCCGTTCCCAGACCACGAAGAGGACCAGCCCCAGGACCGCCGCCAGCACGAGCCGGATCCCGGCAGCGCCCCAGTGACCGAGCATGACATCGCCCGAGGCGGCCCATGCCCAGCCCAGCGGAGTCCACGCCAGGACGTCGGCCAGGGCGACGAGGCGCTCGCGGGTGACGCCGCCGTCGGTGACGAAGGCGAGCAGCGGTCCGACCGCCAGCAGGAACAGCAGTCCTCCCATGCCGGCGACGTCTCGCCCACGGCGCGAGGCCAGCACTGCGGCAGCGGCACCGGACACAACCCTGCTGATGACCAGGCAGGTCACCAGCCCGAGGGCACCACCGACCACCGCCACGAGAGCGGCGAGGGGCGAACGCGTCGAGGCGAAGACCGAGCCGAGGACGACGACGACGGTGCCGACCCCCGGCAGCCCGATGAGCGCACTGAGGACCAGACCCAAGGCCAGGGTCCGCTCCCGGACGGTGAACGTCGCGAACCGCGTCGGGTCGAGCGTGGGGTCGATGCCGAACAGGAGCACCGGCAGCAGCGCCCAGCCGGCGACGAGGCCCGCACCACCGATCGTCACGATCGTGCGGGTCAGCTCGGCGTCACCTTCGAGTCGCAGGGTGACGAGCGCGAGCAGCATGCCGATGACGATGCCGCCGCCGTACAACATCCCCAGCACCATGCCGATCACGGCGGCGACGCTGCGCCGGAACCCGTTGCGCAGCAGGTCGAGCTTCAGTCGAAGGAGGTGCGCAACCATGCGAGCCCCTCCACGTGGGTCTGTCCGCCGATGAGGTCGAGGAACCGGTCGTCCAGGCTCATCCCGGCCCGGACGTCGTCGACGGTGCCGTGGGCGCGCACCCTCCCGGCGGCGATGATCGCCACGTGCGTGCAGATGCGCTCGACGAGGTCCATCACGTGGCTGGACAGCACGACCGTTCCACCGTTCGCGGCGAAGTCCTCGAGGATGCCGCGGATCGTGCGCGCCGAGACGGGGTCGACGGCCTCGAACGGCTCGTCGAGGACGAGCAGCCGTGGCGCGTGGATCAGGGCGCAGGCCAACGTGATCTTCTTCGTCATGCCGGCCGAGTAGTCGATGACAAGCTTGTCGGAGGCGTCGGTGAGGCCGAGGGCCACGAGCAGCTCGCCGGTCCGCTGCGCCACCAGCTCGCGGTCCATGCCGCGGAGCAGGCCGGCGTAGGTCACCAGCTGGCGTCCGGTGAGCCGGTCGAACAGCCGCAACCCGTCGGGCAGCACGCCGATCCGTGCCTTGGCAGCGATCGGGTCGGTCCAGACGTCGGCGCCCAGCACGTGGGCCGTGCCCTCGTCGGGCCGGAGCAGGCCGGTGGCCATCGACAACGTGGTCGTCTTCCCGGCCCCGTTCGGGCCGACCAGGCCGAAGAACGAGCCGCGCGGGACATCGAGGTCGAGGTGGTCGACGGCAACCATCTCGCCGAAGCGCTTGGTCAGGCCGCGCAGGCCCAAGGCGATCTGGTCGTCCGGCATGCCCCGACGCTATCGCTGCCGTGCGAAGAGCATGGCCTTCTTGGGACCTCTGGCCCTCCGGCGCAACGACGCCGCGTCTGCGGTCCTGCAACGCTCAAGTGTGGAACTCGTGGCTACGACCGCCGGAGAGGTCGTGGATCTCGGTGGCCTTCGACCCGAGGTTGCTTGCCTGCGTGAGGTAGAGGGCGCGCCCGACCTCGCTGAGGAGGGCGTCGTGGACGGGTATGGCGTGGGGCGCCCCGAGGCGTCGCAGGAACCCGGTCATGTCACGGCTGCGCGCCCACGGTGCACTCAGGGGGAACGCCAGGACGTCGACCTGGCCGGGGTCTGCGTCGAGGGCATCCCCCGGGTGGAAGAAGGTCGGCTCCCCCTGCGCCGTGAGCCGCATACCGGTGTTGTGGACCCGCGGGATGTCGTCGTGGATGAGGGCATGCATCTCGCCGACGCCGTGCACGGTGACGGCCTTGACCACGACCTCGTCGTCGGCGTGGAGGGCATGGGCGTCGATTCCCTTGTCCTGCAGCTGCTTGGCGGTCTCGGGGTCGGTCACGAGCTGCGCACCGGCGTTCGCCTCGAGGAGCGCGGGCAGCCGCTCGACGTCGAGGTGGTCGGCGTGTTGATGGGTGACGAGCACGGCATCGAGGTGGCGCTGGTCGTGCGCATCCGGGGAGAAGGTGCCCGGGTCGAGCAGGACGCGTGCGTCCGCGATCTCGACGAGAAGACAGGCGTGGCCGAGGTGGGTGATCCGCATGTCCCCACCGTAGGCCGCCGCGCCGTGACGGGCACCCCTCGTCCTTTCGGCGCGTGGACGGTAGCCGTTCCGGGGATGGCTGACCCTTGGGTCTTCGCGACAGACTGCTCGTCCCACAACATTCAGCCCTAGCCCGCGCGTCGGGGGCCACTGCCGACGAAAGGCGCCCGCGATGAAGCGGCTTGCCGCACGCCTCACGACCATGAGCCTGCACCGCGAGCGCGGTGCCACCGCCGTCGAGTACGGGTTGATGGTGGCGCTCATCGCCATCGTCATCATCGCCGCGGTCGTGCTGCTCGGAGGCAACCTCTCGAGCTTGTTCAAGAAGGCTGCCAGCAGCATCTGAGTCATCCACCCCGGCACCACCGGCCAGTTCCATGGGCTCCCCAGGGTCGTCCCCTAGGTCCCGCAGGCCGCCCCGCTCGCCTGTGCGAGTGCGCCACCTCCGACGGGCAGGTAGGACACTCGGACGGGGTCGGAGGCGTAGATCGCCCGCCCCCAGACGCGGCCGTTGACGACGTACATGACGGCGTGCCCGTAGAACCACAGGGCCAGCTCGTAGCCGTCGACGACGCCGTCGTCGCAGATGCCGTACTGGGCGCCGGGCATCCGGTAGGTGTCGACCGCGGCGGGCGGTCCGCACCGCGCGACCAGCTCCTCGGCGCCGGTACCCAGCTCGATCCCGTCGAACGAGCCGCGGGCGAGGTCCGTGCTGCCGATGGGGACAGCGGTGCGTCGGTAGGGCGACGGGCCACCGTCGGGGCGCCGCACGACGAGCTTGTCGACGGGGTGGCAGTGGATCGGTATGCCGGGGTGCTGGTCCCACTTCACGTAGCGGTCGTGCCGTGAGACGTCCCACGCCGCATACGTGTCGGCGAGCTCACCGGCAGCCAGGGAGTGCTTGAACCCGGCCCGGCGGAACTCTGGCGGCGCCGGGTACTCGTCGGTGAACAGCATGCACGTGTAGGCGTTCCAGCCGCCGGTCACCGTGTGCTCGCGGATCTCGGCGACCAGCCGCCGCCAGCCCTGGTTGTCGAGGTAGTCGATGACTCCGTGTGCCATGACCAGGTCCCACTGGCCGGTCACCTGGTACTCGCCGAGGTCGCCGACCTCGGTGGTGACGTCGAGCCCGCGCGGGGCGGCGATCGACGCCAGCTTGTCCAGTCCGGCGGCCGAGATGTCGAGGGCGTGGACCCGGTGGCCGAGACCAGCGAGGTAGAGGGCGTTGCGGCCCTCGCCGCAGCCGAGGTCGAGGACGCGCGCCCCTGGGGGCAGGCCGGCCGACAGCTCGACGATGTCGTGGTTGGGGCCTCCCATGGTGGAGACGCCGGGCGCGCCGTACCCGGCCTCCCAGAAGGCGGGGGCCTCAGACCGCGACATAGGCACCCTCCAGGGCATCGACGGCGGGCGACTGGAACAGCGTCGCGATGACGTTGCTGAACTCGAAGCCCAGTCGCGTGAGGACCAGCGACCCGTCGGCCTCCCGCGTCGCGCACTCCGCGGCCACCAGGGCGTCCAGCTCCTCGCGCCAGTCCTCGAGGCATCCGCCGGAGGCCTGCTCGTAGGCCGTGCGGTCCAGTCTCCCGAGCGACAGGTTGAGGATGCAGAGACGCCGGCGCGTCTCGTCCGCGTCCATGACGAAGCCGATGCTCGGCGCCTGGTCGGGGGTGTGCTCGTGGTCGACGAAGCCGGAGATGATCTCGGCGGTCGACGGGCTTCGGACCGCGAAGTCGGTGCTGTAGTGCAGGATCGGGCTGTAGGACCGTGCCCCCGCGCCGAGTCCCAGCAGGGGTGTACCGGCGAAGTCCGACACCTCTTGGAGCAGGCCGTCGCCCGGGCGGCGCGAGAACCGGACAAAGGTGTTCTGGCGGAAGCCGAGCCCGCTCAGCGTGTCGACAGCCTCGTTGTACAAGGCATACTTCGCCGCGTTGTCGAGGAACTCCCGGGTCGACCGCTCGTGGTGGCGTCCGATGACGGTGAGGGGCCGGAACACGATCGGATAGAGGGTGACGGTGTCCGGGCCGAGTGCGAGGGTGCCCTCCAGGGACCGGCGCCACGAGTCGGGGGTCTGGCCCTCGAGGCCGTAGATGAGGTCGTAGTTGACGTTGTCGAAACCGACGTCGTCGATGAGTGCCGCCGCCTCGTGGACCTGCTCGATCGGGTAGCGCCGACCCGCCCGCCGGGCCTCCTCGGGATCGAGGGTCTGCACGCCCATGCTGATCCGGTTGACGCCGAGGTCGCGCATCGTCGTGAGCAGGGTGCGTTCCATGGTGTCGGGCGACCCCTCGACCGCGAACTCCAGGTCCGGCGACCGGCGCGGGAACGCCTCGTGGATCCCGGCGACGAGGTCGGAGAACTGCGCCGGGGTCAGCGTGGTGGGCGTCCCGCCGCCGACGTAGACCGACACGACCTCCGAGCCGTCGAGCAGCTCGCCGTACACCGCGAGCTGGCGCCGCAAGGACGCGACGTAGCGGTCGACGAGGTCAGGCGGTGGGTTCGTCGTGAGGAAGAGGGTGCAGAACGAGCAGCGGTAGCCGCAGAACGGGATGTGCAGGTAGAGGTTGACCGGCCCGTGGTGGCCGGCCCAGGCCTGGGCGATCGTGACCGGGGGGTCCAGGTGTCGGTAGGCGCGCTTGGAGGGGTAGGAGTACACGTAGTTGGGCAGGTCGCTGTCGTGGATGGCGGCGGTGAGCCGCTCGTATGCCGTCTCCCCCCGCGTCGCGCCGTGCCCGACCACCGCGTGAGCCTGGGTCGTCTGCACGTCACCGTCGGGCACGGGACCTCACTTCGAGTCGTAGGGCGCGACGTCGGCAGCGGGCAGGGCGTCGACGTGCAGGACCAGGGAGCCCAGGGCAACGCGGCGAGCGAGCTCGGGATGGGTGGCGAACAGGTAAGTGGCCACGAGGTGACGAACCTCCTCGACCCGGTCGGGATAGGTCCACGGCGCATAGCGAAGACCCAGCGTGACGACGAGCCGCTCGACGAGACCGACGGTGGGGTCGGCCGGCACGTGGTCCACGGCGAAGCGGTGGTCGCCGGTCAGCTCCATCCCCACGCCCACCTCCAGGTCGGGGAACCGCGCGCAGATGGCGATGTCCGCCAGCGACTCGACGATCTCGTAGAGCGGCCCCGACAGCAGCAGCGGACGGACCTGCTCGCCGCTGTCGTCCACGATGCTGCGCGGCAGACGACCGAGGTAGCGCACCTGGATCCCGGCCGGGTGTTCCGACGGCGCGACGACCTCGACGAGGTCACCGGTGAGGTAGCGGACCAGGGGCATCTGCTGGGTGAACGGGTAGAGGCTGGTGAGGACCAGTACGCCGACCTCGCCCACGCCGACCGGCGCGTGGGTGCGCGGGTGCACGGCTTCGGCGATGACGTGCGGTTCGAAGATCCACGGCCCACCGGCCCACATCTCGCTCGCCCCGCCGTAGACCTCGGTGAGGCTGTAGTGGTTGTGGACCGTTGCCCCCCAGGTCTTTGCGAGCATGGCCTGCCGGCGCGGGGTCACGTGACCGCCGAAGAGGTCCACCCGCCGGACCGCGCACGCCGCGAAGTCGAAGCCGTCGGCGATCAGGTATGCCGTGAGCGCCTTGACCATCCGCTCGGTGCCGCTCACCACACTCACCCTGCTGTCGACGCCTGGCAGGTCGTATGCCGTGTCGAGCACCTGCCGTGCCTGGCTCGCCTGGGCCTTGTCATGGACGCCCACGGACATGACGTAGGCGCGCGTGGGCACCGGCGTGAGGGCGCCGTGGTAGGCGTTGCTGAGCACCAGGTGCATGGGCCGTGAGACCGGGGGCGGCGTCGTCTGGATCTGAGCAGCGTGGAACTGCCAGACGAAGCTCTGCTCGGCCGGCCCTCGGTAGACCTGGAGGAAGGCCCCCGTCGTGCCCGTCGTGTGCTGGATCGCGACGGGGGTCTCGTGGTCGCAGCGGAGCCGCTCGTGGTTGTCGACGATGTCCTGGCGGAGCAGGACGGGTAGTCGCTCGAGGTCGGCCAGGCCGGTGACCTCGCCAGCCGCGGCGAAGCGCTCACGGTAGAAGTCCGAGGAGGATCGGCACCACTGGATCGTGTCCCGCAGCAGGTCGCTGCGCAGCTGGTGCGCAGCCGACGGCGGGGTCGAGGTGACGGCCGACGTCTGGGCCGTCATCGGTCCGTACCGTGCTCCGATACGAAGCTCTGCAACGCCTGGGCGATCGCGTCGTTGGAGGCGGCGAGGTTCTCGCCGAGAGTGTTCTCGACGGCCAGGTTCTCCAGGCCGGTGGGTTCGGCCACCAACGGTTCGGCGGCCAACGGTTCGGCCACCAACGGTTCGGCCGCCAACGGTTCGGCCGCCAACGGTTCGGCAGTCAGCGGTTCGGCAGTCAGCGGTTCGGCAGTCAGCGGTTCCGCGATGAGAGGCTCCGCGGTGAGAGGCTCGGCCGCCAGCGGCTCGGCAGTGGCGGCCTCCACTGCCAAGGACTCCGCTGCCAGCGTCTCGGCCAGGGCGGCCTCGTCAGCGACGGCCCGCAGAACCGTGTCGGAGACGTTCTCGGCGTCGTTGCCCAGGGCGTCGGCGATGGTTGCCCTCACCCCCTCCGAGGCGTTGGTCGCCGCGGCAGCCAGGTCGTTGGCCGGGTGCGGGCCGAACAGGGCGGCCCACGTGCGGTCGTCGACGACCCCGGTCGTCTCGAGTCCCGCTCCCCGCTGGAAGGCCGTCACCGCGTCCTTCGTGTCGCCGTCGAACGTGCCGTCGACCCTCACGTCCACCGACCGGCCGGCGAGCAGCAGCTGGGCCCTGCGGACGTGGTCACCACTGGTCGTGTGCTCGGCACCCAGCGTCGGGGGCTTGGCGCTCTCCAGTGCGGAGGCGGCGGCCGCTGCTCTGGCGGCCGCGCCCGACAGCGCATCCCGGGTGGCCTGGTCACGCACCGCCAGGGCGTCCTTGTACAGCGAGGCAAGTTGGGCGACATCCATGCCGAGCTCCCTTCACGGGTCGACCCTTCGATGATAGCGAGGCGCCCAGGAGTTGTCTCGGTGCGACCAGTCCCTCCGGATGTGCTGGCGAAGGAAGGCGAGTCACCCAGGGAGGAACTGCTCGCGAAACCCCAGGTCAGGATTGGTCGCGCCGGATCAACACCCCCCGGGGTGGCGCCTCGAGGTCGACCGGAGCGCCGTGGAGCCAGGTCTGGCGGACCACGCCGGTGAGTGTCCGGTCGGCATAGGCAGAGACAGGGTTCTTGTGGTGCAGCCGCGCAAGGTCCACCACGAACTCCTCGTCGGGGGCGAACACCACCAGGTCGGCGGTGGCACCGACCATGATCCGACCGCGGTCGCCCAGCCCGACCTGGTCGGCCGGGCCCTGCGCCATCCAGCGCACGACGTCGGCCAGGTCGTGGCCTCGCTGCTTGGCCTCGGTCCAGACCGCTGGCAGGCCGAGCTGAAGACCTGCGATGCCGCCCCATGCCTGCCCGAAGTCGCCTGAGTCCATCGCCTTGAGCTCCACGGTGCACGGGGAGTGGTCCGTGACGATGGTCCGGATCGTGCCGGCCTCCAGCCCCTCCCAGAGCCGGTCGCGGTTGTCGTGCTCACGGATCGGGGGGCAGCACTTGAACTGCGTCGCCCCGTCCGGGACCTGCTCGGCTTCGAGGGTGAGGTAGTGCGGGCAGGTCTCGACCGAGACGGCGAGCCCCTCGGCCTGTGCTGCCGCCAGGAGCGGGAGGGCGTCAGCGTCCGACAGGTGCAGGATGTGGGTCCTGGCGCCGGTGTCGCGGGTGGCGTCGATGACGCTGGCGATGGCCAGCTCCTCGGCCGCCCGGGGACGGGACTCGAGGAAGGTCTCGTAGGACCGCCCCTGAGGCTGTGGCGCGGAGTCGATCGCTCCGGGGTCCTCCGCGTGGACGATGACGAGCCCGTCGAAGGTAGCGGTCTCGGTGAGCGCCTCGTGGAGCTCGCGCGTGGACAGGTGCGGGAACTCCTCCACCCCGGAGTGGAGCAGGAAGCACTTGAAGCCGAAGACGCCGGCCTCGTGCATGGGGCGCAGGTCGGGGACGTTGCCGGGGATGGCTCCACCCCAGAAACCGACGTCGACGTGGGCCTGGTCGACGGCGACGGCCCGCTTGGTCTCCAGCGCCTCGACGGTGACCGTCGGCGGAACGCTGTTGAGCGGCATGTCGATGATCGTCGTGACACCGCCGGCGGCGGCGGCCTTCGTCGCAGAGGCGAAGCCCTCCCAGGCGGTCCTGCCCGGCTCGTTGACATGCACGTGGCTGTCCACCAGGCCGGGGAGCAGCACCTCGTCAGCGGCGAGGGTGACCAGCCTCGCGCCCGTGGCTTCCGGGAGCTCGACGTCATAGGGGTCGATGGCCACGATGCGGCCATCGGCAATGGACACGGTGGCGCTCGTCTCGTGACCGTCGATGATGGCCCGGCGTGCCCTGACAACCAGATCTGGCTTCACTTCGACACCTCCTGCTCGTGTTCGTTCCCGGCACCGTACGCCGGGTCGACGACATTGTTGTGGTGGCGGCCCAGGACTCCCCCGTCCGCGGTGACCAGGTCCCCGTGGCGCAGGTAGGGGCGCGGCTCAGCTTTGCCCATCGCGACACCGGCCGGGGTCCCGGTGATGATCAGGTCGCCGGGCTCGAGGGTCATGACCCCGCTGACGTAGCAGAGGATCTCGGCGATACCGAAGATCATCCCGGCAGCCGTGTCGTCCTGGCGGGGGTCGCCGTTGACGGCCAGTCGCAGTCGAATGCTGCCGGGGTCGGGCACCTCATCGGCGGTGACGAGGTAGGGCCCCACCGGGCAGAAGGTGTCGGCCGACTTGCCCTTGGTCCACGTGCCGCCGCGTTCCAGCTGCAGGGACCGGTCGGAGACGTCCTGGGCCAGGACGTAGCCGGCGACGCCTGCCAGGGCGGCCGCGTGGTCGGTGACCCGCTGCAGCCTGCTGCCGATGACGACGCCGAGCTCGACCTCGTAGTCGGTCGTCGTCGAGCCGGCCACGAGGACGATGTCGTCGGTGGGTCCGCAGAGGGACGAGGATGCCTTGAGGAAGACGACTGGTTCGGCAGGAGTCGCGGCGCCGGACTCGGCGGCGTGGCCGACGTAGTTGAGCCCGATCCCGACGATCTTGCCGGGGCGCGCGATGGGTGCTCCGACCCGGATGCCGTCCGGCAACGCCTCGCCCGGCCCGAGCACGACCTCGCGCTCGGAACCGGCGGGGCCGACCCGGACGATCCTCACGAGCCGTCACCCAGGACGTCGACGGCGATCCGGGCGCCGAGCTGCTCCAGGAGTGGGCCCGGGCTGGTCATTGCCTGATGGGTCGAGGACGCGACGTCGAGCAGCGCGTACGTGCCGGTGATGCCGGCCGCCTCGGTCTGTTCCGCGTCCAGGAGCACTCGCCCCGCGACCGCGACGACACGCACGCCCAGTTGCCGGGCCAGCGCTGCCACCGCGGCAGGGGCCTTGCCGTTGAGGGTCTGCTCGTCGAGCGACCCTTCCCCGGTCACGACGAGGTCGACGCCTGCCATCGCGGCGGCCAGACCGGTCAGCTCGAAGACGAGCTCGGCACCCGGTCGCATGGTCGCCCCGGCCACGGAGACCAGGCCGAAGCCCACGCCCCCCGCAGCGCCCGCACCGGGGTCGTCGCGACGCTCGGTGCCGGTCGCCGCTGCGACCAGGTCGGCGAAGTGCGCGAGAGCAGCGTCGAGGGCCGCGACGTCCTGCACCGAAGCGCCCTTCTGGGGCCCGTAGACGGCGGCGGCGCCGCTCGGTCCGGTGAGCGGGTTGTCGACGTCGCAGGCGACGACGATCTCCGCGTCCGCCACGGCAGGGTGGAGGCCGGACAGGTCGAGGGAGGCAGCAGCCGCCAGACCCGACCCGCCGGGCGTCACCGGTTCGCCGGACGCGGTGAGGACCCGCACGCCCAGCGCCTCGAGCAGGCCGGCGCCGCCGTCGGTGCAGGCACTGCCGCCGATACCGACCACGACTCGCCGAGCGCCGGCATCGAGCGCCGCCGCGATGAGCTCACCGGTGCCCCGGCTCGTCGCCGTGAGGGCAGCCAGGTGGCCGCCCGGCAGCTGGGCGAGCCCGCTGACCTCGGCCAGCTCGACCACCGCATCAGGACCCCGGATCCCGTATGCCGTGGCTACCGGCGCACCCGTCGGCCCCGTCGCGGTGAGCGACACCCGCGAGAACCCCGCGCCCACGGCTGCTGCGAGAGTGCCGTCGCCTCCGTCGGCGACCGGCACGACGACCACCTCGACCTCGGGCAGGACGGAGCGGAGGCCGATCGCGACGTGGGTCGCCACCTGCTCAGCAGTCAGGGTGCCCTTGAACTTGTCCGGGGCGAGGAGTACGCGGGTCATGGACCGTCCTCAGTCCAGGTTGGCGAACAGGGCCGTGGGAGCGTCCTCGCCGGACTCGGCCAGCTCCTCGAACTCGGTGACACCGGCGATCGAGACTCCCATGGACACGTTGGTCACGCGCTCGAGGATGACCTCGACGATGACCGGCACGCGGTGCTCGACGATCAGCTTCTTGGCCTGCTCCAGGGCCGGGAGGATCTCCTCGGGGTCGAAGACGCGGATCGCCTTGCAGCCCAGGCCCTCGGCGACCTTGACGTGGTCGACGCCGTAGCTGCCCAGCTCGGGCGAGTTGATGTTGTCGAACGAAAGCTGGACGCAGTAGTCCATCTCGAAGCCGCGCTGCGACTGCCGGATGAGCCCGAGGTAGGCGTTGTTCACCAGGACGTGGATGTAGGGGACGTTGAACTGCGCGCCGACGGCGAGCTCCTCCATCATGAACTGGAAGTCGTAGTCACCCGAGATCGCGACGACCGTCGACTCCGGGTCGGCAGTCGCCACACCGATGGCGGCGGGCACGGTCCAGCCCAGCGGTCCTGCCTGACCGGCGTTGATCCAGTGCCGGTCCTCGTAGACGTGCAGCAGCTGGGCTGCCTGGATCTGGGACAGCCCGATCGTCGACACGTAGCGGACGTCCTTGCCGAAGGCCTTGTTCATCTCCTGGTAGACCCGCTGGGGCTTGATCGGGGTGACCTCGAAGTTCGTCTTGCGCCACATCGACCGCTTGCGTTCCTGGCACTCCTGCGCCCAGCCGCCCCGGTCACCGAGCGTCCCGGCCGAGACTCGCTCGCGCGCAGACTCGACGAACAGCTCCAGCGCCGCCTTGGCGTCCGAGACGATGCCGTAGTCCGGGGCGAAGACGCGCCCGATCTGGGTGGGCTCGATGTCGACGTGCACGAAGGTGCGACCCTCGGTGTAGGTCTCCACGTCGCCGGTGTGCCGGTTGGCCCAGCGGTTGCCGATGCCGAGCACGAAGTCCGAGGCGAGCATCGTGGCGTTGCCGTAGCGGTGGCTCGTCTGCAGACCGACCATGCCGGCGTTGAGCTCGTGGTCGTCGGGGATCGTGCCCCAGCCCATCAGGGTCGGTACGACGGGGACACCGGTCAGCTCGGCAAACTCCGTCAGCAACGCGGCCGCGTCGGCGTTGATGATCCCACCCCCGGCGACGATGAGCGGCCGCTCGGCGGCCGCGAGCATGTCAAGGGCCTTGTCGACCTGGGCACGGGTGGCCACCGGCTTGTAGACGGGCAGGGAGGAGTAGGTGTCGATGTCGAACTCGATCTGCGTCATCTGCACGTCGATCGGCAGGTCGATCAGGACCGGGCCGGGGCGACCCGACCGCATCAGGTGGAACGCCTGGGCGAAGGTTCCGGGCACCTGCGCCGCTTCCATCACAGTGACCGCCAGCTTCGTCAGCGGCTTGGCGATCGAGGCGATGTCGACGGCCTGGAAGTCCTCCTTGTGCAGCTTGGCGACCGGCGCCTGACCCGTGATGCACAGGATCGGGATCGAGTCGGCGCTGGCCGAGTAGAGCCCGGTGATCATGTCGGTGCCGGCGGGGCCGCTGGTGCCGACGCAGACGCCGATGTTGCCGGCCTTGGCCCGGGTGTAGCCCTCGGCCATGTGGGAGGCGCCTTCGACGTGGCGGGCGAGCGTG
>JBDSKZ010000029.1:0-8664 GCA_039916625.1 Pedococcus sp.
GGCCTGCCCTCCGGCGTCGAGGAGCTGGCGTCCTACGTCGGAGCCAACTCCTGCGACGCCTCGACGAAGCCGGGGTCCGCAGCCGTGGGCGCCCTGCTCGTCAAGACCTATCCGGGCACGAGCTACGGGTCGGCGCGTGCCTGCGCCTCCGACTCCCTCGTGACGTCCGAGCACTACGACGGCCGGGCGGTCGACTGGATGGCCAACAGCCGCAACGTCACCCAGCGGGCTCAGGCCAACGCCGCGACTTCCTGGATGCTCGCCACGGACAAGACCGGCAACACCTACGCGATGGCGCGCCGTCTCGGCGTGATGTACCTGATCTGGAACAACCGGTCCTGGTCGGCCTACCGTCCCCAGGAGGGATGGAAGGAGTACTCCGGCTGCCTTTCCTCGGCCAAGGCGAGCAGCTCCTACGACACCGCCTGCCACCGCAACCACGTCCACATCTCCCTGTCGTGGGCCGGCGCCATGAAGCGCAGCTCGTACTGGTCCCAGAAGGTCGCAGCGCCCGAGTACGGGCCTTGCCGCAGCTGGCTGACGAACTGGGCCACCCCCCGCACGTCGGCGAACCTGACACGCTGCCAGGTCCCTCCAGCCGTCACTGCCATCCCGTCCACGACCGCATTGGGCAAGCGGCTGGTCTCCGTCTCGGGCATGTACCTCAAGGCGGGAAGCACCGGACCCGCTGTGACGGCCGTGCAGACCGCCATCGGCACCAGCGCCACGGGTACGTTCTCGAGCTCCACGACGACCGCGCTGGTCGTCTGGCAGAAGCGCAACGGGGTCGCGGCCACCGGCGTCACCGATGCCGCGACCTGGCGGGCACTGATCCGCGTCCACGCCGCTCCGCCGGTGTCCCTCGGCCTCGACTCGACCATCGACTCCGACGTCCTACGCCTCACCGATGGTCGGCTGACGCTCAGCGACTCGGTCTCCGACCCTTACGGCCGGGTGCTGAGCACCGCGTGGGCGGGGATCACTGCTGTCGTCGCGCCCGGCGAAGTCAACGGTGACGCCTACCCCGACCTGATCAGCCGAACCTCCGCAGGAGCCCTGCGCATCCACCGGGGTACGGGCAACGCCTCGTTCGCTCCCCCCGTGACCCTGGGCACCGGCTGGAACGTCTACTCCACCCTGCTGTCGCCCGGCGACTTCACCGGTGACGGACGGTCCGACCTCATCGGTGTGCGCCCTGACGGTGCGATGTACCTCTATCGCGGCAACGGCAAGGGCGGCTTCTCGAGTCGCGTCCAGATCGGGTGGGCGTGGCAGGTCTTCGACACGGTCCTGTCGCCCGGCGACTTCACCGGCGACGGCCGCGCCGACCTCATCGCGCGCAAGCCGGACGGCACGCTGTGGCTCTACGCCGGCAACGGCGCAGGGGGCTGGGCTTCTGTCGGCCGCCAGATCGGGCACGGCTGGCAGGGCTTCACCACGGTTCTCGCTGCCGGCGACCTCAACCGTGACCACCGCTCCGACCTCATGGGGCTGACCGCAGACGGCCGCTGGCTGGCTTACTACGGCAACGGAGCCGAGGCGTTCGCCCGTGGGTCCGGCCAGCAGGTCTCACGGGGCGACTGGTCGACCTCCGGGCTCGTCGTCGGCGTCCGGTGACGGTCAGCCGCTGAGCGTGGACGACTGACGGTGTGCGTTCGTCGCGCTGCCGACGGGGATGCATCGAGGGGGCATCCCCGTCGTCGGTGAGCCGGGTGGGCGGGTGGGCGAACCGACTCAGCGCACCGTCTCAGCGCACCGTCTCAGCGCACCGTCTCCCCGACCACCGGTCCATCCACCCCGTGGTCCGAGGAGACCGGAGTCAGGATGAGCTCGAACCACACGGTCGTCCCCGCAGAGGTCCGGTGCGAGCCGAACGCGTCGCTGATCGCCTTGACGAGGGACAGGCCACGGCCGCGCACGGCCATCGCCTCCCCTCCGGTCAGCAGCGGCTCGCCACGGTTGCCGCTGTCGGCGACCGTCACCGAGACCCGCCCGTTGTCCACGTCCATGGTCAGGTGCGACTGCGTGCCGGCGTGCAGGACTGCGTTGGTGATGAGCTCGGAGATACCCGTGGCGATCGTGTGCTGGTCACCGTCACCGACGTGCCACTGCGCGAGCTGGGCGCGTGCCCAGTCGCGGGCCGCCTTGACCGACTCGGGCATCGGCGGGACGACGATGGTGCAACGCCGGTGCCCCTGGGGCGAGCGCCCCACGGTGAGCACGGCACAGTCGTCCTCCTGGCCGGTCGGGGGCACCATCGCCTCCATGACGAGCTGGGCCACGCGGCGCGGGCTGCTCGGGGGAAGGTCCGCGAGGACCTCCAGCAGACGCGCCTCGCCCTTGACCAGGTCCTCCCCGCGCCGTTCGAGCAGGCCGTCGGTGTAGGCGACGAGGATGTCGCCCACCTCGAGGACCACCTGGGCGGCAGGACGGGCGCCGGCGATGCCCAGGGGCGGCCCCACAGGCATCGACAGCAACCGGCCACGGGGCGCACCGTCCTCACGCGACATCCGGCCCGAGAGCACGGCCGGCAGCGGGTGGCCGGCACTGGCGATCTCGACCACTCCGGTGTCAGGGGTGATCGTGGCGTAGATCATGGTCACGAAGAGCTCCCCGCCGAACGACATCCCGGGACGCGCCCGCGTCGTGCCGAGCGGCAGCGAAGCGGGCCACATCGCATCCAGGTCCCAGACGACGCGGTCCAGGGCTCCCATGACGACCTCCGGACGGCTGTTGGCGAGCGCAGCGCCGCGTACCGCCGCCCGCACCTGCCCCATCACGGTTGCCGCCATGACACCGCGGCCCGCGACATCCCCGATGACGAGGGCGAGCCGACCGTCCGGCAGGAAGAAGGAGTCGTAGAAGTCACCTCCCGCGACGGTGCCCTCCGAGACTGGCTCGTACCGCGCGGCAATACTGATCGCGTCCGACTGCGGGAGGTTCGGGGGCAGGAGGGTGCGCTGGAGCAGCTCGGCGGTGGAGCGCTCGGCGTCGTAGACGACGGCTCGACCCAGGGCCTCGGCCACGAGGTCGGTGAACGCCGACAGCACCACACCCAGCGACGTGGGCAGCGGGGTCGTTTCCCTGAAGCCCACGACGGCGGCGCGGACGGTGCGGGCCTGGAGGGGGACCACCACGAGGTCGCCGGAGTCGGAGGCGTGCACCTCGCCCTCGTCGACCGCCCAGGACACCGTCTCGGCAAGGTCCTCGGGCACCTCCGACCAGATGAGCGGCAGCCGCTCCTCGTCCGGCGAGAGGTCCTCGATCTGGTGACGACGGGCGATGCGCCACCCTCCCAGACCGGGTGAGGGCAGGCAGATTCCAGCCGAACGGGCGCCGAAGGCCGACACGGCCTCGCGCAGCGCGACCTTGCAGACGTCGTCCACCGTCACGGCCGTGCCGAGGGCGGAGGCGAGCTCGGCGACGGCTCTGGCCCGGTGGTGCGAGCTGGCGGTCTCCACGACGACGTGGACCGCGGCGACGACGTCGCCGGCCCCGTCGCGCACCGCTGACGCCGTGCGCAGGTGGTGGCCGAGCAGCGGGACGGTTTGCGCCTCGGGTCCGCCCACAGGGGTCGGGCCGACGCGCGAGTCCTCGTCGAGGAACGGGTCTGCGTCGGTCAGGACCCGGTCGAGCAGACCGCCGACGTGGGACTGCTGCCACAGCTCCGGCAGTGCCTCGTCTGCGGGGCATCCGAACGCCGCCGGATGTCGGCTGCCGAGGCGCTCGGCGAAGGCGTCGTTGTAGAGCAGGACCCTGCGCGGTCCGACGAGCAGGGCCGTCGGCAGCAACGAGTCCAGGGCCAGGTCCCACGCCGCGAGCAGCGCCGCAGGCCACTGGTCGGCGGCGCCAGTGGGCATCTGGGACCAGTCAGTGTGGGCAGCGAGGGACCGCGTGCCCTCTGTCCCGACGTCTTCCACCAACCCCACCTTTCGCCTCCCCGCAGCCTAGGGATGATCCAGGCGACATGGGGTCTCACCTGTGCGCGCCTTTCCCATCGGCCGATCGGGTCGATTCATGAGGCGCGGGGCCGCACCGCTTCACTCCTACCTTCGCCAACATCTTCGCCAACATCTTCGGCAACGTCTGCGGCACCGACCTGGTCGACGAGGAAGGCCCACTCCCACGCCACCTGTCGCCACGAGTCGTACCTCCCGCTCTTTCCACCATGGCCGGCGACCATCTCCGTGCGCAGCAGCACGGGTCGCTGCACCGGACCACTCGTGGTGCTCTCCCGCAGGCGGGCGACCCACTTGGCCGGCTCGGTGAAGAAGACCCGGGTGTCGTTGAGGGACGTGGTCGCCAGGACGGCCGGGTATGGCGCGTGGCGCACGTTCTCGTACGGCGAGTACGACTTCATGTAGGCGTAGACCTCGGGGTCCGCGAGCGGGTTGCCCCACTCCTCCCACTCGACCACCGTCAGCGGCAGGCTGGGATCCAGGATCGTGGTCAGGGCGTCGACGAAGGGCACTGCCGCATGCACCACGCGGAACCGCTCCGGGGCGAGGTTGACCGCCGCTCCGATGAGCAGCCCACCCGCCGAACCCCCTTCTGCCGCGAGGCGATCCGGATGCACCCAGCCTGTCTCGACCAGGTGGTCTGCGCAGGCGACGAAGTCGGTGAAGGTCGCGCGCTTGTGCGTCAGCTTGCCCTCGTCGTACCACGCACGACCGAGCTCGCCACCCCCCCGGACGTGCGCGATGGCGAAGACGAAACCCCGTTGCAGCAGCGACAGTCGGGCCACCGAGAAGTACGGGTCCGAGGAGATCTCGTAGGAACCGTAGGCCGTGAGCAGACCGGGGCGGGTGCCGTCGGGCTCACTGCCGGCGGGGTAGACCAACGAGATCGGCACCTGTGTGCCGTCCTGCGCGGTGGCCCACTCGCGGCGCTGCTCGTACTGCGCCGGGTCGTAGCCCCCGAGCACCGCTTGGCGCTTGAGCAGGGTGTAACGCCGGGTCCGCAGGTCGTAGTCCAGCACGGTTCGCGGGGTCACCAGCGACTCGAAGACGACCTGGAGGCTGGTCGTGGCGCTCTCGGGGTTCTCCCCCAGGCCCAC
Source organism: Pedococcus sp. (assembly GCA_039916625.1). Taxonomy (GTDB): domain Bacteria; phylum Actinomycetota; class Actinomycetes; order Actinomycetales; family Dermatophilaceae; genus Pedococcus. The sequence goes on from JBDSKZ010000029.1 coordinate 5,057, forward strand.
CGAGTAGACCGGCTCGTCGAAGTCCAGGTCGTGGGTCGCGCCATACCCCGACGGTGCGGTGAGGTCGCGCTCGAGCACGCGCACGGCGGTGAGCCCGTCCTTGCGCAGTCCCAGGACGGCCACGTCGTCGAACGCCTCCACCCCTTGGAACCGCTCGCCCTCGGCAGCGCGCAGCAACGGCCGCCACTGGTCGGCCGAGGTGGCGTCGAGGGGGGCCCACGCGAGGTCGGAGTCGATGGAGTCGGCATTGTGGACGATGAGCAGCCGGTCTGAGGCGGGCTCGACGTCGTACTCGACGCCCTCCCTTCGGGGCGCCACGACCCGGAGCTCGCCGAGCGGGTCGGTCGCGTCGAGCAGGCGGACCTCCGACGTCGTCTTGGAGCCGAGACCGATCATGATCCAGCGGTCGTCACGCGAGGAGCCCAGCCCCATCCAGAAGCGCTCGTCACTCTCCTCGTGCACCAGGACGTCTGCGGTGTCGGGCGTACCGACCTCGTGACGCCAGGTCTGGTGCGGTCGCCAGGTCTCGTCGACCCGCGTGTAGAAGAGGTAGCGGCCGTCGTAGGAGAAGACGCAGCCGTAGCCGACCTCCTGGACGGAGGTGTCGATGACCTCGCCCGAACCGAGGTCCTTGACCCGCAGGGCGAAGCGCTCGTCACCCTCGGTGTCGATGGCATAGGCGAGGCGCCGGTGGTCGGGGCTGATGCTCAGCGCCCCGAGGGCGAAGAAGTCGTGGCCCTTGGACTCGAGGTTGCCGTCGAGCAGGACCTGCTCACCCTCGACGCTCGCCCCCACCTCGGGGTCCGGCCGGGCGGCCCCGTCCACGCGCGGAGCGCGACACTCCACGGAGTACTGCGACCCCTCATAGCTGCGGGAGTAGTACCACCACGGCCCGCTCGCCACGGGGACCGACAGGTCGGTCTCCTGCGTGCGCGAGCGGATCTCCTCGAAGATCTCGTCGCGCAGCGGCTGCAGACCGGCCGTCATCGACTCGGCGTAGGCGTTCTCGGCCTCGAGGTGGGCGACGACAGCGGGGTCGGCCTTGTCTCGCAGCCACTCGTACGGGTCGCTGACGACATCGCCGTGGTGCTCACGCGTGCTGGCGCGCTGCTCGGGGCGTGGGGGTGACGGCGGGGTGACCGCGGGCGTGCTCACGCGCAGAACACTACGGGGGGCTCAGCCGACCAGGCAGCGTGGCCCGAGGATCACCTTGAGGTCACCGAACAACGCCTCGGTGGCGTCGACGCGGTAGGCGTCCTCGAGCTTCATGAGCACCGACCGGCCGGGCTGGCTCAGGCGCACGTGCACCTCGGTGGACCCGGGGTGCGACGACAGGACCGACTTGAGCTCCTCGACCTTGGCGGCTGTGGCGCGGTTGGTGTCCATCGTCACGATCACCGGACCCCTGGGCCCCTCGGAGATGTCGGGCAGCGTGAGGTCGGAGGCGTAGATCGACGGGGTGTCGTCGCGCCGGTTGACCCGACCCCTGACGACGACTACGGCGTCGTGGGTCAGGGCGTGCTGCACGGTGAGGTAGGCGGAGGGGAAGAACAGGCACTCGATCGCGCCCTCGAGGTCCTCGACGGTGACGATCGCCCAGAGGTCACCCTTCTTGGTGCGCTTGACCTGCAGTCCGGTGATCAGGCCGGCGACGGTGACATTGGAGCCCTCGGGCTTGCCGTCCTCGCCCATCAGGCTGGAGATCGAGGTGTCGGCGTGCGAGCTGAGCACGTGCTCGATGCCGAACAACGGGTGGTCGGAGACGTAGAGGCCGAGCATCTCGCGCTCGAACTGCAGGAGCGTCTTCTTGTCCCACTCCACGCTCGGGATGGCCGGCAGCACCGAGAAGTCGACGGACTCGCCCGACCCTGCGTCTCCGCCGCCGCCGAAGGACCCGAACAACGAGTCCTGGCCGATGGCCTCCTGACGCTTGATGTCCACGAAGTTGTCCACGTAGTCCTCGTGGACCCGCAGCAGGCCCTGGCGCGACTGTGCCAGGCCGTCGAACGAGCCCGCCTTGATCAGGGACTCGATGGTGCGCTTGTTGCAGACCACGGCCGGGCACATGGACAAGAAGTCCTTGAAGGAGTTGAACCGGCCCTTCTCCTCACGGGCAGCGATGATCCCCTCGACGACGTTGTGGCCGACGTTGCGGATCGCCTGCAGGCCGAACCGGATGTCGGTACCGACCGCCGCGAACCGTCCCACCGAGTCGTTGACGTCGGGGGGCAGGACCTTGATGCCCATCCGGCGGCACTCACCGAGGTAGAGCGCGGACTTGTCCTTGTCGTCGCCGACGCTGGTGAGCAGGGCAGCCATGTACTCGGCCGGGTAGTTGGCCTTGAGGTAGCCGGTCCAGTAGGAGACCAGGCCGTAGGCCGCGGTGTGCGCCTTGTTGAAGGCGTAGTCGGAGAACGGGACGAGCACACCCCACAGGGCGGCGATGGAGGCCTCGTTGAACCCCTTGGCCTTCATGCCCTCGGAGAAGGGCACGTACTCGGCGTCGAGCACCTCCTTCTTCTTCTTGCCCATGGCGCGGCGCAGCAGGTCGGCGTTGCCCAGGCTGTAGCCCGCGAGCTTCTGGGCGATCTCCATCACCTGCTCCTGGTAGATCACCAGGCCGTAGGTCGTGCCGAGGATCGGGCCGAGGGCGTCGATCATCTCCTGCTGGAGCTTGCCCTCGAGCTGCGGGTCGAGCGGTGTCAGGACCTGCTTGCCGTTCTTGCGCAGCGCGAAGTTGGTGTGGGCGTTCACCCCCATCGGTCCGGGTCGGTAGAGCGCCAGGGCGGCAGAGATGTCCTCGAAGGTGTCGGGCTGCATGAGCTTGAGCAGGGTGCGCATGCCGCCGCCGTCGAGCTGGAACACCCCGAGGGTGTCGCCCCGCGACAGCAGGTCGAACGTCGGCTTGTCGCTCATGTCCTTGGACAGCGCGTCGAGGTCGATGTCCTCGTCGCGGTTGGCTTTGATGTTCTCGATGGCGTCGTCGAGGATCGTCAGGTTGCGCAGGCCGAGGAAGTCCATCTTGACCAGGCCGAGCGACTCACAGCTCGGGTAGTCGAACTGCGTGATGACCTGGCCGTCCTGCAGTCGCCGCATGATCGGGATGACGTCGATGAGCGGCTCGCTGGACATGATCACGCCGGCCGCGTGCACGCCCCACTGTCGCTTGAGGCCCTCGAGGCCCTTGGCGGTCTCGACGATCTCCTTGAAGTGCGGCTCGGAGTCGACCAGGGCGCGGAAGTCGCCGCCCTCGTTGTAGCGCTTGTGGTCCCTGTTGTAGATCTCCGACAAGGGCACGCCCTTGCCCATGACATCCGGCGGCATCGCCTTGGTCAGCTGCTCACCGACGACGAACGGGTGGCCCATGACGCGGGCGGCGTCCTTGACGGCCTGCTTGGCCTTGATGGTGCCGTAGGTGACGATCTGCGCGACGCGGTCCGCGCCATACTTCTCGGTGACGTACTTGATGACCTCGCCGCGCCGGCGCTCGTCGAAGTCGATGTCGAAGTCGGGCATCGACGCGCGCTCGGGGTTGAGGAAGCGCTCGAAGATCAGGCCGTGCGGGATCGGGTCGAGGTCGGTGATCTTCATGGCGTAGGCGCACATCG
>JBDSKZ010000030.1:0-34308 GCA_039916625.1 Pedococcus sp.
CGGCGAGGGCGGCCTCAAAGGCAGCCCTCGCCGCAGCGTGTCGATCAGTCATGCGGGTCAGTCATCCAGGTCAGTGGTCGGTCGCACGAGCCTTGGCTCAGAACTCGACCGGCACCTCGGGGATGGCGTCGGCCGGCTTGTCGACCTGCGGGCCGATGCCGAGCTTCTCCTTGACCTTCTTCTCGATCTCGTTGCCGAGGTCGGGATTGTCCTTGAGGAACTGGCGGGCGTTCTCCTTGCCCTGCCCGAGCTGGTCGCCCTCGTAGGTGTACCAGGCACCGGCCTTGCGCACGAAGCCGTGCTCGACGCCCATGTCGATCAGACCGCCCTCACGGGAGATGCCCTGCCCATAGAGGATGTCGAACTCGGCCTGCTTGAACGGCGGCGCCACCTTGTTCTTGACGACCTTGACCCGGGTGCGGTTGCCGACGGGGTCGCTGCCGTCCTTGAGGGTCTCGATACGGCGCACGTCGAGGCGCACCGAGGCGTAGAACTTCAGCGCCTTGCCACCGGTCGTCGTCTCGGGCGAGCCGAACATGACACCGATCTTCTCGCGCAGCTGGTTGATGAAGATCGCCGTGGTGCCGGTGGTGTTGAGCGCGCCAGTGAGCTTGCGCAGCGCCTGGGACATCAGCCGGGCCTGCAGACCGACGTGGCTGTCACCCATCTCGCCCTCGATCTCGGCGCGCGGCACCAGGGCCGCGACGGAGTCGATGACGATGATGTCGATGGCGCCCGAGCGGATCAGCATGTCGGCGATCTCGAGCGCCTGCTCGCCCGTGTCGGGCTGGCTGACGAGCAGCGCGTCGGTGTCGACACCGAGCTTCTTGGCGTAGTCGGGGTCGAGGGCGTGCTCGGCGTCGATGAACGCAGCGATGCCACCCGCCTGCTGCGCACTGGCGACGGCGTGGAGCGCGACGGTGGTCTTACCGGAGGACTCCGGTCCGTAGATCTCCACGACGCGGCCGCGCGGCAGCCCGCCGATGCCGAGCGCCACATCGAGCGCGATCGACCCCGTGGGGATCACGTCGATGGGGGGCCGGACGTCGTCGCCGAGGCGCATGACTGCGCCCTTGCCGAACGACTTCTCGATCTGGCCCATGACGGAGTCGAGAGACTTCGCCTTCTGGTCAACTGTTGCAGTGTTGCCACCGGACATCTTGGCCACCGTTCCTACTTTCCATGTCGAGTCGGGCGCGCCTGCCTTCGACCCGGTCGCTGTCATCTGCTGTCGGGTCAGACGCTAGGTGTCGCCACCGACAGCCGTCCCAGGCCGACGAGCTGCCTGTGGACGGTGGTCCTGCGGGGGTTCCACCTGTGGACGAAGATACCGAACATCTGTTCGAGCCCGGGTACGACGCGCGCGACACGCCGGACGCAGTCCGCGACATCGCGTACCCCGATGTCTGCCATGGTCCGGCCCCTGCTCGTCGAGGTCGAGGCAGTGGCTGCAGTGGCTGCGGTGGCTGCTGTGCCCGCTGGACGGACCAGCTGACGTCAGGAGACCGGAGCGTCGCTCGCCCGACCGTCAGAGCGGCGCATCGGGGTGTGGGGGATGCCGTCCTCGACGAAACCTCGTCCGCTCGCGACGAAACCGAAGGCGGCATACCAGTCGGCGAGGTGGGACTGGGCGTCCAGGACGACGTCCCGCTCCCCCACGCCCTCGATGATCCAAGTCATCAGCTGGGACGCGAGGCCGCGCCCACGCCACGCCCGAGCGGTGGCGACGCGCCCGATGCGCAGGGCGCCATCGTCTGCGTCCGCGTCGTCGAGCACCCGCAGGGTGGCCACCGGCGTGCCGTCCCGCTCGATCCAGACGTGCCGGGCGCCCGGGTCCAGGTCGCGGCCGTCGAGGTCGAGGTAGGGGCAGTCCTGCTCGACGACGAACACGTCGGAGCGCAGCGCCCAGAGGCGGTAGGCCGTCAACAGGTCGAGGTCGGCGAAGGGCGCCGACCGCACGACGTCCTGGGATCCATCCATGCCGCCGATGCTAGGCGGGACGACCCGAGCCTGCCCGAGGCGGTCCGCTGGCGGGCGCCGTTGCAGGAGAGCAGGAGGCGCTCGAGCCATCGGGAGTCGCCCTCCTGGGTGGCGGTGCACGCGAAGATCGTTGTGGTGAAAGCGACTCCGGTCAGGACGCCGATGGGCAGGCAGGCCACTGCCCACCACGAGTCGAACCCGTGGAGCAGGGCCGCCACCACCATGAACAGGCTCATCGCGATGACGGGGTGTCCGGTGATCGCCAGGAAGTGGCCGGCGAGGACGTCGCGCACGCGAAGCGGGGTCACGAGCTGCGCTTGGTCGGCGCTGGGCTCACCGATGCTGCGCGGCGGCCAGCTCGACCACGAGCGACCGCGCCAGCTCTGCGGCCGGTAGGGCGCGCGCCCGGCGGTGGCCCGTGCCCGCCCACAGGTGCACGAGCTCAGCCTCCCCGGTCGCCTTCCCGTGCGCGCGCAACGGCGCGGTCAGGTGGTGCACGTGCGGGTATGCCGCGGGAGCAGCCGCGGGGAACAGCTCTGTCCACGTCGTGGCGAGCGCCCGGGCGCTGCGTCCCGTGAAGGCGCGCGTCATGACGGTGTGGTCGCGGTGGGTCAGGGCATGGACGTGCACCGCAGCCGTGCCGGCCTCGGGACAGGCCAGGAACGCGGTCCCCAGGGCGACGGCGCTCGCACCGAGGTCCAGCAGCTCGGCAGCCCGCCGCCCGTCGACCACGCCACCAGCGGCGACGACCGGCAGGCTCGTGCGCCCCCGGAGCTGCGCCACGAGGTCAGCCACCGGCAGCTGGGTCTCCCCGGTGTCGACCGGACCACCCCGGTGGCCGCCTGCCTCCCAACCCTGGGCGACCAGTCCGTCGACACCGAGCTCGGTGGCCCAGTCCGCCTCGGTCGGGTCGTTCACCGTCACCCAGACCAGGGTGCCCTTGGCCTGCAGCCGTTCGACCGCCTCGGCCGGTGGCCAGCCGAACGCGAAGCTCACGACGGCCGGTGCCGCCTCGACGAGGACGTCGACCTTGGCCGCGAACAGGTCGTCGTCGTACGTCGGCTCCCCGAGCTGCACACCGGCGGAAGCGGCCCACGGAGCGAGCAGCGCGCCATACCGGCGGGCGTCCTCGGTCATCGAAGGATGGTCCGGGGAGGGCGCGAAGACGTTGACGCCGAAGGGATGCGGCGACCTCGCGCGCAGCGCGTCGATGTCGGCCGCGAGCCGAGCAGGTGAGAGGTAGGCACCAGCGAGGAAGGCAAAGACGCCACCCTCGGCGGCGGCAGCGGCGAGGGTGACCGTACTGGGGCCCCCGGCCATCGGCGCGAGGACGAGCCGGCACGCCACCCAGTCCCGGGAGGTCACCGCGCGGGCTTTCGCTCCACGCCCAGGCGGCGCGCCTCGGGCACGTCCATGGCCTCGCAGATCGCCGCCCAGACGTTGCGCGGGCTCTCGCCGGCCTCGAGCGCCTCGAGTGCCGAACGGTCACCGAGCACGCCCAGCACGTGGTGCCGGGCGAAGGAGCTGGCATAACCCTCGCCGAACTCGTCGTTCATCAGGTCCCAGAACTTGCTCAGTCGCACCCCGCGAGTCTAGGCACCCTGGGGGTCAGCCGAAGAGAGCGATCCCCGCCGAGGTGCCCACGGCCACCCCGGGGCGCAGCCCGGTCCCGGTCCCGCGATACAGGAACAGGGCTCCCGAGGGCTGGCGCCCGAGGACATCGACGAGCCCGTCGCCGTCGAGGTCGCCCGGCCCCACGAGGGTGTTGAAGCCCGACCAGCCGGTGCCGATCTGCACCGCAGGGCGAAAGGTGCCGGTGCCAGTGCCAGTCCCCGTGCCTCGGTAGAGCCGAAGGGCACCGTCGGACGCCACCCTGGCCACCAGGTCCGGGTGGCCGTCGCGGTCGAAGTCCCCGACGGCCAGGATCTGGTCCAGACCACCCCACCCGCTGCCGACCACCGTGTGGCCGGGCAGGAAGGTCGCGCCGCTACCGAAGCGGTAGAGGCGCAGGTGGCCCGTTGTATCGCGCGCGAGCAGGTCGGGTCGTCCGTCACCGCTGGCGTCCCCGGGGGCGACGACCGCAGTCAGGCTGCCCCATCCGGTGCCGATGACCGTGCCGGCGCCGAACCCGCCTCGACCGGTGCCGCGATGCAGGAGCAGCGCCCCGTCGGACGAGCGTCTGGCGAGCAGGTCGGTATGACCGTCGCCGTCGAGGTCACCTGCGTTCAGCAACAGGCTGGCGGTGGCGAACGACGGGGCGACCGGCTTCGTGGTGGTCTTCCAGCCTCCCCGGTCGTCACTGCGCAGCAGCCGCAGGCTGCCGTCGTCGGCCCGCCCGACGACGTCGGATCCGGCGTCCTCGTCGACATCGGTCGCCCGGACCGCTCCGTTCGGGCGCAGCAGCCCCATCCGCTGTTTGACGGTGAGGACGCGCAGGGCCGCTGTGTTGACCTGGGCGCGGAAGGTGGAGCTGGACGACATCCTGGCCAGAACCGCCGACACCATCGCGGGTGCCTGGGCGGCGTCGACGGTGAGCACCATGTCGCCACCGGCGGTGATGAAGTCGACGGCACGCTCGCCCAGGGTCCATGCGCCCACGGCCCGGGCGTGACCGAGGTCGTCGGAGATGACGACTCCCTCGAAGCCCAGGTCGTGCCGGATCATGGCGCCCACGACGGTCGGCGAGAACACCGCTGGTCGGCTGGCGTCGATCTTCGTGTAGATGGCCGAGGAGGTCATCAGGAACTCCGCCCCGCCGGCGACGGTGGTGCGAAAAGGAGTGACGTAGGGGTCGGTGCGCGTGGTCGTCGCGTCCTTGACCCCGGCGGTGGTGTCGGTGTTGGCCGTGACGCGCCCCAGACCCGGGAAGTGCTTGACGGTCGGCATCACCCCGGCAGCGCGCATGCCTGATGCGAAGGCCGCTGCATGGGAACCCACGGTCGAGGGCGTGTAGCCGTACTCGCGGTCGAACGCGCCGATCGGAGCGTTGCGCGGGGCGAAGGCCGCACTCGGGACGGTGTCGGCCACTGGTCCGAGGTTGACGTTGACCCCGGCAGCGGCGAGCTGTCGACCCCAGGTCGTCGCCGAGGACCTGAGGGAGGACGCGGTGGACCGCCCCTGGACGAGCGCTGACGGCATCGTCGAGAAGCCGGTGCCCTTGAGCACCTGCACGAGGCCGCCCTCCTGGTCCGTCGCGATGGCCAGGGGCACCGCGGCGGTGGCTGCCGTGGTGGCCCTGGACTGCAGCGAGCTCGTGACGGCTCTCGTGGCCGTGACCCCCGCCGTACTGCGACCGGTGAGGATCACGGACCCGACGTGCTGGCGGCTGATGGCCGAGGCGACCGCGGGGCTCACCCCGGTGGCCGGCGTCCCGACCATGAACAGCTGACCGACCCGCTGCGCCGCGCTCATCCGCGCGAAGACCTCCTGGGCCGGCGCGGACCGCGTGGGCACGCTCGCTGCCTGGACCTGCAACTGCCCCGTGGCAGGGCCTGCCTGCGCCGGTAGCCCTACCGTGGCGGCCCCTGCCTGCGCTGCGCAGGGAAGGAGCGCGACGGCTGATGCGAGCGTCGTCACCATCGTCGTCCTGGTCCTGCGTCCCACCCGCATGTCTGCTCCTGAGTCCTCGTCGCACGTCACCGCCGTGACCGCCGGTCTGATACCGCTCCGCGCGGTCTGCCTACTGTGCACCCGGCCGCCGACATCGTGCACGTACCCGGGGCGGGCGACGCACCATACGAGCCGAACGGCGGGTGTCGGTGCTGCGTGGCAGGCTGTGCAGCACATGGCTCCCGACGTCCTGCAGCGCTTCTCACCCGCCACCGCGGAATGGTTCCGCGGCTCCTTCAGCGAGCCCACCGCCGCGCAGGCCGGAGCCTGGGAGGCGATCAGCTCCGGGCAGCACGCCCTCGTGGTCGCGCCCACGGGCTCCGGCAAGACGCTGTCGGCGTTCCTGTGGGCCCTCGACCGGCTCGCGAGCACCCCGCCACCGCAGGAGAAGCTCAAACGCTGCCGGGTGCTCTACATCTCCCCCATGAAGGCGCTGGCCGTCGACGTCGAACGCAACCTGCGCTCGCCGCTGGTCGGCATCGGCCACGCGGCCACGCGCCTCGGTCTGCCTCAGCCCGACGTCACCGTGTCGGTCCGCTCAGGCGACACCCCTGCCAACGAGCGACGGGCCTTCGCCCGCACCCCGAGCGACGTCCTCATCACCACCCCGGAGTCGTTGTTCCTCATCCTCACCTCGCAGGCGCGTGAGGCCCTCGCCGGAGTCGAGACGGTCATCCTCGACGAGGTGCACGCCGTCGCAGGCACCAAGCGCGGGGCCCACCTCGCCCTCTCGCTGGAGCGGCTCGACGCCCTGCTCGACACCCCCGCCCAGCGCATCGGGTTGTCGGCGACCGTGGAGCCGGTGGAGGAGGTGGCGCGATACCTCGCTGGTGGCCGCCCCGTCCAGGTGGTCCGTCCGCCCTCCACCAAGGAGTGGGACCTCGACGTCGTCGTCCCCATCGCCGACATGTCCAGCCTCGGTGAGGTGGTCGAGACCGACCTCTCGGGTCCGGCAGCGGGCGGCGAGCGGCGGGCGTCGATCTGGCCGCACGTCGAGGAGCGCATCGTCGACCTGGTCGCCTCGCACCGCTCGACCCTCGTCTTCGCCAACTCCCGTCGGCTCGCCGAGCGGCTCACCAGCCGCCTCAACGAGATCTGGGAGGAGCGCCTCGAGGTCGTGGCCGCCGAGCGCGCGGAGGCGGCCGGAGGCGACGCCGGACCGGAGCCCGAGCCGGCCACGCAGGAGCGCCGTGTCCACGCTGGCTTGCGCACGCCGGCGCAGATGATGGCCCAGGCCGGTTCGACCAGCGGGGCCCCAGCCGTGCTCGCACGCGCCCACCACGGCTCGGTGAGCAAGGAGCACCGGGCGCTCATCGAGGAGGACCTCAAGGCCGGCCGGCTACCCGCCGTGGTCGCGACGTCGAGCCTGGAGCTCGGCATCGACATGGGGGCCATCGACCTCGTCGTGCAGGTGGAGTCCCCACCGTCGGTCGCCAGCGGCCTGCAGCGCGTGGGACGAGCGGGTCACCAGGTCGGTGCCGTCTCGCGGGGCGTGTTGTTCCCGAAGTTCCGTGGCGACCTCGTGCAGACCGCGGTGGTGGTCGAGCGGATGCGTGCCGGGGCCATCGAGTCGCTGAGGGTCCCGGCCACCCCCGTCGACGTGCTCGCCCAGCAGATCGTGGCGATGTGCGCCCTCGACGACTGGACCGTCGACGACCTCGAGAAGGTCGTCCATGGAGCGACACCGTTCTCCTCACTGCCGCGCTCGATCCTCGAGTCGGTCCTGGACATGCTGTCGGGCCGCTATCCCAGCGACGAGTTCGCCGAGCTGCGCCCACGCATCGTCTGGGACCGCGTCACCGGTGTCCTCAGCGGTCGCCCCGGTGCCCAGCGACTCGCCGTCACCTCGGGTGGCACCATCCCCGACCGGGGCCTGTATGCCGTGTTCCTCGCCTCGTCCGAGGGCTCTGGCCGGCGCGTGGGCGAGCTCGACGAGGAGATGGTCTACGAGTCGCGCGTCGGTGACGTCTTCACGCTGGGCACGTCCACGTGGCGGATCGAGGACATCACCCACGACCGGGTGCTGGTGACCCCGGCCCCCGGGATGCCCGGCAAGCTGCCGTTCTGGAGGGGCGACCAGCTCGGCCGACCCGCCGAGCTCGGCCGCGCCGTCGGGGCGTTCGTCCGCGAGGTGGTCGGGCTCAGCGATGCCAAGGCCCGCGAGCGCGTCACGGCGGCCGGCCTGGACGAGTGGGCCACCGACAACCTCCTCGGCTACCTGCGCGAGCAGAAGGAGGCCTCCGGCCACGTCCCTGACGACCGCACCATCGTCGTCGAGCGGTTCCGCGACGAGATCGGCGACTGGAGGGTCGCCGTCCACTCGCCCTTCGGCGGCCAGGTGCACGCACCGTGGGCATTGTGCGTCTCGGCCCGGATGCGTGAGCGGTTCGGTGTCGACGTGCAGGCGATGCACGGCGATGACGGGATCGTGTTCCGGCTGCCCGACCTGGAGTTCGAGGACGGCCGGGGCGTCGGTGCCGAGCTGATGGAGCTCGTTCGTCTGGACCCCGAGGAGATCCACGACCGGGTGACGTCCGAGATCGGCGGGTCGGCCCTGTTCGCGGCGCGGTTCCGCGAGTGCGCGTCGCGCGCCCTGCTGCTCCCCCGGCGTCGGCCCGACCGTCGCCAGCCCCTGTGGCAGCAGCGGCAGCGGGCGGCCCAGCTGCTCGAGGTGGCCAGCCAGTACGCCTCCTTCCCGATCATCCTCGAGACCGTGCGCGAATGCGTCCAGGACGTGTTCGACGTGCCCGGCCTCGAGACCCTGATGCGGGCGGTCGAGTCCCGTGAGGTGACGCTCGTCGACGTCGAGTCGCGCCAGCCCTCGCCGTTCGCGCGGTCCCTGATGTTCGGCTACGTCGCCCAGTTCCTCTACGAGGGCGACTCGCCCCTGGCCGAGAAGCGCGCCGCCGCCCTCTCGCTGGACCCCACCCTGCTCGCCGAGCTGTTGGGACGCGGTGAGGGGTTGTCGCTGCGTGACCTCCTCGACCCCGAACAGGTCACCCGCACCGAGAACGAGCTCCAGCGACTCGTGCCCGAGCGCGCCTGCCGCGACGCCGAGGACATCGCCGACCTGCTGCGCGTGCTGGGGCCGCTGTCACTCCCCGAGATCCAGCGACGTTCCCAGGAGGCGTTGTCCCATCAGGAGATCGGCGGTTGGCTCGTCGATCTCGAGGGCGCCCGAAGGTTGATCCGCGTGCGTGTCGGCGGTGAGGAGCGCTGGGCGGCGATCGAGGACGCCGGCCGCCTCCGTGACGCCCTGGGTGCCTCGTTGCCGGTGGGAGTCCCCCAGACCTTCCTCGAGCCCGTCCCCGACCCGCTCGGTGACCTCGTCGCCCGGTTCGCCCGCACCCATGGCCCCTTCCCGGTCGCGACGGTCGCAGCGTGGTGGGGCGTGGGCCCGGCGGTCGCCCTCGACACGCTGCGCCGCCTCGTCGCCTCGGGCCGCGTCGTCGAGGGCGAGCTGCTGCCCCTGGAGAACGGTGGCGGCAAGCACGGCCTCGACTACTGCGATGCCGAGATCCTGCGGATGCTGCGCCGCCGCTCGCTGGCTGCGCTGCGAGCCGAGGTCGAGCCGGTCGCGACGGTCGAGCTCGCGCGGTTCCTCCCGCAGTGGCAAGGGGTCGGAGGTGGGCTTCGCGGGCGGGACGGGCTCCTGCGGGCCGTCGAGCAGCTGGCCGGGGCAGTGCTGCCTGCCAGCGCTCTGGAGACCTTGGTGCTGCCGACCAGGGTGGTGGGTTACACCGCTGCCGTCCTCGACGAGCTCACCAGCAGCGGCGAGGTGCTGTGGCGCGGCCACGGCTCGCTGCCCGGCGACGACGGCTGGATCTCCCTGCACCTTGCCGATACGGCACACCTGACGATGACCCCGCCCTCGAGCGAAGCACTCACCGAGAGCCAACAGGTGATGGTCGACGCCCTCTCCGGTGGCGGCGCCTACTTCTTCCGTACCCTGTCCGACGCCGTCCACAGCACCGACGACGACCAGGTCCTCGCCGACCTGTGGGCACTGGTGTGGGCCGGCAAGGTGAGCGGAGACACCATCGCCCCCCTGCGCGCCCTGCTCTCCGGCGGCCGCACCGCCCACCGTCGCAGCACCGCGGGCCCCCGGTCCTCGCGCTACGCCGGACGCCAGGGTTCGCTCGGCACCCTGTCGGGCCGGCGCGGCCTGGGACGAGCGTCGCTGCCGACCCGGTCCGGCCCGCCCTCCGGTGCCGGCCGCTGGTCGCTGCTGCCCGAGGCCGAGGGCGACGCCACGGTGCGCGCCTACGCCACGGCAGAGGTCCTGCTCGACCGGTATGGTGTGGTGACGCGCGGTTCGGTCGTGGCCGAGGACGTGCCGGGTGGGTTCGCCGGGGTCTACCGCGTCCTCGCGGCTGCCGAGGAGTCGGGCCGTGTGCGCCGCGGCTACTTCGTCGAGTCCCTCGGTGCCGCGCAGTTCTCCACGACCGGGGCCGTCGACCGGATCCGGGCCGGTGCCCGCCAGCCCGGCGCCGACCCCGACGACCCACAGGGACCCGCCCTGGTGCTGGCCGCAACCGACCCCGCCAACGCCTATGGCGCCGCCCTGCCGTGGCCGGACCGCAACACGCGCGACGAGGACGACCCTGCCGACAGCGAGGCCGGCCGAGCAGCAGCGGCTGGCGGTGGCGCCGCGAACGGCAGGGGTGCAGCAGCTGGCGGCAGCGGACGCAAGGGGCACCAGCCCGGCCGCAAGGCGGGGGCACTCGTGGTCCAGGTGGACGGCGAGCTCGTCCTGTACGTCGAACGCGGGGGCAAGACGCTGCTCTCGTGGACCGACGACCCGCAGCGCCTCCAGAGCGCCGCCGACGCCCTGGCCCTGGCCGTGCGGGAGGGTGCCCTGGGGCGGTTGACCGTCGAGAAGGCCGACGGCGGGGCACTGTTGGGGTCCGAGCACCCGCTCGTGTCGGCCCTGGCCAACGCAGGGTTCCACGCCACGCCACGCGGACTTCGGCTGCGCCGATGAGGGCGGGCACTGCGCCCTCGACGCCGTCCGCTCGCGGAGCCGTGCGTGCCTGAGGGCGACACGGTCTGGCGCACTGCGACGAGGCTCCACCAGGCCGTGGCAGGTCAGGAGATCACGCTCTGGGACGTGCGGTTCCCCGAGATCGCGACGACCGACTTCCGGGGCGCGACAACCACCGAGGTGGTCAGCCGTGGGAAGCACCTCCTGCACCGGTTCGACAACGGCACGACCCTGCACTCCCACCTGCGGATGGAGGGCCAGTGGCGGGTCGAGTCCCCGGCCGACACCAGCCGCTGGCTGCGCAGGGCCGACCTGCGGGCAGCGGTCGGCACCAGCGGGTGGACCGCGCTCGGCCTGCGGCTCGGCATGCTCGAGCTGCTGCCGACGAGCCGCGAGGCCGAGGTCGTCGGCCACCTGGGGCCTGACGTCCTCGGTCCCGACTGGGACGCTGCCCTCGCGAGCACGAACCTGCGTACCCACCCCACGACCATCGGGGCAGCCCTGCTCGACCAGCGCAACCTCGCCGGTGTCGGCACCTTGTGGGCGTCGGAGAGCCTGTTCATGGAGAAGGTGCACCCGTGGGCCGCAGCCGCCGAGCTGTCACCGGAGGTCATCGAGCGCCTCGTCGCCCGGGCGCACCGCTTGCTCGACACGGCACGCCACCACGCGGTGCAGTCCAGCACCGGCGTCCGACGACGTGGTGAGGAGAGCTACGTGCACGCGCGGTCGGGCCGGCCGTGCCGACGGTGCGGCGCAGGCATCCGCGTGGCCATGATCGGGATGGCGCCGCAGGAGCGGACGATGTTCTACTGCCCGAGCTGTCAGGGCGGCATCGGCCCTACTGACGACGGTCGGCCGCAGCGCCCGATGGGTTCCTCAGGTGGTCGAGCGCAGCCCTACCGCCGCGCCTGACCTGAGGGCGACTGCGCGCGAAGACGGTCCCGGGTGCGCGATGTCGACTGCGCGCACCGCAGGCCCACTCGGCCCACCCGACAGGTGCGCGAAGTCGGTTCCGGGTGCGCGATGTCGACTGCGCGTATCTCGTGACGACATCGCGTCGCGAGCGGCTGGTGGTGCTCCCGGCGGCGTCAGGCTGCGGAGGCGGAGACCAGCGAGGTGGCCGGACGCGGCAGCGACACCGGAGCAGTCAGCGCCTCGGTCTCGGCAACCCGCTCGGAGACCTGGCCGAGGACCTCTGAGAGCGGTAGGCGCAGGGCGCCGCAGATCGACGACAGCAGCTCGGAGGAGGCTTCCTTCTCCCCGCGCTCGACCTCGCTGAGGTAGCCCAGCGACACCGACGCCGCGGCAGAGACCTCGCGGAGCGTGCGCCCCTGGGACTGCCGCTGCTCGCGGAGGACGTCACCGAGCTCGCGACGGAGCAAGATCATGACGCCTCCTTCACGTGGTCGTCGGCGGAACGGGTACGTGACCACGGTACCCCGCGCCCCTGACGCAGCGCGCGCAGGATTCGAGAAACTTGCCGTACGCCATGGTCGACGACGGGCACGGGCTGCATCTTGCGCCTCGTCGGTCCCTCTCGTCCGCTCCGACGCGGCGGTCATGGACCGACGACCTCGGTCACCAACGCGAGGGCCGCCGTGACGGTGCCGGCCCGGATCTGGGCACGGTCCCCGATCAGGCTGAGCTCGCGGACCTCGACCTGGTCGACCGCCTGTGCAGAACGGGCCACCGCGACGAACACCGTGCCGACCTGCTTCCCGTCCTGAGGGTCTGGACCGGCAACACCCGTCGTGCCGACCCCGAGGTCAGCCCCACACACCCGGGCCGCCCCGAGCGCCAGCTCGCGCGCCACCTGGTCCTGCACGGCCCCGCCCGAGGCGAGAACCCCTGGGTCGACGCCCAACAGGGACGTCTTGAGGTCGGTGGCATAGCTGACGACTCCCCCGCGGACGACGGCCGAGGCGCCGGGTACGTCGGTGAGCGCAGCACAGACCAGCCCCCCGGTGAGCGACTCCGCCGTGGCGATGCTCAGCCCGGCATCGCGCAGCCGGGCGACGACCTCGGCAGCCGAGCCGGGCGTCGTCATCGCCGCCGGGCTGACCGGGCTGCCCGGGCCGCCCTCTTCATGGCAGCTCGTTCGCTGGTCTGGCGCAGGCGGTGGGCCTTGTAGGCGATGTCCAGCCCGGTCACCACCGTCACGAGGACCGCCAGTCCGAGCACCAGCCAGGCCACGAGCTGCCAGACGTCGGAGCCGGGGAAGGTCGTCAGGGGAAGGGTGAACAGTGTCAGGCCGAGGCTCTGCAGCGCGGTCTTGACCTTGCCGCCCCGCCCGGCGGGCATGACTCCGTGCCGGATGACGACGAAACGCATCGCGGTGACGCCCCACTCACGCACCAGCACCACGACGGTGATCCACCACGGGAGGTCACCCAGGGACGCCAGGCCGACGAACGCCATACTCATCAAGGCCTTGTCGGCGATGGGGTCGGCGATCTTCCCGAAGTTGGTGATGAGCCCGCGGCTGCGGGCGAGGTCGCCGTCGACGCGGTCGGTCGCCGTGGCGATGACGAAGACGACTGCCGCCCACCACCGCATGGTCGCGTTGTGCCCACTGCCGGCGAGCAGCAGCCAGCCGTAGACGGGGACCAGGAAGATCCGCGAGACGGTGAGGGCGTTGGCGATGTTCCAGGCGCTCGGCGTCGGCGTGGACAGCGGCTCGGTCATCGGGTCCGGCCGTGGCGCCGACTCGCTCATGCTGGCTCTGCCACGAGGTCGATCCCCTCGGTTGCCACCACCACCGCGCGCACGATGTCACCGACGGTCACACCGGGCCAGTCCTCGGGGGACAGCAACGTCACGCCGTCGACATCCGGCCCCTGGTGGGCGGCCCGGCCGACGACCATCGGCTCGTCGTCGTCATCTTCGTCGTCGTCGTCGATGTCGCCGTCGTCGTCACCTGCTGCAGCTGCGACGAGACCGTCCGGGTCGGCCGCGGGCACCGACTCGACGAGCACCTCGACGGTCTCGCCGATCCGCTCCTCGGCGCGCTGCAGGTTGAGCTCCTCGATGAGGGCGGTGAACCGCGCGACCCGTTCCACGATGACGTGGTCGGGCAGCTTGTCGCCGTACGACTCGGCCTCGGTGCCGTCCTCGTCGGAGTACCCGAAGACGCCCACGACGTCGAGCCGGGCGGCCACGAGGAATGCCTCGAGCTCGTCGAGGTCGGCCTCGGTCTCGCCGGGAAAGCCGACGATGACATTGCTGCGGATACCGGCCTTCGGTGCTCGGGCCCGGACCTCACCGAGCAGCCCGAGGAACGCCTCACGGCCCCCGAACCGGCGCATCGAACGCAGCAACGTGGCCGAGGCGTGTTGGAAGGAGATGTCGAAGTAGGGCACCACACCGGGCACCGACGCCATCGCGTCGAGCAGGTCCGGCCGGATCTCGGCGGGCTGGAGGTAGGAGACGCGCACCCTCTCGATGCCTGGCACGGCGGTGAGCTCGGGCAGCAGCTTCTCGAGCAGGCCGAGGTCGCCGAGGTCCTTGCCGTAGGACGTGGAGTTCTCGCTGACGAGGAAGAGCTCCTTGACGCCGCGCTCCCCCAGCCAGCGTGCCTCGGCGATGATGTCGTGGGGGCGGCGCGAGACGAACGCGCCGCGGAACGACGGGATCGCGCAGAACGCGCACCGACGGTCGCAACCGCTGGCGATCTTCAGCGGTGCCCACGGACGACCGTCGAGCCGGGCGCGGATGACGCGCGGGCCGGAGGCCGGCACGGGGCCCTCGATGGTGACGTCGACGGGCTTGCTGGACGTGACCTGCTCGGGCGACGTCAGCTCGGGCGACGTGGACTCGACGAAGGGGCCGGACGGCCCACCGTGGCCCGGAAGGGCGACCCCGGCCGCACCGGCCTGGCGCTGCACCGGCGACAGCGGCAGCAGCCGGCGGCGGTCGCCCGGGGTGTGGGGGGCCGGTGCGTGGCCGTCGAGCACAGCGCGCAGGTGGGTGGACATGTCGGCATAGGAGTCGAAGCCGAGCACGGCGTCGGCCTCGGGGAGCTCGGCAGCGAGCTGCTCGCCATACCGCTCCGCGAGGCATCCCACGGCGACGACCTTCTGGGTCCTGGAGTGGCCCTTGCGGGCCGAGGCCTCGAGCAGGACGTCGATCGAGTCCTTCTTGGCCTGCGCGACGAACCCACACGTGTTGACGACCGCAACATCGGCGTCGTCCGCGTCGTCGACCAGCAGCCACCCCTCGGCGGCGAGGCGACCGGCCAGCTCCTCGGAGTCGACCTCGTTGCGGGTGCACCCCAGGGTCACCAGGGCCACGCTGCGCTGCTCGGTCGAACTCATGGCCTCCACTCTAGGGGTGAGTAGCGTGGCGCCATGACCGCCGTGATGACCACCGCCGACCGCGTCGCCGCCGTGCTCCGCCAGCACCCCGTCCTCGACGGGCACAACGACCTGCTGTGGGAGGCTCGCGAGCGCGTGGGCTACGACTTCGACCGCCTCGACATCGCCACCGGGGGCACCCCGACCCATACCGACATCCCCCGGCTGCGTGCCGGTGGCGTGGGTGGGCAGTTCTGGTCGGTGTTCGTGCCGGCGGACCTGTCCGGCGACGACGCGGTGAGCGCCACGCTGGAGCAGATCGACGCCGGTCACCAGATGGTCGCGCGGTATGGCGCCGACCTCGCCTTCGCCCGGACCGCCGCCGACATCGTGGCCGCCTGGGAGTCCGGACGCATCGCCTCGCTCATGGGGGCCGAGGGGGGCCACAGCATCAACAGCTCCCTGGCGACCCTGCGGATGCTGCACGTCCTCGGGGTCCGCTACCTGACGCTCACCCACAACAGCAACGTGCCCTGGGCCGACTCGGCCACCGACGCCCCGGTCCTGGGCGGGTTGTCGCGCTTCGGGGTCGAGGTGGTCCGCGAGATGAACCGGATCGGCATGCTCGTCGACCTCTCCCACGTCTCGGCCGACACCATGCGTGCGGCCCTGGAGGTGGCCGAGGTCCCGGCGATCTTCAGCCACTCCTCGGCACGGGCGGTGGCCGACAGCCCGCGCAACGCCCCCGACGACGTGCTGGAGTCGCTGCGCGACAACCGTGGGGTCTGCATGGTCACCTTCGTGCCCAGGTTCGTGAACCCCGACGCCGCCGCCTGGCAGGCGGAGGCGGTCGCCGCCGCGGCTGCGGACGGGGTGACCCTCGCCGATGGTCCGGCGTACGAGGCGTGGTCGGACGAGTACGTGCGGCGCGCCGCCCCGGCCCCCACGGCCACCCTGGCGGACGTCGTCCGGCACTGCGAGCACATCCGGGAGGTGGCAGGGATCGACCACGTCGGGGTGGGCGGCGACTACGACGGCGTCGACCAGCTGCCCGACGGGCTCGAGGACGTCAGCTGCTACCCCGCACTGCTCGCGGCCCTCGCGGAGCACGGCTGGTCCGATGACGACCTCGGCAAGCTCACCAGTGGCAACATCGTCCGGGTCCTGCGTGAGGCCGAGGAAGGCTCGCGTCGGCTCCAGGCCGAGCGCGGCCCCAGCCTCGCGACCATCGCCGAGCTCGACGGCGATGGGCCGGCCGGGGACGCCCGCAGTGCGAGGGCCTAGCTGCGCCAGCGCATGATCGTCAGGCCCACGACACGGGCGATGATCAGCGCGACATACATGACTCCGGCGACCTGCTCGAGGATGACCACCGAGCGGGCATGCGGCAGGACGGCCGCGACGTCCGACAGACCGACGCTGGTGAGGTTGGCGAACGAGAAGTAGAGCAGCTCGAGGAAGGTGCGGTGCCCCTCGCCCTGGAACGCGGTGAACGAGTTGGGGTAGAGCACCTGCACCGCCATGTACAGGTAGGCGAACATCCACGAGACCACGGTGAAGTTCGCCCCGACGGCGAAGATCTCGTCCCGGGTCACCCACGAGTCGTCGAACAGGTAGCGGATCAGGCCGTACCCGGTGTAGCCGTAGAAGGCGGCGTGGAAGAGCGCCGACCACAGCACGACCTGCAGGTTGGTGGGGAACAGGCCTTCAGCAACGGTGAGGGCGACGACGGGCACCCCGAGGACCACCGCGACCCAGGTCAGTGCGGGAGTGGCCCGGACGGCATACACGGCCACCGACAGCACGAGGACGCCGAAGAGGCCGATGACCGCCCGACCGACAGGGGTGTCGGCCGCGAAGGGGTAGGCGAGGACCTCGAGGAGCTGGGCCGCGAGGAGCACCCCGCTGGGGTGGCCACGGACGGCCTTGATCGCGTCGTGCATGGCGCCCACCCTAGGGTTTCGTCGTCGCGATCGCTGCACCGTTCGCCTGCTACGACCACGCCCGGGCCCCTACCCAGCTGGCCGGGAGCACCCCATCGACAGCCTGCGCCGTCCCGTCACCCGGGGCTTCGCTCTCGCTCTCGTCGCGCTGGTGCTCGTCGCCCTCCTCTGGGTGGACCACCGCCAAGGCGTGCGGATGGACGAGCTCGAGCAGTCCGTCAACACCTCGTCGAGCTCCTTCCCTTCCACGTTCTCCGACCCCGAGACCTGTTGGCTCCTGGGCGCGCTCGTCAGCGCCGACGGCAAGGTCAACCCGCTCGGCATGACGGCGCAGGGCGAGAGCATGACCGACTGTCAGAGGTACGCCATCCGCGGCGGCCTGGGCCAGGACCTCGAGGGGAACCGACCCCGATGACCCAGACGACAGAGCTCGACGCGAGGCGTGACACCGACGACCGGGTGGCGCACGACTACGCCGACCTGCTCGAAGGCACGCCGCTGCTCGCAGTGCGTCCGCCTGCCTGAGCGCGAGCCGGATGCCATGCTGACGGTCATGTCGACGCAGCGTCTCGTCGTCCTGCTCGAAGGGCGAAGCGATGTCGCGGCCGTGCGCGCGCTGCTGCAGGACCGGCCACCATCGGTACCAGTCGGTCAGCTGGACCTCGTGGACATGGGCGGGGTCACGAACATCCGCAGGCACCTCGCCCACCTCGTCAACGGCTCCGCCGCTGCCCCTGCCTCTGCCCCGGCCCCGGCCCCTGCCCCTGCCCCTGCCGACAACGGATCCCCACAGGGCGTCAAGCGCGTCCTCGGCGTGTGCGACGCCGGTGAAGCCTCGTTCTTCGCCCGGGCCCTGCGGTCCATCGGCCACCCCGTCGCCTCGGTGCAGGACATGGCAGCCCTGGGCTTCCACGTCTGCGACCAGGACCTCGAGGACGAGCTGATCCGCGCGCTGGGGGCAGACCGCGTGATCGACGTGCTGGCGGATCTGGAGCTGCTGGACCAGTTCGCGACGTTCCGACGGCAGCCCACCTGGACCGGTCGCCCGGTGACCGACCAGCTGCGACGGTTCGCCGGCACCACCTCGGGGCGCAAGGTCCTGGTGGCCCAGGCTCTCGCGACAGCGATGGCACCACACCAGGCGCCCCCGCCGCTGGCCGCCCTCATGGCGCACATCGAGGCCGCGGCCACCGACCCCGGAGCAGGCCCGGCCGTGCGCCGATTCCCGACCGGGCACTGAGATCTCGCCAGGGACGAGCTCCTGGCCAGGACCAGGCGTCTCGCCAGGAACGAGCGTCTGGCAGAGACCGCCGCGGAGGCGAGGACGACGAAGGGTCAGGCGCGGGGGACGCGGACCCGCAGCGTGAGCGTGGCGACGACCAGAGCGAGCGTGGCGGTGATGGCCATGACCAAGGTCATCGGCACGGCGGAGTCCGAGCCCATCGCGCCGATCAACGGAGCCGCGGCGCCACCGATCACGAACTGCGACGCACCGAGCAGTGCGGCAGCCGTCCCTGCGGCCTCGCCGTGACGGGTCAGCGCCAGGGCCGGGGTGTTCGGCAGCGTCAGGCCGCACGCGAAGAGGATGAACCACAGCGGGGTCAGGATCAGCACCAGCCCGCCCGACCCGGTGGCTGCAGCAGCGAGCATGAGCAGCGCTGCGACGGCTCCGATGGAGACCCCGGCGCGGACGATCTGTTGGGGCTCGAAGCGCTTGAGCAGGAACGGGTTCAGCTGCGAGCCGGTCAGGAAGCCGAGGGAGTTGAGCCCGAACGCCAGGCCGAACTGCGCCACGCTCAGGCCGTAGATGTCCTGGAGCACGAACGACGAGCCGCCGATGTAGGAGAACAACGTCGCGAACATCAGGCCGCTGATGAGCACGAGGCCGACGAAGGTCCGGTCACGCAGCAGCGAGGCGTAGGTCGCCACGACGGGGCGGAACGCCAGCTTGCGGCGGCGGTGCGGCGGCAGCGTCTCTCGCAGCGCGAACGACGCCAGCGTCACCATCATCGCCCCGGCGACGGCCAGCAGGACGAAGACCCCGCGCCACGAAGTCACCTGGAGGATGGCGCCACCCAGGGTCGGGGCGAGCACGGGCGCCAGGCCCATGACCAGCATGAGGCGCGACAACATCGTGGCGGCGGCCGCGCCGGCGAACTGGTCACGCACCATCGCCATCGCGACCACGGCGACCGCGGCGTTGCCGAGGCCCTGGAACACGCGGCCGACGGTGAGCAGCTCGATCGTCGGGGCGAACGCACAGAAGATCGAGGCGGCGATGTGCAGCGCCAGTCCGGCGATGAGCGGGCGGCGGCGGCCCACGGCGTCGGCGAGGGGTCCGACGAGGAGCTGGCCGAGCCCCATACCCAGCAAGATGCCGGTGAGGGTGAACTGGACGGCCGACTCGGACGCGCCGAGGTCCCGCGTGATCGAAGGCAGGGCCGGCAGGTAGGTGTCGATGGTCAGCGGGCCGATGGCGATGAGCGCACCGAGCACGAGGACGAATCGCAGGTAGGCGCGGCCTGTCGGAGCCGGCTGCAGGGCGCCAGCGGGCGGCCGGGCGGCGCTGGAGGTCTGTCTGGTGGCTGCGGCAGCAGTGTCGACGACGGTGTCGGGAAGGCTCTGGGTCTGGTCGTCGGTCAGGGTCTGGGGTGCGGCGGTCACGAGGGGGCCAACGTCAAGGGGCGCACGATCCATTCCGTCCGGCGTCCCGGTGCGGTGCTGTCGTCCGTGGTGCGGCTGGCTGGTCCGCTGGTCGGGGTCCTTTCGCGTATGCCGCGTGCCCCCCTCCACTGCGCGTATCGCGTGACCACTGCGACTACGTGACAGGTGCGCGAGGTCGCACCTCGGTGCGCGGAGTCGACTCCGCGCACCCCAGAACATCGCCACAGGGAGGCGCCGCGGGGATGTCGGCCGAGCGCAACCTCAGTCGCGTCCTGTCAGCTCCCAGGCGTCGCCGGACTCCTCGACCTCGTCACGGCCGGCG
Organism: Pedococcus sp.; assembly: GCA_039916625.1. Taxonomy (GTDB): domain Bacteria; phylum Actinomycetota; class Actinomycetes; order Actinomycetales; family Dermatophilaceae; genus Pedococcus. The sequence continues at coordinate 19,795 of JBDSKZ010000030.1, forward strand.
AACTGCGCGGCCACGGGGTCGTTGTCGTACCTCGCGTCCGGGGCGTAGCCGGGGGTGTAGACCGGCGTCGACCCCGGCGTCGACCCCGGCGTCGGCGCACCGACCGGGACCTCGTCGGTGTGCTCGACCCCGCCCGACGCAGCGGCGACTGCCTCACCGTCGAAGACGGGGTCCGGGTCCGGCACCTCGTCGCCGCGCATGAGCGCGAGCGTCGTGGGCAGGTCGTCCGGCTTGACGAGGACGTCGCGGGCCTTGGAACCCTCGGACGGCCCGACGACACCCCGCGACTCGAGCAGGTCCATGAGGCGACCGGCCTTGGCGAACCCGACCCGCAGCTTGCGCTGCAGCATCGAGGTCGACCCGAACTGCGTCGTCACGACGAGCTCGGTCGCCTGGAGCAGCAGGTCGAGGTCGTCACCGATGTCGTCGTCCACGTGCTTCTTCGCCGCGACGACCGTGACGTCCTGGCGGTAGTTCGGCTTGAGCTGGGCGGTGACGTGCTTGACGACGTCCTGGATCTCGGACTCGGTGACCCAGGCGCCCTGCACGCGCATCGTCTTGCTCGACCCCATCGGCAGGAAGAGCGCGTCACCCTGGCCGATGAGCTTCTCGGCACCCGGTTGGTCGAGGACGACGCGGCTGTCGGCGAGCGAGGACGTCGCGAACGCCATGCGGGACGGCACGTTGGCCTTGATCAGGCCGGTGACGACATCGACCGACGGACGCTGCGTCGCGAGCACCAGGTGGATGCCGGCGGCGCGGGCGAGCTGGGTGATGCGGACGATCGACTCCTCGACGTCGCGCGGGGCGACCATCATGAGGTCGGCGAGCTCGTCGACGATGACGAGCAGGTAGGGGTAGGGGTGGATGACCCGCTGGCTGCCCGGCAACGGCTTGACCTTGCCGGCCTTGACCGCCTTGTTGAAGTCGTCGACGTGCTTGAACCCGAACTGCGCGAGGTCGTCGTAGCGCGTGTCCATCTCCCGCACGACCCACTGCAGGGCCTCGGCGGCCTTCTTGGGGTTCGTGATGATCGGGGTGATCAGGTGCGGGATCCCCTCGTATGCCGTGAGCTCGACCCGCTTGGGGTCGACCAGGACCATGCGGACCTCGTCGGGTGTCGAGCGCATCAGGATCGAGGTGATCATGGAGTTCACGAAGCTCGACTTGCCGGCGCCGGTGGCGCCCGCGACGAGCAGGTGGGGCATCTTGGCGAGGTTGGCGATGACGTAGCCGCCCTCGACGTCCTTGCCGACCCCCATGACCATCGGGTGCTCGTTGCCCCGGGCCGCCTGGCTGCGCAGGACGTCACCGAGGCTGACCTTCTCGCGGTCGGTGTTAGGGATCTCGATGCCGATCGCCGACTTGCCGGGGATCGGGGACAGGATGCGCACGTCGGCCGAGGCCACGGCATACGCGATGTTGCGCGACAGCGCCGTGACGCGCTCGACCTTGATGCCGGGGCCGAGCTCGACCTCGTAGCGGGTGACCGTCGGTCCCCGGCTGAAGCCGGTGACCTGGGCATCGATGTCGAACTGGTCGAGCACCTGTGTCAGGGACTCGACCACGCGGTCGTTCGCCGCGCTGCGCGCCTTGTGGGGCGAGCCCGGCTCGAGGAGGGCGTTGTCGGGCAGCGTGTAGGTGATGTCGCCGGCCAGGGCCAGCTGTTCCACCCGCTGCGGCAGCGGCGTGGTCGGGGGCGCCTCGAGCGCGACCCTCTCGGCAACCTGGCGGGCGGGCACCGCTGCAGCGGCGGCTGCTCCGGCCCCGCTCGTCGCACCCGTCGCACCGGGGGCGAGGACGCCGGGTGCGGTCGGGCGCTTCTCACCGGGGCGCAGTCCGCCCTTGCCGGCGGGGACGACCAGCGCGGCCTTCTCGAACGCCTCGTCGCCGTCCAGGGGTCCCTCGGGCTCGATGACACGGCGACGGCGCTTGGGCTTCTCGGACTCGTCGGCCACCGGCTCGTCAGCGACCCGCTCGTCAGCGACGCCACGGTGCAGGAGGTGGTCGCGCAGCTCGGCAAGGCGCTCGGGAATCATGTGTACGGGGGTCGCGGTCATCACGAGCAGGCCGAAGAAGCCGAGCATGAGCAGGATCGGGACGGTGCCGTAGACCGACACCGCGGCCTGGAGCGGGCTCGAGGCGAGGAAGCCGATGATGCCGCCGCCGTCCCGCATGCCGTCTGCCCCCTGCGGTGGGGTGGGGATGCCGGCGGCGACGTGGCTCAGGCCGGACGCTGCGAAGGCGAGCGCCCCGAGGCCGATCCCGATGCGGGAGTTGGCGCCGTCCTCCCGAGGGGCTCGCAGCAGCCGGATCCCGAGGAAGAGCAGAGCCAGCGGCACGGCATACGCGACACGGCCGAAGGTGCCGGCCACGACGGCATGGATGACGTCGCCGACCGAGCCGTCCAGGGCCCACCACTCGCGGGCGGCCACGACGATGGCCAGACCGAGGAGCAGGAAGCCGAACCCGTCGCGCCGGTGCTCGGGCTCGAGGTCGCGGGCGCCGTTGCCGACCCGGCGGACCGCGCCGCCGGCCACGTGGGCCATACCCATCCAGGTGCCCCGCACCGCGCGCAGCGGCAGGGGCAGGCCACCCCCGCTGGCCTTGCCTCGGGCCGGCTGCTTGCGGGGCGTGGCGGTGCGACGGTTGGCGGGTCGCGTGGCGGTGCCCTTGCGCGGCTGCCCCGCCGAGGGGGAGCGCGTCGAGGTGGACGGACGTGTGGCCATGGTCCGCAGGTTACGCGAAGGCCACACCAGACACACGCGTCACACGCGTTGCACCGGCGGCGATCTGGAGCCGGTCCGGAACTGCCGGGACCACGCCCGCTCCCCCGAACAGCCGGACCCGTACCACCGGTTCGGGCAGCCCGCGCCGACAACACCGACGCCGTGCGGTCACCCCTGCCACGCTGAACCTGCATCTGGCGGGGCCGACACCGACGACCAGCCACCACTGCTGGTCGCCGGCGCAGGCGCACCAAGGTCTGGGGGCAGACGGTGCGCAGGTCCCGTCAGATCATCGCGACACCCACCGCCGGGACCACGCCAGGCCCCCGACCGGTGGCACCTGAGAGCTCACCCGAGGTCTCAGATGCCGAGAAGGACCGTCCGACCGATGGAAGCGACGGCAGGACCAGCGTTACCGTCGTGACCAAGGTCATGAGTGTCAGCGCGTAGCCCCGGCTTGCTGACCAGCAACCCTCCACCGCGGTGGGGTGCTCCGGGTGACGACCGGGCCGTCTGCACCAGCAGCCGGCAAGCCGCGGACCCGAGCACAGCCCGGGTCCCACCGGACCCAGGAGCTGACCTCCATGTCGATCGCGAGCACCCCGCCGACCATCCCCGAGAGCACCCCTGACCGGGCCCTGCGTCGGACCGCGCCCCTGGCCCACGCCCGCGAGCACCTGCGCGCGGTGCCCCCGCTGGTCACCACCGGTGACCAGCTCGCCGGGCTGCCAGCCGTCGTGTCCGCGGGTCTGGTCGTCCCGACGCTGGCCGGCCCGACCGACTACGCGAACTTCGACCACGCGGCCTCGACCCCGTCCCTGGTCAGCGTCAAGGCCGCCGTCGACAGCGCCTTGCGCACGTACTCCTCCGTGCACCGCGGCAACGGCTATGCCTCCAAGGTGACCAGTGCGTGGTACGAACAGGCCCGCGAGGAGGTGGCGGGGTTCGTCGGCGCCCGCGAGGGCGACCAGGTCGTCTTCACCCGCAACAGCACCGACTCGCTCAACCTGCTCGCCCGCTCGCTGCCGCGCGACACCCAGGTCTTCGTCTTCGAGACCGAGCACCATGCTGCGCTGCTGCCGTGGCAGGCCCGCCAGACCACGCGCCTGCCCGTCCCCGGCAGCCCCGCCGACGCCGCGGTGCTGCTGCGCACGGCGCTGGCGAACCGCCACGGTCGGCACCGCCTCGTCGTCCTCACCGGGGCCTCCAACGTGACCGGCGAGGTGTGGCCGATCCGTGAGCTCGCAGCCATCGCCCGCAAGGCCGGGGCGCGCGTGGTCCTCGACGCCGCGCAGTACGCCCCGCACCGCCGTGTCGACCTCGCCGAGCTGGGCGTCGACTACGTCGTCCTGTCGGGCCACAAGCTCTATGCACCCTTCGGTGCCGGCGTCCTCGCCGGGCGCGCGGACTGGCTGGACGCGGCCGCGCCGTACCTCGCGGGCGGTGGCGCGAGCAAGGCCGTCACCGAGCAGGGCGTCACCTGGCAGACCGGGTCGGCCCGCCACGAGGGGGGCAGCCCCAACGTCATCGGCGCCATCGCCCTCGCCGCCGCCTGCCACGCCCTGCGCGCGGGGGCCGAAGCAGTCGAGTCCCACGAGAGGGTGCTGGGCACGGCCCTGCTCGAGGGTCTGCGCGCCATCACCGGCGTCGAGACCTACTCGCTGTTCGGTGAGGACCACGAGCGGGTCGCGGTGGCGACCTTCACCATCGACGGCCTCGACAGCTCGCTGGTGTCTGCTGCCCTGTCAGCCGAGCACGGGATCGGGGTGCGGGACGGGAAGTTCTGCGCGCACCTGTGCGTCGACACCCTCCTCGAAGACCCGTATGCCGCCGGCTCCGGGACGGCGATCCGGGCCAGTGTCGGGCTGGGTACCACCGCCGAGCATGTACGGCGCCTGCTCGCCGCCGTCGCCGACCTCGCCGCGCGTGGTCCGCAGGCGGCATACGAGCACTCGGACGAAGGCTGGCTGCCGGTGGACGACACCCGCGACCTGTCCCCCACCCGCCCCTGGTAGCAACCCGCCGTTTCACCGCAGGTGGAGTCAGGCCGAGATGACGACGGGGATGATCATCGGGCGGCGACGGATCTTGCCGCCGACCCAGCTGCCGACCGCGCGGCGCATGACCTGTTCGAGCTGGCGGGAGTCGGTGACCCCGTTGCCCGTCGCCTCGGCCAGGGCCTGCTCGATCTTCGGGCGCACCTGGCTGAAGATCTCGTCGTCCTCGGCGAACCCGCGGGCCTGGATCTCGGGGCCGGCGGCGATCTTGCCGGTGGCGGAGTCCATCACGACGATGACGGAGATGAACCCCTCGTCGCGCAGGATGCGGCGGTCCTTGAGCAGCGCCTCGTCGAACTCGCCGACCGACGACCCGTCGACGTAGACGTAACCGCAGTCGACGGCCCCGACGATGCTCGCCCTGCCGTCGACGAGGTCGACCACGACCCCGTCCTCGGCGAGCACGACGCGCTCGCGCGGCACACCGGTCTGCACTGCGAGGTCGGCGTTCGCCACGAGGTGGCGCCACTCTCCGTGCACCGGCATGACGTTGCGGGGCTTGACGATGTTGTAGCAGTAGAGGAGCTCACCGGCGCTGGCGTGACCCGAGACGTGCACCTTGGCGTTGCCCTTGTGGACGACGTTCGCGCCCAGGCGCATCAGGCCGTTGATGACGCGGTAGACGGCGTTCTCGTTGCCGGGGATGAGCGAGGAGGCCATGAGGACGGTGTCGCCTCGGCCCACGTCGATCCGGTGGTCGCGGTTGGCCATGCGCGACAGTGCGGCCATCGGCTCACCCTGCGAACCCGTGCAGATGAGGACGACCTCGTGGTCGGGCAGGTTGTCGAGCTTCTTGGCCTCGACCAGCACGCCGTCAGGGACGTGCAGGAAGCCGAGCTCGGCGGCGATGCCCATGTTGCGCACCATCGAGCGGCCGACCATGGCGACCTTGCGGCCGGCCTTGTCCGCGGCGTCGAGCACCTGCTGGACGCGGTGCACGTGCGAGGAGAAGCACGCCACGATGATGCGTCGCTCGGCGTTGCGGAAGACCTTGTCAATGGCCGGGGCGATGTCCCTCTCCGGCGTGGTGAACCCGGGGACCTCGGCGTTGGTCGAGTCGGTCATGAACAGGTCGACGCCCTCCTCGCCGAGTCGCGCGAACGCGCGCAGGTCCGTGAGGCGGTGGTCGAGCGGCAGCTGGTCCATCTTGAAGTCGCCCGTGTGCAGGATCGTGCCGCCGGGCGTACGGACGAACACCGCGAGCGCGTCGGGGATCGAGTGGTTGACGGCAACGAACTCGCAGTCGAACACGCCGAGCTCCTCACGCATCCCTTCCTTCACGCCGAGCGTGGCAGGGGTGATGCGGTGCTCCTTGAGCTTGGCCTCGACCAGCGCCAGCGTCAGCGTCGAGCCGACGATCGGGATGTCGCGCCTGAGCTTGAGCAGGTACGGCACGGCACCGATGTGGTCCTCGTGACCGTGGGTCAGCACGATCGCCTGGACCTGGTCGAGCCGGTCCTCGATGTACTCGAAGTCGGGCAGGATCAGGTCGACGCCCGGGTGTCGGTCCTCGGGGAACAGCACCCCGCAGTCGATGACGAGCAGCTGCCCGGCGTGCTCGATGACGGCCATGTTGCGACCGACGTCACCCAGGCCGCCGAGGGCGACGACACGGACACCGTTGGGGTCGAGCTCGGGGGGCAGGGTGAGCTCGGGGTGGGGGTGCCTCACAGCAGACCCGACTCCGACAGGCCGGCACGCAGGAGGTCGAGGTGCTCCGGCGGTGACTCCACCAGCGGCAGGCGCACGGTCGCGTGCTCGATGACGCCGAGCTCGACGAGCGCTGCCTTGGCCATGATGGCTCCCTGCGAGGTGCTCATGATGACGTTGACGGCTGGAACGAGCCGTCGGTGGATCTCCCGGGCGGTGCCGAGGGCGCCCTGCTCCACCGCCGCGATCATCGCCGCATACTCACGCCCGGCGACATGGCCCACCACCGACACCGTGCCCACGGCGCCCTGGGCCAGGTGGGCGAGGGTGAGGACGTCGTCGCCGCTGAACCAGATGAGGTCGGTCGTGGCCATGACCTGCGTGGAAGCCCAGAGGTCCCCCTTGGCGTCCTTCACCGCGACGATGGTCGGCACGGTCGACAGCTCGACGAGGGTCTCGGGCTCGAACGGGATGCCGGTGCGGCCCGGGATGTCGTAGAGCATCACCGGGAGGTCGGTGACCCCGGCCACCGCACGGCAGTGCGCGACCACCCCGGCCTGCGTCGGCTTGTTGTAGTAGGGCGTGACGAGCAGCAGCCCGGTCGCGCCGGCGTGCTGGGCGCGGGCGGCCATCTCGACGCTGTGTGCGGTCGCGTTCGAACCGACCCCGGCGACGACGGCGGCGCGTCCCCCCACGGCCTCGGCCACGAGGCTGACCATCTCGAGGCTCTCGTCGTCACTGAGGGTGGCGGACTCGCCGGTGGTGCCGTTGACGACGATGCCGTCGTGCCCGCTCTCCACGAGATGCTCGGCGAGCCGCTTGGCACCCTCGGCATCGAGGCTGCCGTCGGGCCGCATCGGGCTGACCATGGCTGTCAGGAGGCGACCGAACGGTGACGCTGTGCTCATACCCGCAGGCTATCGCCCCGAGGCTTCCTGACCGACCCTCGGTATGGCGCCGGGGCGCGTCGCCGAGCGATGTTAGGTTGCCGTCGTGCAGCAGTACCTGGACCTCCTCGACCACGTGATGACGACCGGCACGGACAAGTCCGACCGGACTGGGACGGGGACGCGCTCGGTCTTCGGCTACCAGATGCGCTTCGACCTCTCCGAGGGGTTCCCGGTCCTCACGACCAAGAAGCTCCATCTCAAGTCGATCATCGGCGAGCTGCTGTGGTTCCTGCGCGGCGACTCCAACGTCCGCTGGCTGCAGGAGCGGGGGATCTCGATCTGGGACGAGTGGGCCGATGAGCACGGTGACCTCGGGCCGGTCTACGGCTACCAGTGGCGGTCCTGGCCGACCCCGGACGGTGGCCACGTCGACCAGATCGCCAAGGTCATCGACGCGATCCAAACCAACCCCGACTCGCGACGCCTCATCGTCTCGGCGTGGAACGTCGCCGACGTCGACTCGATGGCGCTGCCGCCGTGCCACACGATGTTCCAGTTCTACGTCGCCGACGGCAAGCTCTCCTGCCAGCTCTACCAGCGTTCCGCCGACGTCTTCCTCGGCGTGCCCTTCAACATCGCGTCCTACGCCCTGCTCACGATGATGGTCGCCCAGATCTGCGACCTCGAGCCCGGCGACTTCGTGCACACCCTCGGCGATGCGCACCTCTACTCCAACCACGTCGAGCAGGCCAGGCTCCAGCTGTCCCGCGAGCCACTGCCCCTGCCGCAGATGCAGATCGCACCCGGCAGGCAGATCGACGAGTTCGACCTCGGCGACTTCGAGCTCGTCGGCTACGAGGCGCACCCCTCCATCAAGGCACCCATCGCCGTCTGAGCCGGCCACCCACGGCATACCCTGTCGGCATGACGAACGTGACCCTCATCGCGGCGGTCGGTCGCAACGGCGTGATCGGCGCCGACAACCACATGCCGTGGCACCTGCCCGAGGACTACGCCTTCTTCAAGCGGTCCACCATGGGCCACCCGATGATCATGGGGCGCAAGACGTTCGACTCGATCGGCCGGGTCCTGCCGGGGCGCCGCACCATCGTCGTGACGAGCCAGGCCCACTGGTCGCACGCCGATGTGGAGACGGCGCACTCCCTGAGCGAGGCGCTGTCCCTCGCCGGCCCGGTCAACGAGGTGTTCGTGTGCGGCGGCGGGCAGGTCTACGCCGAGGCGATGCCGTGGGCGCACCGTCTCCTCATCACCGAGGTGGACCAGTCCCCCGAGGGCGATGTGCGGTTTCCGGCGATCGACCCGGCCCAGTGGCAGGAGACGGCACGCGAGGACCGCGAAGGCTTCAGCTGGGTCACCTACGAACGCCCCTGACAGGGTCACCTGCCCAGGCCCCTGACAGGGCCACCTGCGAACGCCCCTGAGGGGGTCGCCGACGAGCGGCCCCGCGGGGGTTGTCCGGACCGAGCCACCGCCACTGTCGGGCCGGGTGCGAGGATGGCCGCCATGAGCCCCGCGCACGACCACCCGCACGAGCACGACCAGACCCGGGGCCCGCTGGCCGACGCGAGCGTGCGCACCGCCCGCGAGACCGATGCACCGGCGGTGGGGTTCGTGCAGGCCGTGGTGTGGCGCGAGGCGTATGCGCAGGTCGTGCCGCAGGACGTGCTGGCGGCATTCGAGCCGGGTGCCTTCGCGAGCGCCTGGCGACAGTCCCTGTCCTCCCCACCGGCAGGGGTCTACCGACTCCTCGCGGCCTGTGCCGGCGACCAGGTCGTCGGGTTCGCCTCGATCGGCCCGAGCCAGGACCCCGACGCCTCCCAGGCGACCGGCGAGGTCTCCGCGCTCGGTGTCCACCCGCAGGCTCGTCGCGCCGGGCACGGGTCGCGGTTGCTCAACGCCGCCGTCGACACGCTGCGCGGCGCCGGCGCTGACACCATGCACGCCTGGGTCCTGGCCACCGACGAGCAGACCCGCGCGTTCCTCACGGCCTCGGGCCTGCATCCCGACGGCGCCTTCCGCGACCGCGTCGTCTCCCCTGAGGGCGACACCGCCCGCGAGGTCCGCCTCGTCGCCGACATCAGCCCCGACGGCGAGTCCGCCGCCCCATGACCGCGGTCACCCGCGCATGACCGGGCGACGACCGTGACCGCTGTCCTCGCGCCGGTGCGACGCCGGGCCGTACTTCGTCAGTCGCTCTCGGTCTCGGTGGCCACCGGGGCGTACGGCATCAGCTTCGGCGCGCTGTCCGTGGCGGCCGGCCTGTCGATCCCGCAGACCCAGGCGCTGTCCCTCCTGCTGTTCTCCGGCGGTTCGCAGTTCGCCTTCGTGGGGGTGCTCGCCGCGGGCCCGGCCGGAGCACCCGCAGCCATCGTGACCTCCACCCTGCTCGGTGTGCGCAACGGCCTCTACGGTCTGCAGGTCTCGCGCCTTCTCGGTGTGCGTGGCCCACGCAGGCTGGTCGCTGCCCAGCTCACCATCGACGAGTCGACCGCGGTCGGGGTCGCCCAACCCGAGGCGGCCGCCGGCCGGTTGGGGTTCTGGGCCACCGGGATCGGCGTCTTCGTCCTGTGGAACCTCGCCACACTCCTCGGCGCGCTGGCCGGTGACGCGATCGGCGACCCGCGCACCTACGGCCTCGATGCCGCGGCAGCAGCGGCGTTCTGCGCGCTGCTCTGGCCGCGGCTGAGGTCGGCGGACGCCTTCGCCATCGCTGCAGCCTCCGCGGTCATCGCCGTCCTGCTCGTCCCCCACGCACCCCCCGGCGTGCCGGTGCTCGTGGCCGCCGGCACCGCCCTTGCCGCAGGCTTGTGGCACCGGGCCCACCGGGACCCGCCCCCGCCGCACCACTGGGTCGGCGAGCAGGAGCAGCCATGAGTACCTGGAGCGCCGTGCTGCTCGCGTCCGCACTGGCCTTCGTCCTCAAGTACGTGGGCCACCTCGTGCCGGCCACGTGGCTCGACGGCGAACGCACCACGCGGGTCACCTCGGCACTGCCGATCGCGCTGCTCGCCGCCCTCGTCGGCGTCCAGACCCTGACCAGCACCTCGGGCGGCATCGTCCTCGACTCGCGTGCGGCCGCTGTCGCAGTGGCGATCGCGGCGCTGCTGCTGCGAGCTCCGTTCATCGTCGTCGTGGTGCTCGCTGCGGCCGTCGCCGCCGGGCTGCGCCTGCTGGGGCTCCCCTAGGCCGGACGGCCAGCGAGCCTGCCCGCATGACCGCCGGACCGCCTGGCCGGGGTCAGGGCCACTCGAGGGCGTCCTCGACGAACCGGTCACCGGTCTGGATCCCCACGACACAGAACACCACGCCGCCGGGGTCCGCCATGATGACGTACCCCTCGCGCTGCTCGACGACCGCGGCCCCGAGCGAGCAGAGTCGAGCCACCTCTGCCGGCACGTCGTCGGACTCGATGTCGAGGTGGACGCGGGGACCGCCCTCGTCGAGGCGCTGCACCTCGAGGTTGAGGCCGCCGACCTCCCCCACCGAGGCGTACGGCCCCTCCTGGGTGGGGCGGACACCCTGCACCCCGGACCAGAACGCCAGGCTCTGGTCGTAGTGCTCCGGGCCGTGGTCGATGAGGACGATGCCGATGCGTGAACGGTGCATGCCCCCACCGTAGGACGGGGCACGGACCGCGCGGTGTCGAGCACGCGGCATACCCGAGCTGCTCGGTGCCACGACGCAGGTCAGTGCTGGGTGGCGCGCCAGGCGCGGACAGCGGCGCGGTAGTGGGTCTGCTCACCCTTGCGGTCCTTGGCGACGCGACAGGACTCGGCCTGCTCGAGCTCGGTCGCCCAGGCACCGTCAGCGCCGGACTCGTTGGCCTGGGCCATCATTCGCGACCCGTCGCGGGCCATCAGCACCAGAGGCAGGATCGCCAGCAGGGCGACGAGCGGGATGAGGATGACCCCGAGGCCGAGCAGGACCGAGGCCGGGCGACCATCGCCGATGAGCGCGACGCCCCGCCAGCCGATCGTCGCGGAGTAGAACGCCAGCACCACGAGGGTCACCAGCGCAGTGACCTTCTCGCGCACTCAGTCGTCCAGACCGAGGACGTGCTCGAGGCCCACGGTGAGCCCGGGGTGGTCACCGACCGCGCGCACACCCGCGAGGACACCGGGCATGAACGACGCCCGGTCGAAGGAGTCGTGGCGCAGCGTGAGCATCTCCCCCACCCCGCCGAACAGCACCTCCTGGTGGGCGACCAGGCCGCGCAACCGCACCGAGTGCACCGGTATGCCGTCGACCCGGGCTCCGCGCGCACCGTCCGGGTCCTGCGTGGTCGCGTCCGGCACGTCGCCGACGCCGGCCTCGGCACGGGCCGCGGCGATGAGGGACGCGGTGCGCGCAGCGGTGCCGGAGGGCGCGTCCACCTTCGCCGGGTGGTGCAGCTCGATGACCTCGACTGACTCGTAGAAGCGGGCGGCCTCCTGGGCGAAGCGCATCATCAGGATCGCGCCGATGGCGAAGTTGGGGGCGATGAGGACACCGACCCCGGGGTGGTCTACCAGCGTGTCACGGAGCGTCTGCAGGCGCGCCGGATCCCAGCCGGTGGTTCCCACGACGACGTGCACACCCTGCTCGACGCAGTACGCCACGTTCGCGGGCGAGGCCTCGGGCACGGAGAACTCGACGACGACCTGCGCTCCCGCGAGCTCCCCGAGCTCGTCGTCCTGGTCGAACCGGCCCACCAGCAGAAGGTCGTCAGCACCCTCGACGGCTTGGCACACCTGCGCGCCCATCCGTCCGGCTGCACCGACCACGGCCACCTTGATCGTCTCGCTCACGGTCGCCAGCGTAGCGATGGCGGGCCCACCCCCGAGGGGGTGGACCCGCCACCAGCGCTTCTCCGTGCTCGGACGACTACTTCACGAAGGCCTTGAGCCCCAGGACGACCGGGTCGTGGTCCGAGGACCGGTACGGGCCCGGGTCGTGGAAGTCGGTCGAGTGGTAGTTGTACCGGCTGTACTCCAGGGCCACGGACTCACCGGAGTTGATGTTCCAGTGGTCGGCGCCCGTCGCCATCTTCAGCGCCGCTGCGTTGACGAGGACGTGGTCCAGCGAACCGGCCAGCCCCGCGAACGAGTAGGAGTACTGGCCCGGGTCGAACTTCGAGCCCACGTCGGTGTAGCCCGCCTTGTAGAGGACGTCGAGCGGGTCCTCGAGCGTGTAGGAGTTGTAGTCACCGGCCATGACCACGGCCTTGGTGCGAGTCTGCTCCAGTGCTGTGGGCACCCAGTCCCGCAAGGCCTGCGCCTGCAGGATGCGCGAGGTCACCGAGGACCCCTGGCCGTCGCCGGAGTCGGCGTCACCGGGGAAGGGCCCGGGCGAGCCCTTGGACTTGAAGTGGTTGACCACGAACAGGAACTTGTCGCCCTTGCCGTGCTTGGCCTTGAACACCTGGGCGATCGGCTCACGGGCGTTGGCGAACGCCTGGCCCTGCTCGCTGGCCGTGCCCAGTGCGCGGGACGCACCCACCCGCTGGACGGCGTTCGTCTTGTAGATGACCGCCGAGGTGATGAAGTCCTGGGATTCGACGGACGGCAGCTCCGTCGACGAAGGGACGAAGGCCCACCGCTCCTGACCGGGGCCCTTGCCGTTCTTGCGGTCGTCACGGTCGATGCCGGCGTTGAGCGCAGCCACGAGGCGCGACACGCTCTCGTCGCGTGGGTGGCCGAACTTGGCGGAGTTCTCGATCTCCATGAGGCCGACGACATCGGCATCGAGCGAGTTGATGGCGCTGACCTCCTTCTCCTGCTGACGGGCCAGGTCGGCCGCGTCCCAGGCGCCGCGGCGGTCACAGCCGGTGCGGACCGTGTCGCCACTGTCGTCGCGGTCGTAGTACGCAAGGCAGGACGGGTCGGCGTCGCCGAGGTCGGTGAAGTAGTTGAGGACGTTGAACGACGCGACCTTGAGGTCCGGACGGCCGAGCCGGCTGAGGTCAGCCGCATCGGGCGCCGGGGTCCGGGTGTTGGCGAAGGTCACCGGCGAGCCGGCGTTCTCCGGGCCGACGACCGGCGCAGTCGGCTGCAAGCGCCACAGGTTGAACCGGTAGTCGACGACGACCGGGGCCGTGAACGTCGCCGCCGCTCCGACGCGGACTGGCTTGGTGTTGGACACGTAGGCCGGGGTCTGGTCACCGTTGAGCAGGCACGGCACGGGACGCGCACCACAGGAGGCGGCGGAGAAGCTGCTCGCGGTGAAGTTGCTGGACGAACCGTCGTCGAGGGTGACCTTGCGCGCCGCGTTGTCGGCGTCCACCGCCTTGGCCTCGGCCGAGCCGGGGGTCGCGACCTCGGTGCTCTGCAGCAGCGGCCTGGTGCCGACCGCGAGACCCACCTCGCCGTACTGGTTGGTGCCGAAGGTGTTGGTCACCGTGTAGGCGCCGGTGGGAGCGAAGAGCATGCCCTCGATGGACTCCCGCGCGGCGTCCGTGGTGGGCCACGAGGTGCCCAGCGCCTGGACGGGGCTGAAGTCGCTGCCCGCGTCGACGACGTCGGCGCCGTCGGCAGAGATCTCGGTGAGGCCACCGAACTCGCTGACCTTGCCCGTGACCTGGACGAAGTTGCCCACGACCGCGTCGGCGTCGAGGTCGCCGAACTGGAAGACGAAGACCCCGTCGGATGCGCCGTCGGTGCGAGGCTCGGGACCGGTGCCCTGGGTCTGGAGGAAGAAGCCACGCAGACCACCGGTCGGGTAGGCCCCGGTGACGACGCCTTCGACGATGACCGTCTCGCCGACGAGCGGCGAGGTCGCGCCAGGGCCCTGGACCTCGGCGATGGTGGCAGCACGAGGCCCGGTCGGGACCGGGATGCACGCGTCGCCACAGGCCACCGGGGTGGCGGCGGCAGTGGTGAAGTCCGCTGCGTTGTTCGCGGTGTTGACGTGGGCCGCGTTGCGGGCGACCGACGTGGTGTTGCTCGGGGCGGGCGTCGGCCCTGAGCCTGCGTAGTCGTTGGCCGTGGAGCCGAAACCGACGAAGTCCACGACCTGCGGCAGCTCAGAACACGCACCCGTGCCGGTGGATTTCGCGCCGCAGCCGCTGAGCGCTGCGGCCTGGTTGACCAGGGCGACCTTTCCGGCGCCGCCGGCCATGGCGATCGTGCCCGTGACATCACCGGTGACGTCGGTGGTGCCGCCGGTCCCGGTGGCCTCGCGGACGACGTA
>JBDSKZ010000031.1:0-22097 GCA_039916625.1 Pedococcus sp.
CGATGTCCCGCGCCGCCGCACCCGCCCGACTCGACGCCGAGCAGGCCGAGCAGGCTGCGAAGCAGTGGGCCGACGACCACGACGGGCTCACCGTCGCCGACGCGGAAGCCTTCCCCGGCTACTACACCTTGCACACCCTCAGGCAAGGCCGCATCGAGGGAATGCTCTCGGTGAACGCCGTCACGGGCGACGTCTGGTACCACAACTGGCACGGCAAGTTCCAGGAGATGTCCGAAGGCGGATAGCCACCCGCATCATCGAGGGCGGCAACGTCTCCCACGCCTGGCTCGTCCCGGAACTCGACCTGTCGCACCCGCTCCGCGTGAGCAGCACGGTACAGATGTTCCGCACGTACGCGAGCAGCTGTTCGTCGGAGTACGTGATCCCGAGCTGCTTGTTGTTCGCCTTCCCGTTGCGGTCGTAGTACTGCGCCCGATCGAAACGGATCAGGCTGGCCTCCTCGTGGTACCGAAGGTCCCGGGGAGTCGTCGAGGAAGCGCAGGTCGTACACAACGAAGTCCCTTGGCACCATTGGGACGCCAGCCACCGCTCGCCCGTAGCCGACGTAGTCGGACCCGGCACGCGCACGGTGTTGCGCGGTCAACCCGTAGCTGCGGGTTGCAGCACGACGCAGCAGCTGCCGGGGCTCGGGGCGAGGGTGGCCTCGTACTCCGAACATCCCAGTCCGTCGATCAGGCCCTCGACCAGGTGCAGGTTCATCCCACAGACCAGTTCGGTGTGCTGCTGGGCGAGTCGGTGAAACGGACAGTTGCCCAGCCTGACCGACCCCTCATCGGCTCGTGGCTCGAAGCCATACTTCTCCAGGACAGGTACAGGGTCGCTGCTCTCGGCCGTGCCACCCACCTCTTGGCCCATCTGTCGGCCCGTTGCGTACGCCCGGGTCGCCAACGCTTCGCGGATGGGCCTGCCCGCAGTGTCGGCTTCCTCGACCGCCGACGCGAGGAGCTCGCCGGCCAGTTCGTAACGTCGAGCAGGCAGCGACACCTCCACCTCTCCTGGTGCCCGCAGGTAGAGCTTCGAGGGCCGACCGGCGCCCGGGCCGCTTCGTCCGGACAGCCGCTGATGGAGCACGTCCAGGAGACCCTCGTCGGCCAGCCGGTCGAGGTGGAATGCCGCCGTCGGTCTACTGATCCCCGTGGCGGCGCAGGCCTCGTCCCGGCCCACGGGGCCTCGGGCGCGCGCCACGTACTCATAGAGCCGTCGTCGCGTCGGTTCGTCCAGCACGGCGACGGTAGCGATCGGGTCCGATGGGTCTGCGTTCACAGCGCAAGTCTAAAGCAAAGATCCGTTGACGCTAGTCGCAACGCGTTCTATGGTTAATCATCAATTCTTTTAGAAAGGGAACTGTCATGACCACACACGCCAGCGAGGCCCGTACGAGCAGCACCACGGCCAGCCGCCACGACCCTCGCGACCCTGGATTCCAGGCCTTCTTCCTGCTGCGCACGGTCTTCACCGTGGCGCCCATCTTGTTCGGGCTGGACAAGTTCACCAACCTGCTCGTGCAGTGGGACACCTATCTGGCCCCGTGGATCAACGACCTGGTGCCCGGGACCGGCACCCAGGCGATGTATGCCGTCGGGGTCGTGGAGGTCGTCGCCGGTCTCGCGGTCGCGATCGCGCCGCGCTGGGGCGCCTGGCTGGTCGCGGCCTGGCTCGGTGGAATCATCGTGAACCTGCTCACGCTGTCGGGATACTACGACGTGGCCCTGCGTGACTTCGGGCTCTTCGTTGCGGCAGTCGCCCTCGCCCGCCTGGCGAAGGCCCACGCATGAGCGCCGCGCCGGCAGCCCGGCTCCGCGTCGTCCATGGCCGGAGTCAGGTGGACCAGTCCGGGGTCGAGCGGGCAGCCGCCGACCTGCTCCGGGCCTTGGGCCGGGATCCGCAAAGCCCTCATCTCGCCGACACCCCGCGGCGAGTGGCGGCGGCGTATGCCGAGCTGCTCAGTCCGCGCGCCTTCGACCTGACCACGTTTCCCAATGACGAGGGATACGACCAGCTCGTTCTCGCCCGGGGTATCCCGGTCCACTCCTTGTGCGAGCACCATCTGTTGCCGTTCCACGGGGTGGCGCACGTCGCGTATCTGCCCGCCGACCGCATTCTGGGACTGTCGAAGCTGGCCCGGGTGGTGGAGCTGTTCGCTCGCGACCTGCAGGTTCAGGAACGGCTCACCCAACAGGTGGCCGACTGGCTCCAGGAGCACCTCGAACCCCAAGGTGTGGGAGTGATCGTCGAGGCCGAGCACCTGTGCATGTCCATGCGGGGCGTGCAGGCAAGTGGGACCACCACGTTGACCTCGGCCCTGCACGGAAGGCTGCGCGAGGACCCGCGCTCCCGCCAGGAGTTCTTCGACCTGACCCGCAGACCATGATGGGCGACGAGAGGTTCGTCATCGTCGGCGGCGGGCTCGCCGCGGTACGGGCGGTCGAGGCCATCCGCGAGGGCGGCCACCAGGGGCCTCTGGTCCTGGTGGACGACGAGGCGACGCTGCCCTACGACCACCCACCCCTGTCCAAGGCCGTCCTGGCCGGCACCGTCGCCCCGGACACAGCCCGGCTGCACCCAGCCCAGTGGTACACCGAGCGACAGGTCGACCTGCGACTGGGCACGGAGGCGATCCGCTTGGGTCTGAAGGAGCACACCCTGACCCTTGACGACCGCAGCGAGCTGACCTGGGACCGACTCCTGATCGCCACCGGGTCGTCGGTACGGCGCCTCGAGGTGCCAGGTGCTGACCTGACCAACGTGCTCTACCTGCGGACCCTGGCCCACGCGACGAGCCTGCGCGACCGGCTGCGGTCCGGCGGTCCCGTGGTCATCGTGGGCGGCGGGTGGATCGGGCTCGAGGTGGCAGCCGTGGCCCGAGGACACGGTTGCGACGTGACCGTGATCGAACACCAGCCCACACCTCTGAACGCAGTCCTCGGCGCCCAGACCGGGCAGTACTTCGTCGACCTGCACACCGCCCACGGCGTGGCCTTCCGGCTGGGTGAGGGAGTCCAACGCCTCACCGGGGATGGGGCCGTCACGGGCGTCATCACCACCTCAGGGGACCTGATTCCCGCTGAAACCGTCGTCGTCGGGGTTGGCATCCGCCCCAACACCCGCCTCGCAGCGGACGCCGGCCTCGAGGTCGACAACGGCATCAAGTGCGACGAGTCACTGCGCACCTCGGCGCCCGACGTGTTCGCCGCCGGTGACGTCGCCAACTGGTTCAACCCCTCCCTGCAGGAACACATCCGGGTGGACCACTGGGCCAACGCCCACGACGGCGGTTTCGCAGCCGGCCGGTCGATGCTCGGCGAGCACGTGGCATACGACGCTGTGCCGTACTTCTTCTCCGACCAGTACGACATCGGCCTGGAGTATGCCGGCCACATCCTGCCCGGCACCCGCGCGCAGACAGTGCTGCGTGGCGACCCGGCCGACAACGCCTTCATGGCGTTCTGGCTGACCGAAGGAAGGGTGTCTGCAGGAATGCACGTCAACATGTGGGACACGATCGACGACATCAAAACCCTGGTTCGGGACCGAGCGACTGTAGACCCCAGCAAACTGGCGGACCCAGGACAGCCATTGCTGAAGAGCGCGTGAGTGAGCACCACGACCAGCAGGCACGCGGGCGCCGCGCACGAGCTCGCCGCGCCATGAGCACCGCCTTCGTCCTCTCCGGCGGAGGCAGCCTCGGAGCTGTCCAAGTCGGCATGCTCCGGGCGCTCGCCGAACAAGACATCCGACCCGACCTGCTCGTCGGGACCTCCGCCGGCGCCGTCAACGCGCTGTGGGTCGCCCAGCACGGGATGTCCACGGACTCCCTGACACGTTTGGCTCGCCTCTGGCAGCAGCTCCGTCGACAAGACGTCTTCCCGGTCCGACCCAGCAACGTCGTGCACGGGGTGCTGGGCCGAAGCCCCGCCCTCAGCAGCAGCGAACAGCTGGCCGCACTGGTCGCCAGGCACTGCGACATCGAAGACCTCCGCGACGCAGCCACCGCCGTGCACATGGTCGCCGCCGACCTGCTCAGCGGCAACGCAGTCCTGATTTCCTCCGGCTCTCCGGTCGACGCCGTCCGCGCCAGTGCGGCAGTCCCCGGCATCTATCCGCCCATCTGGCTCAACGACCGATGGCTCATCGACGGGGCCTTCGCCTCCCCCTCGGGTGTCGCTCACGCCGTCCGCTTGGGTGCCACCGAGGTCTACGTCCTCCCCACGGGAGTTCCCTGTGCGCTGTCCCACCCGCCACGGTCAGCGATCGGAGTGGCCGTCCACGCCCTCACCCTGCTGATCGAACAGCGACTCATCGCCGAAGTCCACCAACCCCCAAGGGGCACAACGATCCGGGTGCTCCCACCCCTGTGCCCCGTCTCCATTTCGGCAGCCGACTTCAGCCAAGCCGCGGGGCTGATCCATCGGGCCCACCGCGCCAGCGCCAGGTGGATCGAGGAAGGTGGACTTGACCTCCTTCAGCAGGACAGCTTCCTCTCCCTGCACGACCACGCCCGATGAGACGAGTGTCGCCGGTGGCAGCCGCTGTCATCACCAACGGACATCGCCTTTGACCCCTTCATCCGGCATGGCCGGGCCTACCTCCACATCGCCCGTCCGCAGCAGGTCTTACGGCTGACCAATGGCGTTTCCTCCAACGGTGAGGCAGTTTGCTTCGACGACTGTCCGGAGAGTCACCGATAGGTCGGCAACCACGGGTAGGTCTGCGGCAGCGGCGACGACTGCCTATCTGTGCACCCGACCCGCGCGACGTGCCACCAAGACCGTGGCTGAGCCGAGCGATGCGGCCCACACGAGTGAGGCCCATCCACCAACAACGCGCCAACTGTCCGGCTGGTCGGGGAGCGCGAGTGACGCGACTCCGAGGTATCCATAGGTCACGGCAACCGCCGAAGCCAGCACTGTCCAGCCGGGCCGTCGGGTGGCGACGAGGAACCCCGCGAGTGCGAGCACCAGGAGGTGTTCGGCATTGGTGGCTTGCACATTGAAGTCGGCTCCCGAGCCGCGCGGGAGGACAGCCTGCGCGCGCAGCGCCTGTACCGCGATCGGTACGAGCACTCCGGCCGATGCAACGGCCATCGCCAGGAGGCCCGCCGAGGGACCGGGCCCCGACCGCACGGTGAGCAATGCTGACGGGTAGGGGTAGACGAGCACGAAGAGCAGGACCATGGTCGCCGTGACGAGGAAGGTTGGCCCTGCGAAAGGCACCAGCACGGCAGCCGCCAACAGTGCGGTGAGCAGCACGTGCTGGACCAGGACGGCCGAGCGCGACGGCTGGATGAGCGACACGATCATGCAGACCACGACGAGCAGGTCGATGGCGCCTTCGAGGGCGAGGCTCCAGCGCGCGTGGGCGGGGTCGGAGAGCCCCTCGATGTCGATGTTCACCCAAGGTGCGAGAACGTTGGGAACCGCTGTGAGCAGGGCGAGGGCAACAAGCCCCCCGACCACGGTGAACAGCACCCGTCGCAGCCGTGACGCCGACTGTGTCGGGCTCCTTGGATCGGTCGTGCCGGCGGTGGTGCCAGGAGCGGCTTCAGTGGTCATACAGTGACGCTAGGTTGGGCCAGCGGTGGGCGCATCGGTCCGCAGATCGACCTTGCGCGAGCGGTGTCGTCCTGACGGAGGAGAGCGTCCACCCGCAAGGGGACGCCGGATGGCCGCCTTGCCGTTAGCCTCGAAGACATGGGAATGGGCGTGCCCGCGCGACCGCCGCTCGGAGACGTCCTCTTGGCTGCGGGGCTGCTCGTGGCCGCGCTTACAGAGGTCTGGGTTACCCACACTGCCAACGGTCCGCGGGACGTTGGTACTGCGGTCGCCGTCGTCGCAACCGTTCCACTCGCGTGGCGTCGCGAGGCACCCCTCGTGGCAATGGTCGGCGCGCTTGCCGTCATCCTGCTGCCGCTCGCCACGCAGCCGATCGTGCTAGTCGATGGGTTGTTCGTGACCCTTGCCGAACTCGTCGCCGTCCACGCGGTCAACGCCTACCGAGGACTTCCTGTGGCGGTGCCGTCGACCATCGTCGTCGTGAGTGCGGCGGTAGGTTCGACGGCCGTCGTGCCCGCACCCCCGGGCCAGCAAGCTGGGAACCTCGTATGGGTGTTGGCCGTGTTCGCGGCAACGGCGGCGGCTGGCCAAGTGCTGCGAGCGGCTCGCATCCGTGCGGTGGCTGAGCAGGCTGCTGCCGATGCGGCCGAGCGTTACGCGGAGCGGCGCCTGTTGGCCCGTGAACTGCACGATGTGGTGTCCCACGCGGTGGCCGTGATGACCGTGCAGGCTGGTGCAGCGCAGCTTCTCCTCGACGCCGACCCCACCCGCGCCTCCAGCCTGCTCGAGTCCGTCCAACAAACCGGGGAGCAGTCGGCCTCAGAGCTCTGCCGACTCCTCGACCTGATGGGGGGAGACCACCCTGGACTCGATCCACAGCCGCAGCTCGCGGATCTGCCCGCCCTCATTCGTCAGGTGCGCGAGGCGGGGCTTCCTGCCCATCTCACCACGCTCGGGGTCCGAGACGTCACGCCCGGCCTACAGGTCACCGCCTACCGCGTAGTCCAGGAGAGCCTGACCAATGCGTTGAAACATGGGGTTCGCTCCGACGTGTCGGTCGCGGTGCGCGGCGAGGACGACTCGCTGACGGTGACGATTGACGATGCGGGCAGAACTTTCACCGAGCGCGCGAGCACGGGTGGCCATGGCCTGCAGGGGATGGCGGAACGTGTGCGGCTCTACGGCGGCACCCTCGTAGCTGGACCAGACGCAGGGCGCTGGCGGGTGCGCGCCATCCTCCCGCTCGAAGCCCAGAGGCGGTCTGCACCAATCACCCCGGATCCGAAGGCGCGGCGGGGAGGAGCCCAGTGATCCGCGTGGTCTTGGTGGACGACCAGTCAGAGGTCCGCGAGGGCCAGCGCATCATGCTCGACGCCCAGACCGACATCACCGTGGTAGGCGAGGCTCGCACCGGCCAGGAGGCCCTGCAGATGGCCAGGAACCTCCGGCCTGACGTCGTGGTCATAGACGTGCGGATGCCCGGGATGGACGGGATCACGGCCACCGGCCTACTGATCGGGGGCGCTGATTGGCCGGTGCGGGTCATCGTGATGACGACCTTCGACCTCGACGAATACGTCTTCGGCGCTCTCCGACTCGGAGCGAGCGGCTTCCTGCTCAAGACGACCCCGCTGCGGCGGTTGCCCACCGCCGTCCGCGAGGTGCACGCGGGCGAGACCATGCTGTCCTCGGACCTCACCCAACGCCTGGTGCACCGGTTCGCCTCGATGCCGGCCGCGCGGCGCACCGGCGACATACCCGAGGCGCTGTCGACGCTCACCCCGCGGGAGCTGGACGTACTTCGCCTTCTCGCCCGTGGTCTCAGCAACGACGAGATAGCGGCAGAGCTGTTCGTCTCCCCCTCCACGGTCAAGACGCACGTGGTCCGGATCCTTGCGAAGTTGGGTCTGCGCGACCGGGCCCAGGCCGCGGTTGCTGCCTACGAGCACGGGTTCGTGGTGGTGGACGAGCCCTGAACACACCCCACGCGAGGCCAACCGGACCGTTCCGGGCGCCATCGTGCAACCGCGGGCATACCGCCGCGTCAGGGCATGATCTGAATGCTCGTGTGTCGAGAAGAACGCAGTTCGTATCCGAACTCTGCTCCCTTCGGCATCAGTGCATTGCGGGTGGTGCTGTCGGCTCCCCAGAGCCAAGGCACAAACCGCGTCGCGTCGTCGATTGGGAGCGCGCCGATGAGGTGCGTGCCGATGAGGTGCGTGCCGTGCCTCGCAGATCCTCGAGGTCGGTCGACCTGGTGGCGCCCATCCCGCGCTGCGTCGCGCGGACGGAATTGGCTCAACTTCGGGCTGCGAAGCCGGTACGGAAGGCGAAGACGGCGGCCTGCACACGGTCTCGGCAGCCGAGCTTGTTCAGTACTCGGCCGACGTGGGTTTTCACCGTGGCCTCGCTGAGAAAGATGTTCCGGCCGATCTCTGCGTTCGACATGCCTTCGGCGATCAGGGCGAGCACCTGGCGCTCGCGATCGGTGAGCCGGCTGAGCCGTTCCGCGTCCGACGCGGTGCGCTGCGGGCGGGGCGGGGCGAGTGACTCGATGAGCCGCCGGGTGACTGAGGGCGCGAGGACCGAGTTGCCTTGGGATACGACCCGAATGGCGTGGATGAGCTGCTGGTATGGGGTGTCCTTGAGCAGGAACCCGCTAGCGCCTGCCTGGAGCGCGCGATGGACTGCTTCGTCGAGGTCGAACGTCGTGAGCATCAGGACGCGAACCCGTTCTCCCGCTCTCACGATTCGAGCGGTGGCTTCGACACCGTCCATGCCGGGCATGCGCACATCCATCAGCACCACGTCTGGTTGGGTCTCGAGTGCTTGGGTCACGGCGGATGCGCCGTCGGCCGCTTCCCCGACGACTTCGATGTCGGGCACATCTCGCAGGAGCCGGGCGAAGCCTTCCCGGACGAGGTGCTGGTCATCGACCAACAGCACCCGAATCACGAGTCGTTCCCCCTCCACGGCTCCGGTCCGGCATCGATGGGCGGGGCGGGATCTGACATCGGCAGCGTCACGGTCAGCAAGAATCCTGGCCCGTCCGGGCCGGCTGTCAGTTGGCCACCACAAAGCAGCACCCGTTCTTGCAGACCGGCAAGGCCGGTTCCCGCGCCGAGGTGGCGGGCCGTTTCGACTCCGCCGCCATCGTGTACACGGACCCGCAAGGTCCGCTCCCCCGCCGTCACCTCGACGTCGACGCGCGATCCGCCCGCGTGCCGCATCGCATTGGTCAGCCCTTCCTGGACCGTGCGGTAAGCGCACAGCGCCACGCCCGGGGAGACGCCCTCGGGGACCGTGACGGTCGCATGGGCATCGACACCCGCGCGACGGACGGCCTTGATGAGGTCGTCCAACCGGCTCAAGTCCGGAAGGGGGACCAGGTCAGGTTCGTCCTCGGCTCTCAGGACGTGCAGCAGCCGCCGCAGTTCGGTGAGTGCCTGGCGGCCTGTGTGCTCGATGGTCTCGAGGACCTGCGAGAGCTCTCGGTCGATCCGCTGCGCCATGGGGCGGGCCGTGCCGGCCTGCACCACCATCAGGCTGACTGAGTGCGCCACGATGTCGTGGAGATCGCGGGCGATGATGGCACGCTCCCGGGCGATGGCCTGCGTGGTCCGGATCTCGCGCTCAACCTCGGCCAGCTCCAGTCTGGTGGTCAGCGCTTGGGCTTCCTCGGTGCGGCGGCGCACCAAACCGCCGACCACGACGACGAAACCGAAGAAGGCCCAGTCGATGACCGCGTTCGTGGGCTGGAAGTCCACTGCGCGAAGGTCGCGCATCGTGGCAGCGGCAACCAACGCCATCAGCCACAACCACGGTTGACGAGCCCACGCAGCGAGGCCGAACGCGATCACCAACAACGCGAAGCCGGTGCCGAGCGTTCCGGAGGGGGACTTCGGCAGCGAGTCGAGGACCTGGATGCATATGGCTGTGCCCGCCGCGCCCTCCGGCCAGCTCCGTGAGATCGCGACCGCCACCGGCGCAACGATGGCGGCGAGCAACCGTAAGGCTGTCGGTGCAGGCTGCTCGTCGGAGAACAGTGCCTCGGTCAAGGACAAGCACAGCAGGACCGCCGCCAGGGCGCCCTCAACGCGCGTCGGCCGAGGTATGTCCAGACCGGTCATCTCTGCAACGGTACTCACGTGCAGTTCCGCTCTGGAGGGTCTGCGGGACAGACACGACCTGAGGAGGATCTCGTCGCGACCCAAGGCGGACGCGGTCCGGGGGCAACCCTCAGCACCTTTGAAGCATGGGCACATTTGAGCAGGAACCCGGTACGACGACGGCCACACGACGAAGCTCTGCGTCCGAGGGCGGTTCACCCCAGTCACGCCGTGCGCTCGGACAGGCAGCGGCCTTCGGGCTCGCCCTGTTCGGGGTCAGCCTCGCCAGCTTCGCCCCCGAGTCGACGCCCGACCCCGGCACGGCGACCGCGGCGGAGATTCGTCGCTTCGCTGCCGCCAACGCCACCACCATCCGGCTGAACACGCTGGCAGCGCTGGCCTCCGTCGCGCTGCTCGTCACCTTTGTCGCCGCGTTGGCGAAGCAGATCCGCGCCATGCGACCCGACTCAATCGGACCCAACGTGATGGTGTCTCTGGCCGCCGTCGTCGCGGCCCAGATGCTGTTCCTGGCCGCGGCGTCGTCGGTCTTCGGCAGGCCCGAGGAACTGGCCGACGTGTCCGATGGCGCCATCGTCTCCTCCTACCAGCTCTTGGCCATCGCCGAATGGTTGTACACCCTCACAGTCCTGCTGCCCTGCGCTGTCCTCGTCGCCACGTACTCGTGGCTGGCGCTGGGTTGCCGGCTGATCGCGCGCTGGGTCTCGTTCTTCGGGTTCGCCCTGACCATCGCTGCCACCGTGACCACCATCCTGCTCTTCACGCCGTTCACCCGGCTCGACACTTTGGTCGTGCCGCTCTTCGGATGGTGGTTGTGGCCACTCACGATCAGCAGCGCAGCAGGCGTCCGCTGGTGGAGGAGCCGGTCACGATCGGCCTCGCCACGTGGAAAAGAGAGTCCGGTCCAGGAACCAGCGTCCTGAGGGTGATCCTCGCCCGTCCAATAGCTAGTGTCGCGCGTCTGTGTTTCCTTTACGCATTGGTCGGTGACTTTGCCGGTGGCGACCTCCCATGCCGCGAGCAACGTCGTGGTGCAACGCCTGGATCTGGGACTTCTCGTCCACGCACAGCACGATCGCCTTCTGCGGCGGGTTCAAGTACAACCCGACGACGTCACTGATCTTGGCCTCCAGCTCGGGGTCGTGGAGAACTTGAACGTCTCTGACCGTGGCCCGCACGCTGCTCGTCATCCAGCCCCGCCAGACCATGCTCGGCGCACCTGTCGCGCCACCTGACCACTGTCGGGCGTGAGACCCCTTTCCTCAGGTGCGCCTCTTCACCTGCCTCACTCCCCCGCGATGGACGAACGTGCGCGGGACGGGGGATTGTCGATATCCGACATGCGGATGTCCATCGGGGCCACGTTCGGCGCCGGATGTGCTGGTTGCGGCTCTGGGGTCGAAACCGGACGTCAGTGGTATCCGATGCCGGCATCTCGCGCCTTGGCTACGACGGCCGCTCTATCGTGTACCTCCAACTTGGTCATGACCGATGCGAGATTATTGCGGATGGTTTTCTCCGACAGCACAAGTCGACGGGCAATCTCGTGGTTTCCCAGACCCACCGCGACCAGTTCGAGCACGTCGCGCTCCCGGGCGGTGAGACCGGGAAAGGCTTGGGCTGTGTAGGCCACATTGGTGTTGGTGAAGAAGTTGACGATGCGCTGCCCGATGGCACTGCCGTACACGGAGTCTCCGGACGCGGCAGCGAGGACGGCCTGCACAATGTGATCGCGGTCGGCGTCCTTGAGTAGGTAGCCTCGCGCGCCGGCTCGCAGGGCCTTGAACACTGCTTCGTCGTCCTCGTGCATGGTCAGCACAATGATGATCACCTCCGGATGAGTGGCAAGGATGCGCCGTATCGCCGCCGCACCGTCGACCTTCGGCATGGACAGGTCAGTCAGCACAACGTCAGGCATCAGGGCATCGACCAGTTCCACCAGTTCCTGGCCGTCGCAGGCAGAACCAACGACGTCGAGCTGAGGTATGGCGACCAGGGCCGCCTCCAACCCTTCGCGGTACATGGGGTGGTCGTCGGCAATGACGAGGCGGACGATACGAGTCATCGCGGTTCCAATGGCAGCTGGGCAGTGATGGTGGTGCCCTGCGGTCCGGTGAGGATGTGTAGCTCTCCGCCAAGAGTTGCCGCTCGATGCCGCATCGACGCCATCCCGACCCGCGGGCTGTCGGGTCGTTCCGGGGCAACGAGGAACCCGCAACCGTCATCGGCCACCTCAAGAAGGAGGACACCATTGCACGCTCGCAGACGGAGAGTGGCGTGACTCGCCTTGGCGTGTCTACCCACATTTGCCAGCGCCTCGGCCGCAATGCGGTAGGCGGCGGTCTCGACATCTGGACGAAGGTGCGGCAGCTGCGCCAGACTCAGTTCCACGGGGAAACCGGCTGCGGCCACGAGACGGTGCATGGCTGTATCAAGACCCAGCTCGTCCAGGCCCGCAGGCCTCAGGCCGTCAATGATCCGGCGGACCTCGCTGACCGCGTCAGTCACCTCGCCCCGCATCCGGCTCACCAGGCGCCGCGACGTCGCGAGGTCTTCAGCTGACATGGCATCTTCGAGCGCCGCAAGGCCCAGACCCACCCCAGTCAGCGACGGACCAAGACCGTCGTGAAGCTCCCGCTGCAACCGCAACCGCTCGGCGCCGGTGGCCTCCACAACGGCATCACGTTCGGCTTGGAGTTCCTCTGTCAGATCCAGCGCATGGACCACCACCGCCACCTGAGGAGCCAACAGCTCCAGCAATCGCCGATCAGCAGCGCCGTAGCGCTCGTCCGGGTTACGGGCAGCTACCACCAGGCTGCCCACGCTTCGGCCCCCCAAGGCCATGGCAACGCTGAGTCCTTCCCCGGGAACGCCCGTGGCGGCGAGCACCTGTCCCTGGGGTGACCTCAGGAAGGCACCGGGCGCACGCAGCGCTGTCGCGATGCTGGACAGCACCCCTTCGACCAGATCCTCCTCGTGAGTTGACGCAAGCCGTCCGCCCAGCCGACTAACCACCCGCATAGGGTCGCGAACCTCGCCATACACCAGTCGGTCCACGCCCCTTTGCAGCCGTTCGCGCAGCGGCGCCAGCCCCACGGCGACCACCGCTGCGACCACGAACCCGGGCACTGCACGCTGGCCCAAGCCGGACCCGGCTAGGGACGTGACGAGAAGGTAGGCGCCGAACACCAAGGAGGTCAGTGCCCCGTAGACCAGAGCGCGGCGAAGAATAGCCTTCATGCCAAGTAGGTCATACCGGAAGACACCCACCGCGATGGCCATGGGGATTGACGGGGTGGTCACGAAGAATGACCAATCCGGCTTTGTGGTGAAGGACAGCACGAACATCGCCACGACCACACACAGAACCCACGCAAGCTGCTGACGCTGGGGCGGTGCAAGCCGGACCACACGAAGGGCCGACATCGCCCAGATCGTCAACGTGCCCCCCACCAGTAGGACTACGGTCAGGGCTGCATACGAGCCGGCCAGCCATGGGGGCAACGCCGGACCTAGACCAAGCGGTGAGGGCCCAGGGGCCACGTCGTGATAGGCATCGCTGCTGAACAGCGCCATCGCCGTGACCAGGACAATGCCGGCCACCGAGGCGACCAGGGGCAGACGCCAGCGCGGCCCCGGCAGTCGGCCGTCAGGGTAAATTGCCGGGAGCACATTGGCCAGAGGCAGTAGGCCAGGCAGCCAAAGCACCGACCCCAGCAGGGCGGCCCACCGCGCGCCTGGCCACTCCGGGCCCCCGAGGTAGACGCCGAGGCTTCCGTAGGCAGCCGCGAAATTCTGCAGCACCTGGAGGCTTCCCATCAGAAGCAGCAGCCAGCCAACCGCGTTCCGGGGTTTGAACCAAGCAAGGACGGCGCCGGTGATCACCCAGGTCAGCACGGCGTACGGCTCGAGGGGTCGGCCCACGTGTCCACCCAGAATCTTGGCAAGCGCTTCCTGCTGCGGCCACGTGAACAGCCATGACGAGGTCATCGCGAGCACCGTGCTCACCAAGACCGTGACGGCAACCACCCAACGGCTAGCCACGAGGCAAGTGTCTGCCCCCCTGCAGGCGATAAACAACCGCGCGACCACCCAGAGAATCGGGCCATGTGCCCGGGTGATCAAGGCTCACGGTCTCTTGTCGCAGGGCAGCTCCAACCACGACCGTGAAGTGAGGTCCCATGCGGACCCACAGGATCAAGGAGCGAAGACCATGTTCAAGAGCAGCACATCGTTCAGGCACACCGCCCAGCAGCCGAGTTCACCCCTTGCCCAAGCCAGCGTCGTGCAGAGCAACCGAGGCGCTCACCAATGGCGCCGGCAGGCCCTCCGGATGCTCACCGCCTACCTGGTGATCCACAATGGCGCGGCCACCCTGGTCAACGACTGGGAAGGTTGGTCCAACTTCGCCAGCAACTTCCTGGTCATCACGATCTGGGGACTGGCTCTGGTCGGACTGACGTTCGGGCTTCTGGTGCGGTGGGGTCTCAAGGACTCACCTACGGGCCGGAACCGGGCCGCGCTTGCCTCGCTCGGCGCCGGCGTCGGCTCCGTCCTTGCCTATGCCGTCTACTTCATGTGGGCGCCCTTCGTGGTTGGCCCAGCCGCCGTGATCCTCGCCCTGAGTGGCTTGCGCGCCGCACGCGAAAGCGACGGAGGCGGCCGCGGGTACGCGTTGGCGGGAGGCATCCTCGGCGGTCTCAGCTCGGCCTACTGGACCTTCTGCATCGTCTTCGTCCTGAGCACCGGGTCCTTTCCCCTTCCCGGCCCAAAATGAGGGCTCTCAACCTCGATCCACCGATGAGCTCGGGGGTTTTGGAGAGTTGGGCAAGACCCGCTCCGTCGCACGATGGCGGCCGTGACAGGTGAGTCACGTCGCCGCAGTTGACCCCTGTCTCCTCAGGGCGCGGGAGGGCAGCGCTTGGGTGCCGGCGATGTGCGGCAGAGCCCCGGATCGCAAGAACCTCTCCCGCGCTGAGGGAATGACCAACGCGGGTCGCACGGGTTGATCAGAGCAGGTGGGCCCGGTGCGCGAGGACCACCGCTTGGACTCGGTCGCGCAACTGCAGCTTGCGCAGGATGTGCGCGACGTGGGTACGGACGGTGTTCTCGGTGAGATACAGCTCGGCCGCGATTTCGGTGTTGGAAAGGCCCTTGGCCATGACCCGAAGAACTTCGCGTTCTCTTTCGGTGAGCTGCTCGAGCTGTGGCACGCTCGCCGCCTCGTGGCCGACGTACGACGCGACAAGACGCTTCACCACGGTGGGACCCAGTGCGGATCCGCCTGCGGCACAATCTTTCACAGCGCGAATCAGCTCTCGCGGTGACGTCGTCTTGAGGAGGAATCCGGCCGCCCCGGCTCGGAGCGCCCCGAGCACGTAGTCGTCAAGATCGAACGTGGTCAGGACGAGCGCACGGGCCTCGGGCACGGCCTGCGTCAGTTTGGTGATCGTGGTGATGCCGTCCACGCCGGGCATCTCGATATCCATCAGGACGACGTCCGGGTGGGTCCGGCGGGCCTGTGCGAGCGCGGCCGCCCCGTCGCCAGCCTCGCCGACCACTTCGATCTCCACATCGGATCCGAGCACGCTCGCCAGCCCGGCCCGCAGCATCGCGTGGTCGTCGACGAGAAGAACCCGGACGGTCACGTTGCGACCTCCTGCCTTGCGCTTGCCGCGGAGTGTGGCAGCACCGCTCTGAGCGCGAATCCTCCTTGCGGGGTTAGGCCGATCCTGAGGGTGCCCCCGGCTGCGGCGACCCGTTCCTCGAGACCGGCCAGACCATATCCGAGGACGGCCGGCGCGGGACCCGGACCGTCGTCGGTGACTTCGATCCGGGTGCGATCGGGATCGTTGGCGACCACAACGGATGCCGTCGCGCGCGGCGCGTGCTTGAGCACGTTGGTCAGGGCCTCCTGCACGAGGCGGTGCACCGTTGGCAGTAGGTGCTCCGGTGGCCGCCCGGTGGTCTGCAGCGAGACTGTGAGGCCCGCGCTGCGCAGCCGACTGATCGTGTGGGCGACATCGGCCCACACCGGTGGCGGTGCGTCACCCCACCGCTCGGCATTGAGGTCGGTGAGCGCAGCCGAGACGGTCTCGTCGATGGCTCGCAGTCCGGCTCGCGTCGCGGCGGGTTGGCCAGGCCAGGCCAGCTCGGCTGCCCCGGCTTGAACCGCCACCAGAGCCACCGCGTGGGAGACGACATCGTGGAGTTCATGCGCGACCTCGCGCCTCGTGGCCCTGGTGGCAGCCTCCCGGGCGGTCGCGAGCTCCTGCTGGTGTCTGTCGGCGCGGTGCTGGGACAACACCCGGGAGCGCCGGGCGCGGCCGAAGACGTAGGCGGCCAGACCCACGGTAGAAAGCAAGACGATGTTGATGGGTCCGTTGGCGGGATCGTGCGCGTACCGACTGCCCAGTGCGCAGCCGAGCAGCAGCGCGGCGGCGGCAACCGACATGGGGGTAGGCCGCCGCTCCACGACACTCCACAGGAGGAGGCCGACAATGACGGGAAACGAGAACCCGTCACCCACCGGCGCGTCCAGGACCACACCGAGCATGAGGACCGTTGCACCGGTGAGGGCGGTGGGGATCGGCGCGAGTCGACGGGTGAGGACGGTCAGAGCCAATAGGGCACTCATCAGCCACGAAGCCGGGGGTGCCATCTGCGCGATCAAGGCGCCTTCGGTGGCGATCAGCGCCCACAGTGCGACGACTATCGCGACGTCCTCGCGCCCGAGCAGATGCAGTGGAGGGGACCCAGCGCTGCCACCCGGCCCGCCGGGCACCGGGCCCCTCCCCCGCGCGTCGCCTTCGCTGCCGATGAGGCCGAGCTGACGCCGCAGCTCGGCCATTGCCGTGCGTGACTCAGCCTGGATCGCGACAAGAGACGGCCGCGGGTCGGCGGCCTCGTCCGCGCTGGCGACCAGAGATCTGACGGCGCGAAGGGACCGCCGCACGCAGCGGTCGATCTCGGTCGACAGGCGAGCCCGCTCGTCCTCGACAGCGCGCCACGCGGCCTCGCTCGGCCGAACCGCGACTACCTGACGCTCGTGTAGACGAGCTAGGTGGGAACGAACCAGGGAGCGCCAGACGAGTCGGGCCAGGAGGAACAGGAACGAGAGCAGTACACCCAAGAACAACAGGTCGGCCAAGGTGCGTTCGGCCCCGCCTGCGACCGCTGCCGCGACAGCGAAGGCCACGGCCACGAGGCCGACCTCCGACACATGTCGCAGATGCATACCTGACAGCGTGCCACCGCGCGAGCGACCGGCGCCTCGTCCGCGGGGACGAGAGCGGATCATCCGTCAGGCGTGCGATTTCGTCACCGGTGGTGATGCGTTGGCCGTGGGTGAGCGACAGCGTGGTGGCACCCCCCCAACCAGGGCCGGGACAACAAGGAGAGCCTCATGTCCAAGCCACTCACCGCTTCTGCGCTCATTGGCGCGGTCGGCATCTCCGCGATCGCGCTCACCGACGCCGCGACCGTCGCACTCACCGGCGAGACCAGCTTCGCCAGCGACGAGCACGGAGTCACTTCGCTTTACGTGCTGTCCGGCCTGGTGCATGTCGGCGCCTATGTCGCCTTCGCCCTAGTCCTGCGCGGGTGGCGCACCCAGATCGACGGTTCGAGCCGTTTCCGCCGCTTGGTCCGAGTGGTCCTTACCTGCACCCTCGCCGTGCTGGCCGCCACGCTCCTGATCGGGACCGGCGTCGCGGTCGCGACGGGCGAGGTGGTCGACAACGCCGTGTTCGGAACTGTGGCGGGCATTGCGTTCCTACTCATGTTCGTGGCCAGCCTGGCACTTGGCATCTCTATGCTGCGCCGACCTGACCTACGACTGGCGGCGTGGACGCTCACCGCCATCATCGGTGCCCTTGGGCTCGCGATCCTGCTGGGCGTCATCGGTAGCCCCTGGGCCCACCCCGCGTACGTTGAGGTGCTCGCCTCCTTCGGGCTTGCCTTCATCGCCCTGTCACCGCGGCCCGCCGAGGATGGCGACGGAACCACGGTCCGTGCGCCAACGACAGGTCAGCCTCGACCGGCCGGGAAGCTCTCGTGATGCCCGGTGTGATGATGAGGCGATGACGAGCTATTCGGGGACCAAGGAGTTCGAGGGCGCGACCTTCGTCGAGGCGAGCTTCAGGGGTGCCACGCTGCGATTTTCCGATGTCAGCGGGGTGACCATGCGCGGCGTTGATGTGGACGGTCTCGACATCGACAGCCACGACCTGTTCTTCGGTAGCCTCGTCGTCAACGGGGTTGATGTGGTGCCGCTGGTGGACGCCGAGCTCAACCGGCAGTTCCCTGGCCGCGAGCTGCAAAAGGCGCGGACGCCCGAAGGGCTGCGCGATGGATGGCTCGCGGTGCAGACCGCGTGGCAGGCGACGGTGGAGGGTACGCCGACGGAGCTGGTGGACGCCCACGACGAGGACGAGTGGTCCTTGGCCCAGACGCTTCGGCACCTCATCTTGGCGACCGACGCGTGGCTGCGCGGCGGGATCTTGCGGATGGAGCAGCCGTACCACGAGATCGGCCAGGTCTTCACCGGTGCTGAGCAGATGGGCTTCGACACGTCGCTCTTCCGCGTGGACCCGCCGGCGTACGCGGAGGTCCTCGCGGTGCGGGCCGAGCGGCAGCAGCTGGTTACCGACTTCTTGGCCATGGCCACGGTGGAGTTGCTCGCGCAGGATCGCGAGGGCCCGTGGGGCGGTGACTGGCACCCCAGCGTGGGTGACTGCATTCGCGTGATCCTGGAGGAGGAGTGGGCGCACCTGCGCTACATCCGACGGGATCTCGGTCGTATGCGTTGAGTCAGACGCCAGACCATGCGCACCGCGAACGTGCCCACTTCACCACCTGACGACCACGCCAGCGGCGGGACGAGCGGCAGTTCGCCGCCAGTCGAGCACGCTCGGCGACGACAAGCAGCCGGTGCCCGGAGCTCTGGCGACGGCGGCACCGGCGTTCGACCTCGACCTCGTTGATGCGCGCCCTTTTGCCATGGTGACGAGACCTACAGTCCTGAGCATTCCGGATTCAACTCGAACATCTCGACAAGGTCGGCTCGACTGCGTACGTCGACTTGCCCGTGGGTAGCGCCCAAGAGGTCAAGACACTGGGTTCCAGTCCGTCCCGCCCAGAGCGCGACGTCGCCGGCGCCGTGGGCCAGCCGACCGTGCAGCCGGGGGCCGTCCCGGCAGGGGTCCCTCCCGAACAGCTCGGTTGCTGGGCTGACCGTCTACGTCCTGATCCGCCAGGTGCTCAAGTGAAGCTCCGCGGCCTCCTGATCGGCCGGCTCGACGTGCACCGTCTCCACCGAACCGCGCGACCAGCACTCAGCGGCGGGCCACGGCGGGCAGACCCGAGCTCATGCGTGTACTCGGACGCGTGCGTGCTCCACGCTTGCTCGGGCGGTCCGGGGCCAGGTCCAGGCGGCGCGCAGGATGAACGCCAGGAGCAGCACCTCGAGCCCGATGGAGAAGCCGTAGAAGTAGAGGTAGGTCCAGGACTCGCCGGCCGCGTTGTACAGCGAGACGGGGATGTAGAGCGTTGCCACGACGAGGTTGGTGGCGCGGTTGATACGGGCGGGCAGTGTCGTGGAGAGCAGGATCATGAGAATCGGGATGGCCATGAGCGTGAGCGCAAGGGCGACGAAGCCTGGGCCGGTGTCGAACTCATGGACGACGCCGACGAGGATGTCGTCGATGAAGCCGGGCTTGTACAGGGCGAGGTAGTCGACGTAGATGTAGAGGAACATGAAGCTGGCCCAGGCCGCGGCGAGCTTCGCCTGGACCGGGATGTGCGCTTCATGGAGCGCACTGGCAGTTCTGTCGTCTCTGGTCATGGCTTCTCCTGTGTGCTGGCGTCAGCCAGGTCGGCTGACTCGATGTCTTCACCATGACCCAGCGTTGACGGGCACCACATCCGCCCACAGGCTTCAGCCGTCCTGGCCGCAGGGACGGGACAGCCGCAGTACCTTCGGCTGATCCGCCCGAGCGGCGGCCCCCCTACGTTGGCCGGGAGGAGGAAGCATGCTTGCTGGGATATGGGCTGAGCCTCGCCCCGCGCGCCCGCCGGTGCGGGTCTGGCGAGACTGGGCGCTCTTCTCGGGTCTCGTCGCGATCTCGCTCATCGAGATGCTGCTGCGCGAGGACAGGGCATGGGCGCCGCTGGTGGTCGGTGTCAGCGTCGTCGTCGCGGCGTGCCTGCTGTGGCGGCGCGCGCGGCCGCTGGCCGCAGTCGCCGCTGCCTTCGGAACCCTCCTCGCCTTCGACATCGCGAGGATCGTGGCCATCGATGCCACCGGTCTGGACAGCATCGCAGGGGTGCTCGTACTGCCCTACGCCCTGCTGCGCTGGGGGGCAGGTCGCGAGGCTGCCCTCGGACTCGGCATCATTCTCATCTGGCTACCCTTCACCCTCGCCGCGGTCCCGACCTCGCCTGCGGAGATGGTCGCCGGTTACGGCTTCTTCCTGTTCTCGGCCGCGCTCGGCGCGGCAGTGCGCTACAGCACCAGAAGTCACGACCGCGAGATCGAGCAGGTACGGCTGCGCCAGCGCAACGAGCTCGCCCGCGAGCTGCACGACACGGTCGGCCACCGCGTCTCGGCCATCGCCGTCCAGGCACAGGCAGGTCGCGCGCTGTCGGCCGCAGATCCGAAGCGCGCGCTGGCCACCCTGGTTACCATCGAGGAAGAGGCGTCCCGGACCCTGAGGGAGATGCGCGCCCTGGTGGGTGTGCTGCGCGACGGAACGGACGCCGATCTCGCCCCCCGCCGGGGCGTGGCGGACATCGAGCGGCTCGCTCGCCCCGGCGGCGAGGTGCTGGGCGTCCGCGTGCAGGTCTCCGGTGACGCGGAGGCCGTTCAGCCAGCAGTCAGCACCGCCCTCTACCTGATCGCCGCCGAGGCGGTCACCAACGCGACCCGCCACGCCTCCGGCGCCACCCATGTCACCGTCGACGTCAGCGCATCCCGCAGCCAGGTGCACCTGCGAGTGCACGATGACGGTAAGGCAAGTACGACCGGCTCTCCGCACGCCGGCTACGGGCTGCGTGGCATGGCCGAGCGGGCAAGCCTGCTCGGCGGCACCCTCCGGGCGGGACCTGACCCGAACAGCGGCTGGAGCGTCGACGCCTCGCTGCCTCGGACAGCGCGCGCGTCATGACCATCCGCGTGCTGGTCGCTGACGACCAGGACATCGTCAGGGCAGGGCTCTGCATGATCTTGGGCGCCCAACCGGGAATTGCCGTCGTCGGCGAGGCCGCCGACGGCCGCCGGGCGATAGCCATGGCCCGTTCGCTGCGTCCCGATGTGTGCCTGCTGGACATCCGCATGCCCGAGGTCGACGGGATCGAGGCAACCCGGCAGCTCGCCGGGGCCGACGTCGCCGATCCTCTGGCCGTGGTCGTCATCACCACTTTCGACCTCGACGAGTACGTCTACGGGGCGCTGAAGGCAGGCGCCCGAGGCTTCCTCCTCAAGGACGCCGGCGCCGAGATGCTCACCCAGGCCATCCACGCCGCCGCCCGCGGCGACGCCCTGATCGCACCGAACATCACCGCGAGGCTCCTGTCCTCCTTCGCGAACAGCCGCTCGCGCGCGGTGCCACCCGAGCCTGTCGAGCCGCTGACCGTCCGCGAGGAACAGGTCCTGCTGGCTGCCGCTCGCGGGCGGACCAACAGCGAGATCGGCGACGAGCTGTCCATCAGCCTCAGCACCGTCAAGACACATGTCGCCGCCCTGATGCGCAAGCTCAATGCCCGCAACCGCGTCGAGATCGTCATGTGGGCCTACGAGACGGGCCGCGTCGACACCTGATCGGCTCGCGGGTCGTCCTGCGGCAACGGCTGTCGAACACTCCCCTCAGCAGGGCTGTGCACGCTCTGCGAGTGCTGCGTCATGTCGGTCTCCCTTGTTCGAGGGATCCGGGTAACCGCCTTCCACTCTCACCACGAACGACATGTCCCCGACACGGCAACCTGCAACACAAACGTCGTGGTCAAGTTCCTCGTGGCGAGAGGTCGCACGAGCCAAGGGTGCCCTCGCCCGTGGATGGATGCTTCGGCTCGCCCGCCGCGTGCGCGATGACACTGTTCCGCCGTACCAGCGTTCGCGTAGCCCTAGCGTTGGAGAGGCCGTTCGATCTGTTCGCTGACGCGACGCGCTGTCATGCCACGGTGACGTTCGTCCTATCACCGCGAGCCGGCTTCCTGACGGCGGCTGCGTGGGGGCTTCCTGCGACGTCGGTGTTCTTGGGCTCCAGCTTCCCGGCGTCGACTCACCGTCAGAGTCATCATGGTGACCGGACAGCCAACAGATTGCTTCGTGTCCCCGACGGGCACCTACGCCGCCTGACAGACTCCGATACCAACCAGATGCTGGCGGACTGGCGCCAGT
>JBDSKZ010000032.1:0-52783 GCA_039916625.1 Pedococcus sp.
CGTCGTACCACTGGGACAGCAGGACCCGGCCACCGGAGAAGCTCGGTTGCGTGCAACGGTCGAGCGCCTCCGTCGGGTAGTCCAAGCGCCCGGCGGTGGCCCACACGGGCACACCCGGCACCCGCCACGACCCCGTGATGGCCTC
This sequence comes from Pedococcus sp., assembly GCA_039916625.1. Taxonomy (GTDB): domain Bacteria; phylum Actinomycetota; class Actinomycetes; order Actinomycetales; family Dermatophilaceae; genus Pedococcus. The sequence goes on from JBDSKZ010000032.1 coordinate 146, forward strand.
CCACCCCGCGGTGAACGAGTACAAGCCGTAGGCGAGACCACGGTCCCGCAGCCCCCTCATGAGCCCTTCGAGGACGTAGCGGTTCTCGAGCCGCTGCTGCGCCGTGGCCACCGGCCAGGGCTGCGCGGCCCTCGGCTCAACATCGATCCACACGACGGGAGCGACGAAGCCCGCCGCGACCAGGCTGTCGACGGCATACCCGGCCTCGGCATGTCCGACGTTGGAGAGCTGGCCCGCTCTCGTCGAGCTCGACCAAGGACCGCTGACACCGTAGGTCCGGAGCTGGCTGGCGGTCGGGAACGCCGCGATCGTGTAGGCGTGTGCCGGCCTGGCGTGGTCCTTGACCCACGCGACCTGGGCCGCCAGGCAGGGGTTCTTGGTGAACGGCAGTCCCTTGGTCAGGCCGACGACGACGAACTCGGTCGACGGGGGCGGCAGCGGCAACCCGAAGCCACCCACGGCAGCCGGGCACTGCGGCCACGAGATGTCGTGCCCGAACCTCGGGGCCGCTGTCGCGGGCGGGGCCGAGGCCAGGACCCCGGCGACCAGGGCTGCCAACGCAAAGCACGAGGCCACCCGGGATCGCTGCCGTCGCGTCCGGGCCTTCAGGGCGTCGGCCCATGGTCGTATGCCAGCCCGGACCTGCACGCGCTCGGTCATAGCTCCTCCTCGACGCCACCTTCCAGTGCACACCCATCTCGGCCCGCAGGACAAGGGACAAGAGCACCAACTGCGTCACGACGGAAAAGAGCTCGGCACCGCCCCTGGCCGGCAGGTGACCTTCAGCGTTCTTCCTCGAACCGCGTCGGGTACCTCCCGCTGCACGGCGTCAGCGCGGATGTCTGGAGAGGCCGGGGGTCGGGTCGGCCTGGTCCTCGGGGCCGGCGACATCACCTGGACCGCCCCGCTCGACTCAGTCGAGGTAGTCGCGCAGGACCTGCGATCGGCTCGGGTGACGCAGCTTGCTCATCGTCTTGGACTCGATCTGACGGATCCGCTCGCGCGTCACGCCGTAGACCTTGCCGATCTCGTCGAGCGTCTTGGGCTGGCCGTCGGTCAGGCCGAAGCGCATCGACACCACACCGGCCTCGCGCTCGGAAAGGGTGTCCAATACCGAGTGCAGCTGCTCCTGCAGAAGCGTGAAGCTCACCGCATCGGCCGGGACGACGGCCTCGGAGTCCTCGATGAGGTCACCGAACTCGCTGTCGCCGTCCTCGCCGAGGGGCGTGTGCAGGGAGATGGGCTCACGACCGTACTTCTGGACCTCGACGACCTTCTCAGGGGTCATGTCGAGCTCCTTGGCGAGCTCCTCCGGGGTGGGCTCGCGCCCGAGGTCCTGCAGCATCTGGCGCTGCACGCGGGCCAGCTTGTTGATGACCTCGACCATGTGCACCGGGATGCGGATCGTGCGCGCCTGGTCGGCCATCGCGCGTGTGATCGCCTGACGGATCCACCACGTCGCATAGGTCGAGAACTTGTAGCCCTTGGTGTAGTCGAACTTCTCGACCGCACGGATCAGACCGAGGTTGCCCTCCTGGATCAGGTCGAGGAAGAGCATGCCGCGGCCGGTGTAGCGCTTGGCGAGGGAGACCACGAGGCGCAGGTTGGCTTCGAGCAGGTGGTTCTTGGCCTTCTTGCCGTCCTGGGAGATCCACCAGAGCTCACGCTTGAGCTTCATGTCGATCTTGTCGCCGGAGTTGAGGCGCTCCTCACCGAACAAGCCGGCCTCGATGCGCTTGGCGAGCTCGACCTCCTGCTCGGCGTTGAGGAGGGCGACCTTGCCGATCTGCTTCAGGTAGTCCTTGACCGGGTCGGCGGTGGCACCGGCGGTGACGACCTGCTGGACCGGGGCGTCGTCCTCGTCGTCGTCGCGCAGGACGAAGCCCGAGGAGGACTCCTCCTCCTCGCCGTCCTTCTTCTTGTCCTCTGTCTCGTCCTCGACGCCGTCCTCGAGCTCGGGCTCGGCCGCGTCGCTCGACTTGGCGCCGCCCTCGGTGGCGGCACCGGCGGCAGCCTTCGCCGCCTTTGCGGTCTTGGCCGCGGTCTTCTTGGCAGCCGGCTTGGCCGGCTCCGCGGCAGCGGCCGCAGCCTTCTTCGTCGTCGTTGCCCTGACGGCCGTCGTTGCCTTGGCAGCCGTCGTTGCCTTGGCGGCCGTCTTGGCAGCCGTCTTCGTCGCCGTCTTGGCGGCCGGCTTGTCCTCGGCAGCCGCGGCAGGCTTGGCAGCCGCCTTGGTGGTCGTGGCGGCGGTCTTCTTGGCCGAGGCCGTGGCGGTACGACGGGTGGTCGTGGCGGCGACGGCCCGGGACGCCGTGACGGCGTCCAGGGTGACGGTGATGCCCTGCTCGTCCAGCGAACGCAGCACCACCTTCATCCGCTTCGGCGGCACCTGGGCGCCTTCAAGCGCCTCCCGCAGGGCGCCACTGTCGACCGAGCCGTGGGTTCGGCCTTGCAGGAGCAGCTGCTGCAGGGCTGGGTGGGTGAACTCGGTGGGGAGAGACGGTGCGGGGCTCGCAGCCTTCTGGGACACAGGCGACACGGACTACCTTTCGTCGCGGGATCGCGGCACGGCGCACGCCATCACGGGCACGGCGGGGCCTGCCTGCGACAACAACTGCTGGGGCGGAAGTATTGCCGAGACCGGGCGGGATGTGCCTTGCGCGACCTCGTTGCAGACATTGTAAAACGAGAAGGCGCTCAATCCCGCATTCGCGCACGAAATCGAGACTGGCGCGGCGCAAACATGCCGCGAATGGCAGCCGCAGCCACCGCGGAGCCGCGCTCGTCGACCGGGGTGCCGGCCTGCTCACCCGCGCAGGCGTCACACCCGGTCAGGCGTCGGCCTTGACGGCCAGGACGGGGCAGGATGCGTCGAGCAGGATCCGCTGCGCGTTGGATCCGAGGATCAGCTTGCCCACTGGCGTGCGTCGACGCAGCCCGATGACGATGAACTCGGCGTTCTCCTCCTCCGCGACCGCGATGAGGTCCTCGGCGGGCTCGTTGCCCCGGACCAGCTGACGCACCTCGTGCTCGAGCCCTTCTTGCTCGAGCTCACCCTTGATGCGGGACAGGTCGGCCTCGAACCTGTGAGCCTCGTCGCTGTCGTAGTCCCTACCCCCACGGCTGGAGTTGATGACGATGAGCTTGGACTTGCGCAGCAGCGACTCGTCCGCCGCGCGTCGCAGCGCGGCTCGCCCTTCCTTCGTCGGGACATAGCCCACAACGATCGCCACGTGACTCTCCTCTTTCGTCGACAGCTGCGGCAGTGGCCGCGCGGCAGACGCTACCGGAAATCACTCGGTCAGGCAGGGTCTGCCAGTACCTGCCTCACCACGGCGCCGACCTGTTCGAGCTCGATGAGGAATCCGTCGTGGCCGTAGTCGGAGTGGACCGTGTGGACCCGGGCGCCGGGGACCGCGTTCGCGATCTCGTGGGACAGCCGCGCCGGGTAGAGCCGGTCCGAGTCCACGGCGACGACCACGAGTTCGGCGGTGACCCGGGCCAGGGCCGCCTGGACGCCACCGCGGCCCCGGCCGACGTCATGGGAGTTCATCGCCTCGGTGAGGACGACGTAGGAGTTGGCGTCGAAACGACCGGCCAGCTTCCCGGCGTGGTGGTCGAGGTAGGACTCGACCGCGTAGCGGCCCCGTCCCCCGAGCGGGTCCTCGTCGCCCTGTGGCGAGCGCCCGAACCGCTCGTGCAGCTCGATCTCGCTGCGGTAGGTGACGTGGGCGATCCGTCGGGCGATGCCCAGACCGTTATCGGGACCGGTCTCCTGGTCGTAGTAGTCACCTCCGCGGAAGTGCGGGTCGCTGCGGATGGCGAGCAGCTGGGCCTGGCACCACGCGATCTGCTCAGCGGACGCATAGGCCGTACTGGCCAGCACCAGGGCGCAGGCCACCCGCTCCGGATGGGTCACGGCCCACTCGACTGCTCGCATGCCGCCCATCGAGCCCCCCAGGACCAGGCTCCACCGGTCGACCCCGAGCCGGTCGGCGAGCAGGGCCTCGACACGGACCTGGTCGCGGATCGTGACGAACGGGAACCGGCTTCCCCACGGCTGGCCGTCCGCGGCGACGGACGCAGGACCGGTGCTGCCCTGGCAGCCACCCAGGACGTTGGACGCGACGACGTAGAAGCGGTTGGTGTCGAGCGGGCAGCCCGGACCGATGAGGCCGTCCCACCACCCCGGCGTCGGGTGGCCAGGGTCCACGGACCCCGTGACGTGGCTGTCGCCGGTGAGGGCGTGCTCGACGAGGATCGCGTTGTCACGGGCCGGGTTGAGCGCACCCCACGTCTCGTAGGCGATGCTGACGTCAGGCAGTACCCCTCCGCGCTCGAGCTCGACCGCCCCGAGGGCGACGAACTGTCGTTCGCCGACCGGGTCCCCGCCGCGCCAGGCCCCGGAGACCGTCGGGGGTCGGGAGGTGGTGGTCATGAGAGTGCTCCTGTGGCATCGCGCTTGCCGCCCAGGTCAGGGTCGGCCGGGTCTTCACCCGGGGCACCCCACCGCGAGGAGGGTTGCCGCCCAGCAAGCCGGGGCTTGTCGCTGGGACTCATAACCTGCCGCCCATCATACGAGCCCCGTCCGGTGCTGTCCGGCTCGTCCGGACACTGGACCGAACGGGCCAGGACCTGCTCCTCTGCTCAGGCCGACAGCTCCGTCCCGGTCATCGGCACCGGCACCGTGCGTGGCCGCAGCCCGAGGTCGACCATCCGCTCGAGCAGCCGCGCGAGGCGGTACCCGGGTGTGTGCTCGAGCGCCCGGTCGAGTGCCACCCTGGTCAGCGCACCGTCCCCGAGCCACCAGGCGAGGTTGGCCAGCACCGTGAGCAGCGCGGCGGCCTGCTCGTCGGGCACCTCACGCACCAGCTCCTGCAGCCGCGTGACCATCCGCCGTCCCGCGATCACCGCATCCTCGTGGCGACGGCGCTGGTGCCAGGCCGGCTCGGGCAGGCAGCTGTGGAGGGCGTCCACGACATCGGGCGACAAGGCATCGAGGGGCAGCGTCCCCGGGCAGACCCAGGCGATCAGCCCGTCACGCAGCTCCACATCACGCAGGCTGGCCACGAGCAGCGCGACCTCGTCAGAGGTCAGCGCTGCCCTGCCCGGAAGGCCGTCACCGCGGTGGCTGCTGCGGCGGTGGTCGCCGCGCGGGATGGCCTCATCGCGGTCGCTGACGTCGAGCGCCTTGGCCCAGGTGGCGAGGAACCGCAACCGGTGGACGGCGACGGCACGCTCGCCGACCGCCCTGCCGTCGGCCCGCGCATCGAGCAGGGCCAGGGCTGCCACCACCGAGGGCGTCTTCGCCGGGTCCGCAGCGACGAGTCCGGCGAGCGACTCCCGACCTGGCAGCGGTGCCACCTCGAGGGCGACGAACTGCGCCACGGCGGGCACGTCCCGGGGAACCTCCTGCTCGTGGCCGGCGGTCGGGCAGCAGCCTGTGGTGCAGTCCGGGGCGTACCACCGACCGTCCCGGACGACGAGGCGGTCGAGCACCGTGACACCGGCGGCGACCAGCTCGTCACGAACGGCATCAGCGAGGGGCATGGCAGCGCCCGGCCGCGACTCGTACCCCACGAGCAGCACACCATCCGGATCCTCGCGCACGAGCGGGAGGACCACTGCGGCGCTGGCCGCGTCCACCGCCTCGTCCGGTGGCAGGTCGATGCGCTCCACGAGGCCGATCTGGCGGTCCCGCAGTGCAAGCGCGACGAGGGAGTCGCTCGGGTGGTAGCCCAGCTGGTAGGGCAGGACGGCAAGGACATCGGCAGGTCCGGACAGGCGGATGGGTTCCATTGCTCAACGCTCGCGCGCCGAAGCAGTCTTGCCGGGGCCCGGGCTCGACCCCTGTGGACGGGGCGGGGCACCGTCGCCTCCTGTGGACGACTGGCGCTCCCGACGTGACCGGTGCGCCTCAGCGCACGACGTGCCCCGGAACGGTCTGTCCGCGTCGGTTCGTGGCGCCCGTGGCGGCTTCGGCAGCCGGACCCGACCCGGCGGCATACCCGTCAGCGGGGTGAGCCGCGCCCTGCACCGTGCGCTCCCAGCGCAGATAGGTCTCGGTCTCGTTGATGAAGGCGGCTGCGAGCCACGACACCACCACCGCGTCGTCGGCGAGGCCGAGCACCGACAGGAACGCCTCCGGGACGAGGTCGATGGGCGAGACGACGTAGGCGACTGCTGCGACGATCATGAACAACCGGCCGCGCGTACTGCCGTGGTAGTCGCCGCGGAAGGTGGAGCGCAGCAGCCGAGGGACGCTGGCCATCCGCTCCCCCAGCCCGGGCGAGCCGGGACGCAGCGCGGTGCGCAGGGCGGTGGCGATGGTGCGGAAGGCTCCGAGGCGGTTCACGGCCATGTCGACTCCTGGGGGTCAGATGGTGCTCGGTCGGGGGGGCATCAGGCTCGGGCGCCGACCACGCCCGAACACGGGTCCAACGACGGGTCCGACCCAGAGATTCCCCTGCCTCACGCCTGCCGGCCCCCCGGGGCGGGAGGAGGTATGGCGCCGCACGAGCCTCAGTGGCCGGTCGCCTTCTTCGGGAACTCGTGGCGCGCATGGTCGGCGATCCGCTTCAGCAGGTAGGTGTCCAGACCGGCCCCGACCACACCGCCGAGCACCGGCACGCCCTTGCCGAACCGGGTCAGCGTCTTCTTGCCCGCAGTCGACAGCAGCCGGAAGGCGACAGCCTTGTTGACCACCATCAGCGCCGGCCCGGGCAGCCGCTGAGCGGCGAGGTTGGACAACCGGCCCGTCGACATCACTCCGGCCTTCTTGAGCAGGTCGTCTGCGTCGGCCCCCACGAGGGTGAGCAGGACGGCCGAGCGGATCTCGGGCTGCTTGATGTCATAGCCGCGCAGCGACGCGATCGAGGCCACCATGCGGGTGGCGACGACGTAGAACTCGACGATGTTGGCGGGCAGCGCGACGGGCAGGGTGATGAAGCCACCGAGGCCGGTGACGAACCCCCCTGCCGCGGCGAGCTTGAGGTGGGCGCGCACCACGGCGTCGACCGCGTCCTCGGCGTCGGGGCGCTCGGCCCGCTTGACGTCCGCGACCTTCTGGGCGGAGTCGAACCGGCTCCGACCGTCGATGCCCACGTCGAGGAGGTTCTCGACGAGCCCGGTCACGGTGTTGGAGATCATCCCGGCGTCCTCCCGACCGGCCTTGGCCCGCTCGAGTGCGGAGCCGCCGGAGGTCGACTCGTCCTTGCCCAACCCGAGGAAAGCCACGCCATACTCCCTGCTGTCGTCGATCTGGTGTGCATCGACCTGTTGTCGTCGACCTGTGTACATCGACCTGGTGTGCGGGGACCTGCTGCCGTCCTGCCGCCGACCAGTTCATGGATGTCCAGCCATCCTGCCACGCGCGCCCGCGACCAGCAGGTTTAGCCTTGCAGCATGGCTGAGCACCCCGAGTCCACCCCCACCCCGTCCCCCTCCGGCACAGACACCGGCACAGGCACCAGCGCAGGCACCGGCGCAGGCGCCGCCTCCGAGGCGTCCTTCGCCGCCTACGCGCACCCCGAACGGCTGGTCAGCACGCAGTGGCTGGCCGAGCAGGTCGAGGCCGGCGCCGTCGGCGGACCTGACGGGATCGTCCTGCTCGAGTCCGACGAGGACGTCCTGCTCTACGACACCGGCCACATCCCGGGCTCCCTCAAGCTCGACTGGCACCAGGACCTCAACGACCCCGTGATGCGTGACTACGTCGATGTCGAGCAGTACGCCGCGGTGATGACGGCGCGTGGCGTCGCCCGGGACAGCACGGTCGTCATCTACGGCGACAAGTCCAACTGGTGGGCCGCCTACGCCCTGTGGGTGATGAGCCTGTTCGGCCACAAGGACGTCCGCCTGCTCGACGGGGGCCGGGCGAAGTGGGTGGCCGAGGGTCGTGAGCTCACCCGCGAGGTGCCGCAGGTGGCCCCGGCGGCCGGCGGCGCCTACCCCGTCGTCGAGCGGGACGACGCCCCGATCCGCGCGTTCAAGCAAGACGTCCTGGCCCACCTCGGTGGCCCGCTGGTGGACGTCCGGTCCCCAGGTGAGTTCAGTGGCGAGCTGCTGCACATGCCCGACTACCCGCAGGAGGGTGCGATGCGTGGTGGCCACATCCCCGGTGCGCGGTCCGTGCCGTGGGCCCGCGCCGCGAACGAGGACGGCACCTTCAGGTCCCGCGAGGACCTCGAGGCGATCTACCTCACCGAGCAGGGCCTGGCCCCCTCGGATGCCACGATCGCCTACTGCCGCATCGGCGAACGCTCCTCGCACACGTGGTTCGTCCTCACCCACCTGCTCGGCTTCGACCAGGTCCGCAACTACGACGGCTCGTGGACCGAGTGGGGCAACGCGGTACGGGTGCCGGTCGAGCAGGGTGCGCCGAAGTGACCGACACCGCCCCGCTCCCGGCGGCGATGCGCGAGATCGCCGACGACTTCGCCGAGCTCACCGCACCCCAGCGGCTCCAGCTGCTGCTCGAGTTCAGCGAGGGCCTGCCCGACCTGCCCGAGCGGTATGCCGGGTCGCTGGACTCGATGGAGCAGGTGCACGAGTGCCAGTCGCCGATCTTCCTCGCCGTCGAGCTCGAGGACGAGCCGGCCGACCGCCCCGGTGACCGTGCGGTGCACCTGTTCTTCTCCGCGCCCCAGGAGGCGCCGACGACGCGCGGCTTCGCGGGCATCCTGCACGAGGGCCTCGACGGTCTCACCGTGGCCGAGGTGCTCGCGGTGCCCGAGGTGGCCCCCTACCGGTTCTCGCTCGGCGAGGCGGTGTCCCCGCTGCGGCTGCGCGGCATGGTCGGCATGCTCAACCGCATCAAGCGGCAGACTGCGCTGAAATCCCAGTCCTAGCAACACTTCCCGTCCGCGTCACCGGCTGAGCTCCGGTATGGCGCCCGGAGCCGGCGAGGCCGCGGCCCCCTCCCGGGGACCGCGGCTTCGTGCCGTGCTGAGGTGCCTGCGGTGTCAGCGGCCGGTCAGCGCACTGCCTCGAGGGCGTCGACGATGCCCTCGCCGTAGTAGCTGTTGTCCTCGACCGGGCCGGTGCACGCCGGTCCGCCGTTGTTCTCGGCAGGTGCACAGGCGTGGTCGTCGGCCTGGGCGCGCAGCTTGGCGACCATCTGGGCCGGCGTCCAGCCGGGGTGTGCCGACTTCATCAGCGCGAGGACACCCGCGACGTGCGGCGACGCCATCGAGGTGCCGCTCTTGGTGCCGTAGCCGTTGTTCGCCACGACGGTGGACAGGATCGTGCGTCCCGGGGCAGCGACGTCGATGACGCCCAGGCCACGGTTGCTGAACGACGCGAGCTGACCGGTCTTCGTCGTCGCGGAGACCGTGACGACACCCGGCAGCTCGGCCGGGATGTCGAGGCAGCCCTCGTCGATGGTGCGCGGGATGGCCGTGCTGTCGTTGGGGCTGCTCGTGTCGGTCGTGTTGTTCGCGAGGTCGGTGGCGGCGTTGCCTGCCGCGGCCGCGTGGACGACACCCTGCTTGGTGGACCAGGCCACTGCGCGACCGACGGCCTCGAGGACCGCAGCCTGGTCGGGCTGGTCACCACACCAGTACATCATCGGGTCGATGTAGTAGCTGTTGTTGGTGACGTCCATCTTGTGCTGGCCTGCCCAGACGAAGCCGCAGATGGCGTACTCCGGGTAGATGTAGCCGCTGTCGTTGACGACCTTGACCGAGGCCATCCGTGAGCCCGGGGAGACGCCAACGATGCCGACGCCGTTGCGGGCGGCGCCGATCGTGCCGGCGACGTGGGTGCCGTGGTCGGACGTGGTGGGTGCCCAGGCGCCGGGGGTGGTGTCCGGGCGACCTGCGTCGACACAGCTCACCGAGTCGGCGACGTCGATGTTCGCCTGCAGGTCGGGGTGGTCCGGGTCGATGCCGCTGTCGAGGACCCCGACGACGACCGAGCGGTCACCGTCGGTGATCGCGTGGGCCTGGTCGGCCTTGATCGCGGTCATGTCCCACTGCTCCCCCTCGCGCGGGTCGGCGACCGGGGCCGTGGTGTTCTCGGTGGCACCGGACAGGTCGCCGTTGGCCGGCTTCGCGTGGCCCTTCTGGTAGCCCGAGGCGCCTTTGCCCCACATCGGGGCGAGGTCGGTCGGGGTGCCCTCGCTGACGGCGGTGGTGCGGCTCGCGCCGACCGACTTCACGGCGTTGCCCCCGCGCTTGACCACCTCCGCACGGAACGCCGCGCGGTCGGAGTGCGCGATGACGACGCCGATCTGGGGCCAGGACTGGACGACGACTCCGCCCGAGGCCGCGACGGCCTTCTCGACGAGCCTGGTCTGGCCCGGGTTGGCCACCTTGGCGTTGACGACGTAGCTCATCAGCGAGCCGTCGGTGGTGACGACGGGGACTGGCGTCGAGCCGTCCTGGGCTGTCGTCGCGGCGGTGGCCGTGCCCGAGGCGAGCATCGCGCTCGCGAGCAGGGCTCCTGAGGCGGCGAAGGCCACCCCGGCGAACCGGCGAGGTCGGTGGGTCATGAGATCCTCCTGATGTGGGGGTGTCGTGCGCGTGCCCTGCGGATCGGGCACCTCCGGCACTGTGCCCGATTTGTTCCCGGTATGGGGCGTTGGAAGACTCCGATCGTTCACTGATCGTTCACCGGTCGGTCATCGGTCGGGCAGCGTCGGGCAGCGTCCGGGCAGCGTCGGGCAGCGTCCGGTGCGGTCGGGCAGCGTCGGTGCGACCTGACAGGATGGCGCTGCCATGGCTGCTCCCCTCGTCGCGTTCGTGACCTCTCCCGACGGTCGCGCGGCCGTCGTGGGGGCCGACGACGCGACCGTCCTGCCCCTGGGCGAGGCCGTCGCGCGGGCTGCCGCGCTCGTGACCGCAGGCACGACACGGTTCGCCTGGTGGGCAGCCGCCGTGGATGCGGCTCCCCTCGTGGCGGCCCGCCTGCCGCTGGCCCGGTGCTGGGACGTCGCCGAGGCCCACCGCCTCCTCTTCGGCGGGTGGGAGGCCTCACCGCAGCTCGCGTGGGCTGCGGCGCTGGGCCTGGACCGCACCAGCCTGCCGGCCGCGTCCCGGGGTGACCTGTTCGACTTCCACGCCGCCGACGAGGGCCCGTCCGACGGGGTCGTGCGGCCCGACGGCTACCTCGTCCCGGACGCCGGCGGCCCGCGGTGGCGCCCGGCCGACGAGATCCTGCTCGCCTGGGGCAGAGCCGTCCTCGACTGCGCCGCCGCCCAGGAGCAGGCCCTCGTGGCGGTGGGACCCCGTAGCGTCGCCGCCGCCCACTCGGAGTCGGCCGCGGCATACCTCTGCGTGGAGCTGACCCGCGACGGGCTCCCCATCGACCGCGCCGCTGCCGAGGAGCTCATCGAGGCGAGCGCAGGAGCGCGACCGGCCGACGAGGCCGACGCGCGCAGGATCCGCTCCGAGCGCGATGCCGCGGTCCTCGCCCACACGCCGGGGCGGGAGTCCACCGACCTGCGCAACCCGGTCCAGGTGCGCGAGCTGCTTTCTTCCGTCGGCGTCGTCGTCCCCAACACGCGCAAGTGGGTGCTGGAGCCCTTCCGTGAGACCCACGCCGTGGTCGGCGCCCTGCTGCAGTGGCGCAAGGCCGAACGCATCGCCACGACCTATGGCCACACCTGGCTCGACTCACACGTCGGCCCCGACGACCGACTCCGCGGTGGGTGGACCGCCTGCGACGGCGCCGCGGGGCGGATGACGGCCCAGAACGGCCTGCACAACCTGCCTGCTGCCCTGCGCCCTGCCGTCGCCGCCCACCCCGGCCACGTCTTCGTCCGGGCCGACCTGGGCCAGATCGAGCCGCGCGTGCTGGCCGTCGTCGCCGACGACGCGTCGTTCGCTGCCGCGACGCGGGCCGACGACCTCTACGCCCCCGTGGCCGCGACCCTCGGGGTCGAGCGGCCGGTCGCCAAGATCGCCGTGCTCGCCGCGATGTACGGCCAACGCAGCGGCGCCGCCGGGGAGGCCCTCAAGGACCTCGAACGCGCCTACCCCGTCGCGATGGGCTACCTCGACGGCGCGTATGCCGCGGGTGTGCGTCGCGAGCCGCTGCGCACCTATGGCGGCCGGCTGATCCGGCTCGACGCCATCCTCGCCGAGGTGCCGGTCGAAGGGGCAGCCGCCCACGACGCCGCCCGCGGCCGGTTCGCCCGCAACGCCGTCATCCAGGGCAGCGCCGCCGAGCTCTTCAAGGCCTGGGCGGCCACCGTGCGAGCCACGACCCGGGACCTCGGTGCGCAGATCGTGCTGTGCCTGCACGACGAGCTGCTCGTCCACGTGCCGCAGGAGCACGCCGAAGAGGCCAGGGCCCGCGTCGTCACCGCGCTGGACGACAGCGCGCGCCGGTGGACCGGGTCGACCCAGGTGCGCTTCGTCGCCGACACCTCGATCCTGCACCGCTGGTCCGAGGCCAAGGAGTAGCCGGGAGGGACGGGCAGGACAATCTGTCGACAGCGCGGTGACCTGCGGCGATTGGTGGTTAGGTGTCCCCATGGATGGACACGACGTCAAGCAGGCGGCCTCCGAGGCCTCCGACCACCCGGCCCTGGAGGCCGCGGCTCGAGTCGGGTACGCGACCAGCGGGTTGCTGCACCTGCTCATCGGCTGGATCACGCTGCAGGTCGCGTTCGGTGGTGGTGGCAAGAACGCCGACCAGAGTGGCGCGCTGGCCTCCCTCGCCGGCAACAGCGCCGGCAAGGTCGCACTGTGGATCGGCGTGGTCGGCTTCGTCGGCCTGGCCCTCTGGCAGGTGGCCGACGCCGTCGTCGGCCATCCCGGCGACGACAAGGATGCCTGGGGCGGTCGCGCCAAGGCCGCCGGCAAGGCCGTGGTCTACCTCGCGCTCGCCTGGTCGGCCTTCCAGTTCGCCCGCGGCAGGTCCAGCGGCGGCAGCAGCAGCAAGCAGAGCGTCGACTTCACGGCGAGCCTGCTCGAGAAGCCCGGCGGCCGGATCCTCGTCGTCCTCATCGGGATCGCCATCATCGGGGTCGGCGCCTACCACGTCTACAAGGGAGCGACGAAGAAGTTCCTCGAGGACCTCGTCGACCATCCCGGCACCTGGGCGACCCGGGCCGGACAGGTGGGCTACATCGCCAAGGGCGCGGCACTGGTCATCGTCGGGTTCCTCTTCGCCCTCGCCGGAATTCACCAGCAGGCGAAGGAAGCCAGCGGACTCGACGGTGCGTTGAAGTCGCTGCGCGACCAGGCCTTCGGCACCACGCTGCTGGTCGTCATGGCGCTCGGGTTCGCGGCGTTCGGCCTCTACGGCTTCGCCAGGGCCAAGCACGCCAAGGTCTGACACGCCTTACGGACCACGACCAGACCCCCCGCAGAGAGCGAGGCCCCCGGCAGCAGCCGGGGGCCTCGTGCGTCGAGGGGCAGACGCCGGTCGCGTCAGCTCGAGGAGGACCCCTCGTCGGAGACGTCGCGCAGGAACTGCTCGAACTCCGCGCCGATCTCGTCGGCCGACGGGAGCTCGCTGACATCGGTGGCGAGCAGGCTGGGCTTCTGACGGCCCTCGCTGAAGGTGTCGTACTGCCGCTCCAGCGCCTCGATCACCTGCGAGACCTCCTCCGAACCCTCGACCTCACGGGTGATCTCGGCCCGGTTGAGCCCGGCCTGCGCGACGAGGTCGTCGACGGGAAGGTCGAGCCCGGTGGCTCCGATGATCGCGCTGAGTGCGGTCACCGCGCCATCGGCGAACTCCGCCTGGGCCAGGTAGTGCGGCACGTGGACCGCGAAACCGATGGCGTCGTGACCGGACTCGCCGAGGCGCAGCTCGAGCAGCGAGGACAGGCTGCCCGGCACCTCGATCCGGCCGAACGGGTTGTCCTGCGCCGGCACCAGCCGGGGGTCGGTCGCATGGGAGGTCAGTCCGATCGGCCGGGTGTGCGGGACCGCCATGGGGATGCCGTGCGCAGTCACGACCAGGTCGACCCCGAGCAGGACGATGAGCTGGCGGACGGCCTCGGTGACGCGCTCCCACTGGAAGTCCGGCTCGGGACCGGTGAGCAGGAGGTAGGGCGTGCCGTCCCGGTCGGTGAGTCGGTGCAGCGCCAGGCACGGGTCCTCGTAGCTGAGCCACCGGTTGGTGTCGAACACCATCGGGGGCCGGCGGCTGCGGTAGTCGATGAGCTGGTCGGTGTCGAAGGCTGCCACGACGGTCGACTCGGCGGTGGCCAACAGGTGGTCGGTCAGCAGCCGCTGGGTGTGTCCGGCGTCCATGAAGCCGCCGAGCGCGACGACCATGACCGAGGCGCGCAGCGCCTTCGGGTCGGTGTCGGTCTCGAAGTGGTAGAGCTCGGATGGGTTCAGCACGATGACTCCAGCGGTGAGTTTCTCGGGTGGTGCACGATCGCGATGTGACGACGGTTCTGGTCGTCCATCGTTTCCAACGCCTCAGGATGGCAGGGGATTCCGGACGACGCGCCGACAACCCCTGGCGCGGGCGACCCGAAGCACAGGATCTGCGAGAAGTCCGGTCGGAACTCTCCGATCGCGGGAATGAACCAGCGAGCGTCCCTGTTCGGACGGAACGAAACAGTTTCGTACCATCGACAGGACGGCAGACGTGACGAGCACCGGTGCCACCCTCGCCACCGAGGAGCCGGCCCGCACCCGACCCCGGGTCGAGGGTGAGCGGGAGCGACCTCGTCGTCGACGCCGTGCAGCTCATCCTGGGGGTCGAGGCGGGCCGACACGCCGACACCGGCACCCTGCGCGGTGACCTCATCGCCCAGGCCTGCGTGAAGGGCGGCCTCTGCGACGACCGCCCCGTCAAGGTCTTCGCGTCGTTGATGACCTCCATGCAGCGCGAGCCCGGGCTCCACGACGCCATCATCTCGCGCCTCGTCGCGCCGAAGATGGCGGCGGCGGCACGACCCTTCCGCGCTGCGCAGCGCGACTGACCCTTATCCACACCGGCACCTCCGCGGCCTGCGGCGGCACCCCCTCACCACCTAGGACACCCCATGTCATCCCCCTCTGCGGTCGGGCACGCCTCGACGCCCGAGAGCACGCAGCCACCCAGGGCCCCACAGCGCCTCGGCCTCGCACTGACGGTCATCAGCGCGGCCCAGCTCATGGTCGTGCTCGACGGCACCATCGTGAACATCGCCCTGCCCCACCTTCAGACCGACCTCGGCTTCACCCCGGGCAACCTGTCCTGGGTGGTCAACGCCTACACGCTGGCCTTCGGTGGACTGCTCCTGCTCGGTGGTCGCCTCGGTGACCTGTTCGGCCGACGCAAGGTCTTCATGACCGGTGTCGTCGTCTTCGCGCTCGCCTCGTTCATCGGCGGCCTCGCCCAGACCGAGGTCATCCTGCTCGGCGCCCGTGCCCTGCAGGGCGTCGGTGCCGCCCTCGCCTCGCCCACCGCGCTGGCCCTGATCACCACCACCTTCCCGGCCGGCCGGGCGCGCAACCGCGCCATGGGTGTGTATGCCGCGATGTCCGGTGCCGGTGCTGCCATCGGCCTCATCCTCGGCGGGGCGCTCACCGAGGCGTCTTGGCGCTGGACCTTCTTCATCAACGTGCCGATCGGCCTGCTCGTCCTCTTCCTCGCCCCCCGCGTCCTGCGTGAGTCCGAGCGCGGCCGCGGCAGCCTCGACGTCCCCGGTGGCATCACCGGCACCGCCGGCCTGGTCTCGCTCGTCTACGGCCTGACCCACGCTGCCTCCACCTCGTGGACCGACGGCGTCACCCTCGGCACGCTGGTGGCCGGCATCGTCCTGCTCGCGGTCTTCCTGGTCATCGAGATCCGCTCGGAGCACCCGCTGCTGCCGATGCGGATCCTGCAGGACCGCACGCGCGGCACGTCGTTCGTCGTCATGCTCGTCGTCGGCGCGGCGATGTTCTCCATGTTCTACTTCCTGGGCCTCTACATCCAGCAGGTGCTCGGGTACTCCCCCCTGAAGGCCGGCTTCGCGTTCCTGCCGTTCTCCTTCGGCATCGTCATCGCGGCCCAGGTCGCCTCGGCCCTGATGAGCCGCGTCGACCCGCGCTGGATCTCCGGTGTCGGCGCGCTGCTCGCCTCCAGCGCGATGTTCGGGTTCTCCCGGCTCGAGGTGGACAGCTCCTACGCCGCGCACCTCCTGCCCTTCATCGTCGTCATGGCGTTCGGCATGGGCCTGGTGTTCGTGCCGATGACCCTCACGGCCGTGGCCGGGGTCGCCCAGGAGGACTCGGGCGTCGCGTCGGCCGTCCTCAACACGATGCAGCAGGTCGGTGGCTCGCTCGGCCTGGCGACCCTGAGCACCGTCTTCGCCAGCGCCCTCACCGACCGGGCGGCCGTGCTCGGTGCGGAGCTGCAGTCCAAGGCTGCCGCCGAAGGCCTGTCCCCCGACCAGATCGCCCAGGCCAAGGCCTTCATCGGCCTGCAGGCGCAGACCTACGGATCCGGCAAGGCCTACCTCGTGGGCGCGTCGATGATCCTCGTGGCCTCGGCCATCACCTTCTCGTTCCTCAACGTCAAGCACGAGAAGCTGTCGACCGAGGGCCACGAGAACGTGCACCTCGCCTGACCAGGTGCCCTCGGGCCCGTGACGGAGCCCCCGGCCACGTGCCGGGGGCTCCTGACGTGTGGTGGGTCGCCGCACTCAGTCGAGCGCCGCGATGGCCGCGCGGATCCGCTTCTCCGACACGGGGTATGCCGTGCCGATCCCGTTGGCGAACAGGCTCACCCGGAGCTCCTCGACCATCCACCCGACAGCGCGGACCGCAGTGGATCGACGGTCGACGGGTGGTAGGGAGTCCAAGAGGTCCGAGTAGGCGATCTCCACCCGGTCCACGACCTCCTGGCTCACGGCGTCCCGCGCCAGCGCCGCCGGCGAGGACGGCGCCTTCTCGAGGCGCTGGGCCATCGCGCGCAGGTAGCGGCGCAGGTGCGGGAGGTGGGCCATCCCCGTGTCGGCGACGAACCCGGGGTAGAGGAGGCTGTCGAGCTGGGCCCGGACGTCGGCGACGAGGGCGGCCGTGGCTGGGGCGGTGAGCCGCTCCAGCACCGCCCGCACCTCGCGCGCCGCGCCGAGGACCGGTTCCACCTCGTCGACGACGAGCAGCACCCGGGCGGCCACGTGCGTGCGCACCGTGGCCAGCACGTCCTCGAAGGCCTCCGCGTCCCGGACGCCGGCGGCGGAGCCGGCACGGTCGGCGACGAGGGCGTCCACGGCGCAGGCCAGGGCGTCCCCGAGCAGGGCCGGCACCGAGCCGTGCGGGTTGTCGCCGAGGGTGAGCTTCTGGGTGTTGGAGAGCCGGGCGAGCACGCGCTTCCATGGCGCCGTGGTGTTGAGCAGGAGCAACCGGCGCACCCCCAGGGCTGTGGCCGCCTGTGCCTCACGCTCCCCCGTCAGCACCTGGAGGTCGACGGCTCCGCCCCGGTCGACGAGGGCGGGGTAGCCCTGCACGACCTGACCGCCGGACCGGGTTTCGAACGTCTCAGGCAGCTTGTCGAAGTCCCACTGCCGCAAGCCTTTTCGCTCGACGGAGGCGCCGGCGTGCGACATCCGACGCTGCACCTGCCCGGCGAGCTCGTCCTGGAGCGAGGCGAGGCTCTTGGCGCTGCCGAGGACCTTGCCGCGGTCGTCCTCGACGCTGAAGGTGATGCGCAGGTGGTCGGCTACACGGTCGGCGCCCCAGTCCTGCGGCGAGATCCGGGTGCCGGTCTGCGCGTGCAGCACTCGCGCGAGCTCCTCGTCGAGGCGTCGGCCACCGCCGGGCTGCACGTCAGCCAGGGCTGCCGCTGCGTGGTCAGGGGCGGGGACGAAGTGGCGCCGAGTGGCCTTGGGCAGGGCGCGGATCAGCGCCGTCGCGAGGTCGGCCCGCAGCCCGGGCACCTGCCAGTCGAACCCCTCGTCCTCGACCTGGTTGAGGACCTGCACGGGGATGTGGACCGTGACGCCGTCGGCTGCCCCGCCCGGCTCGAACTGGTAGGTGACGCCGAGCTCGAGCGAGCCCTGCCGCCAGGTCCTCGGGTAGTCGTTCGCCGAGACTGTGTCGGCGGCATCGCGGGTGAGGAGCTCCTCGGTGAAGGTGAGCAGGTCCGGCGTCTGCCTGCGGGCATCCTTCCACCAGCGGTCGAAGTGCCGCTGCGACACGACCTCGGCAGGCACGCGCTGTTCGTAGAAGGTGATGAGGTCCTCGTCGTCGACGACGATGTCACGGCGCCGGGCGCGCTCCTCCAGCTCCGAAAGACGTTTCAGCAGAGCCTGGTTGGCCCGGAAGAACTCGTGGTGGGTCTCCCAGTCGCCCTCGACCAGCGCGTGCCTGATGAACAGGTCGCGCGACTCCTCAGCATTGATCCGTGCATAGCTGACGGTGCGGGCTGCGACCAGCGGCACTCCGTACAGGGTCACCCGCTCGGTGGCCTGTGCGGCACCCTGCTTGCGCGACCAGCGGGGCTCTGAGTAGGTGCGCTTGACCAGGTGCGGCGCGAGCCGCTCGGCCCAGACCGGGTCGATGCGGGCGTTGGTGCGGGCCCACAGCCGGGTCGTCTCGACGAGCTCGGCGGACATGACGAACGTCGGCTGCCGGCGGAACAAGGTCGACCCCGGCGAGATGCCGAACCTCGCGCCACGCGCACCGAGATAGTCGCGCTTCGCCTCGTCGCGCAGGCCGACGTGGGACAGCAGTCCGGCGAGCAGGGCCTGGTGGACCACGTCGGCGTCGGGGTCCGCCCCCGCGGCCGCGGTCGCCTGACGGGGGTCGATGCCGACGTCCTGGCACGCCTTGCGCAGCTGGCTGTGCAGGTCCTGCCACTCGCGGACGCGCAGGTAGTGCAGGAACTCGTTGCGGCACATCCTGCGAAAGGCACTGTGGCTCAGGGCCTTCTGCTGCTCCTGCAGGTAGGCCCAGAGGTTGAGCAGCGAGATGAAGTCGGAGTGCTCGTCCTTGAACCGTGCGTGCGACTGGTCGGCCTGCGTCTGCTTGTCGGGCGGCCGCTCACGCGGGTCCTGCATGGACAGTGCTGCGACGATGACGAGCACCTCGCGGGTGCAGCCGAGCCTCCCGGCCTCGATGAGCATCCGACCCAGGCGTGGGTCCACGGGAAGCCGGGCCAGCGAGCGTCCGTAGGGCGTGAGCTGGCGTCCCCCGCCACGACCGCGTCTGCTGTGCTGACGGCTCTCCCGGACGCCAGGGCGCGACGGGTCCTGCTGGGTGTTCTCGGTGTTGGGCTCCCCAGTGTCCTTGGTCTTCTCGGTGTCCTCGGTGTCGAAGGCCTGCAGCTCTTCGAGGAGCCGCACCCCGTCGGCCACCTGGCGCGGGTCGGGCGCGTCGACGAACGGGAAGCGGGCCACGTCCCCGAGCCCGAGCGCGGTCATCTGGAGGATGACCGATGCCAGGCTCGTGCGCTGGATCTCCGGCTCGGTGAACTCGGGACGGCTCTCGTAGTCCTCCTGGGAGTAGAGCCGGATGCAGATGCCGTCCGCCACGCGTCCGCACCGGCCGGCCCGCTGGTTGGCGCTGGCCCTGGAGACCGGTTCGATCGGGAGCCTCTGCACCTTGGTGCGTTGGCTGTAACGGGAGATGCGTGCCGTGCCGGCATCGACGACATACCGGATGCCCGGCACCGTCAACGACGTCTCGGCGACGTTGGTGGCCAACACGATCCGCCGTCCGGACGCCCGGCCGAAGACGCGGTGCTGCTCGGCGGCCGAGAGGCGGGCATAGAGCGGGAGCACCTCGGTCTGCGGCAGGTTCATCGACGTCAGGGCGTCGGCGGTGTCGCGGATCTCGCGCTCCCCCGAGAGGAAGACGAGGATGTCGCCCTCGCGGTTCTCGGTCCACAGCTCCTCGACGGCCTCGCAGACCCCGGTGACCTGGTCGCGCTCGGGGTCGTCGGGTCGGTCGGGGTCCACCAGCGGGCGGTAGCGGTGCTCGACGGGGTAGGTGCGCCCGGACACCTCGATGATCGGCGCCGGGGTGCCGTCGGGCTCGGCGAAGTGCTCGGCGAACCGCCCCGGGTCGATGGTCGCCGAGGTGATGACGACCTTGAGGTCGGGACGGCGGGGCAGCAGCTGCTTGAGGTAGCCGAGGATGAAGTCGATGTTGAGGCTGCGCTCGTGGGCCTCGTCGATGATGATCGTGTCGTACTTGCGCAGCATCCGGTCGCGTTGCATCTCGTTGAGCAGGATGCCGTCGGTCATCACCTTGACCAGGGTGTTGTCGCTGCTCTGGTCGGTGAACCGCACCTGGTAGCCGATGACGGTGCCGAGCTCGACCTCGAGCTCTTCGGCGATGCGTTCGGCCACCGAGCGGGCCGCGATCCGCCGGGGCTGCGTGTGGCCGACCAGCCCGGCCTGGCCGCGGCCGACCTCGAGGCAGATCTTCGGCAGCTGGGTGGTCTTCCCCGAGCCCGTCTCCCCCGCCACGATGACCACCTGGTGTTCGCGGATGGCAGTGGCGATGTCGTCCTTGCGCCCGACGACCGGGAGGTTCTCGGGGTACCTGAGGTCGGGGACCGGCAGCGGCGCCCTCACCGGCCCTTGCGCTCGACCACGACCGCGTCGATCACCACCACCAGCACCACCAACACGACCAACACCACCAACATCACCACGTCCATCACCACGACCACCGCCGCGACCACCGCCACGCGCAGGTTCGGCCAGCGGACCCCGCCGCGGCGAGCGCCTTCCCCGGGTCCGGGCAGCACCGGGCTCGGTCGGGTCGGCGGACGGCATGCAGGTCAGCATACGTAGGCAGATTGGCGGTCACCCCATTGCTGTGCTCCGCGCTGGTCCGCCCCCCCCTGACGTAGCGCAATGCCGTGTGGCACCTGCCCGGGGCTGACGTGGACCTCGACCGTCCGGCTGAGGTTGCTGCGCGGCGGCGGGGTGGTCAGGCGCCCTTGGCGGCGATGAAGCCCAGCTCGAGATCGGCGAGGATGTCGTCGATGTGCTCGATGCCGACAGCCAGGCGCACGAGGCCCGGGGTGACCCCTGAAGCGAGCCGGTCGCTGTCCGTCCCCTGGGAGTGCGTCGTCGACGCCGGGTGGATCGCCAGCGACCTCACGTCACCGATGTTGGCGACGTGGCTGTGCAGGTCCAGGGCCTCGACGAACCGGCGGCCCGCCTCGACCCCACCGGCGATCTCGAAGGCCAGCACGGCCCCTGCCCCACGCGGGGTGTACTTCTTGGCCTTCTCGTAGGACTCGTGCTCGGGCAGCGAGGCCCACACGACCTTCTCGACCTGGTCGTGGCCCTGCAGGAACGCCGCGACCTGGTGGGTGTTTTCGAGGTGCCGGTCGATGCGCAGGCTCAGGGTCTCGATGCCTTGGGCGATGAGGAACGCGTTGAACGGTGCCACCGCGGGCCCGAGGTCACGCAGCAGCTGCACGCGTGCCTTGAGGATGAAGGCGAGGTTGGCCCCGAGCGGGCTGCCGACGCCGAGGTCGCGGGCGAAGACGAGCCCGTGGTAGCTCTCCTCCGGGGTGTTGTAGTTGGGGAACTTCTCGGGGTCGGCGGCGAAGTCGAACGTCCCTCCGTCGACGATCACCCCGGCGATCGACGTGCCGTGCCCACCGAGGTACTTCGTCGCCGAGTGCACGACGATGTCGGCGCCCCACTCCAGGGGGCGCAGGAGGTAGGGCGTCGCGATGGTGTTGTCGACGACGAGCGGGACGCCGGCCTCGTGGGCGACCGCAGCGACTGCTTCGATGTCCAGCACCTCGGACTTGGGGTTGGCGATGGTCTCGCCGAAGAACAGCTTGGTGTTGGGCTGGACCGCGGCCTTCCACGACTCGATGTCGTTGGGGTCGGCCACGAAGCTCACCTGGATGCCGAACTTGGGCAGGGTGTGCTTGAGCAGGTTGTAGGTGCCGCCGTAGAGCGACGGGCTGGCCACCACGTGGTCACCGGCTTCGGCGATGTTGAGGATCGCCAGGGTCTCCGCGGCCTGTCCGGAGGCGACCAGGAGGGCCCCGACCCCGCCCTCCAGCGAGGCGACGCGCTGCTCGACCGCGTCCTGCGTGGGGTTCATGATGCGGGTGTAGATGTTGCCGAACTCCTTGAGCGCGAACAGGTTTGCCGCGTGCTCGGTGTCCTTGAAGACGTAGGACGTCGTCTGGTAGATCGGCAGGGCGCGAGCCCCCGTGGCCGAGTCGGGCTCCTGTCCGACGTGGACCTGACGGGTCTCGAACGACCAGTTGGCGTTGCTCATGTCAGTGACCTTCACTCTCGTGTGCCGCTTGCGCGGGGTCGGCGTGGTCCGTCACCGACGGTGGGGCGCTGCAGGTCGCCACCGTCGAGGACGGTGCGGGACACGTGGTGGGTCTCCCGCGCTTGCGCACGGCAGGTGCCGTGCGCCTGGTCCTCACCCGGGGCACCCCACCGCGGAGGAGGGTTGCCGGCCAGCGAGCCGGGGCTTGTCGCTGGCACTCATGACCTGGGGGAAGGGTACGCCGAGGCGGTGGGCCCGCGGCATCCCCATCTCTCATGCCGGACCGCGGCCGGCCCGCTCCCTGACGCACGACGGCCCCCGGCGTCATGCCGGGGGCCGTCAGCTGAGGGGTTGGCGCGGTCGTGCCGGCGCTCAGGGCAGCATCCAGCCCAGCACCGCCGTCGACTGGAGGAACACGATCACGCACATGAAGGCGAGGAACCCCAGGCTCCAGCCGATGACCTTGCGGAACAGGTCGCCCTCGCGGCCGGACAGGCCCACCGCGGCGGCGGCGATGGCGAGGTTCTGCGGCGAGATCATCTTCCCGAGCACGCCACCGGAGGAGTTCGCAGCGGCCATCAGGGCCGGGCTGAGCCCGACGTCCTTGGCCGCCGAGACCTGCAGGGCGCCGAAGAGCGAGTTCGACGAGGTGTCGGACCCCGTGACGGCGACACCGAGCCAGCCGAGGATCGGCGACAGGATCGCGAAGGCCGCACCGGCGCCGGCCATCCACGAGCCCAGCGACGCCGTCTGCCCGGAGGAGTTCATGACGTAGGCGAGCCCGAGGACGGCCATCACCGTGAGGATCGCGGACGCGAGCTGCTTGTAGGTCGCGCCGTAGGCCTTGAGTGCCTTGGCCGGGGAGATGCCGATCGCGGGGATGGTGAGCAGCCCGGCGACGAGCATCAGGGTGCCGGCGGCGCTGAGCCAGTTGAGCTTGAAGGTCGGCAGCGTCGACTCCTTGCCCGACGCCGTCTGCAGCCCGTCGAGACCCGGCCACGAGAACGCACGGGTCGGTGCGTCCAGGGCGCCCTTGATGCCGGGCAGCTGCGCCACGATGAACAAGGCGATGATAATGAGGTAGGGCGCGTAGGCCTTGACCACCTCACCGGCGCTGTCGACCTTGCCCTCGTCACGGGCCGCGAGGTCGTTCGCGGTCGTGGACGGCACAGGCTCGTCGTGGCCGCGCCCAGCCTCGTGGCGGTGTCCGCTCTTGCCGCGCTGGGTGCTCGTGGCACGGGAGGAGCCGTCGGCCGCCCCCGAGCGGGTGCGGGCGCCGACGAGCTCGTCCTCATCGGTCTCGATGTAGGTGTCTGCGGGCTGCCACACCCGCAGCAGGAGGACGACGGAGAGGGCACCGACGAGCGCCGCGACGATGTCGGTGAGCTGGGTCGACAGGTAGTTGCTCGTCGCGAACTGGGCCACCGCGAAGGCGATGCCGCAGGTGAGCGTGGCCGGCAGCGTCGCGCGCACGCCCTTGCCCTTGTCGACGATGTAGACCAGCGCCATGGGCACGAACACGCCGAGCAGCGGCGTCTGGCGGCCGACGATCTGCGCGAGCAGCTTCTCCGACTGGCCGCTGACCGTGGCCAGCGTGGTGATCGGCACGGCCAGCGCACCGAAGGCGACGGGCGCGGTGTTGGCGACCAGGGCCACGACCGCGGCCTTCATCGGGCGGAAGCCGAGCGCGATGAGCATGACGCTGGTGATGGCGACCGGCGTGCCGAAGCCAGCCAGCGCCTCGAGCAGCGCGCCGAAGCAGAACGCGATGATGACCGCCTGGATCCGCTGGTCGTCGCTCACCTTCGCGAACGAGCGCCGGAGCACGTCGAAGTGCCCGGTCTCGACGGTCATGTTGTAGACCCAGATGGCGTTGATGACGATCCACAGGATCGGGAAGAAGCCGAAGGCGGCCCCTTCCACACCGGCGGACAGCGCTGGTACGACCGGCATGGAGTAGGCGGCCAGGGCCACGACGATCGAGACCGCCAGTGAGACGAGGGCGGCCTTCCACGCCGCCAGGCGAAGCACGCCGAGAAGCACGAACAGGGTCAGCAGGGGCAGCATCGCCACGAGGGCGGTGATGGTCAGCGAGCCGGCGACGGCATCGAGAACAGGTCGGTACATGGGTTCACCTCGTTGTGGGACATGGGATCTGGGGAAAGAGCGCTCTAGGTGGTGGCCGACCTCCCTGTGCGGCGTGACGGCGTGGGGGCACCGAGGACGCCGAGCTCGGCGGGTCGTCTCCCGCGGATCGAGGCGTCGAGCACCTCGACGGTGTGCGCGAGCCGCAGAGGGGTGCCGGCCCGTTCGAGCGCGGCGTGGATCTGCATGAGGCATCCGGGGTTGGCCGTGACGAGCAGCTCGGCGCCGGTGCGTTGCACGTTCGCGGCCTTGAGGTCACCGAGCTCGCGGCCCGTGTCGGGGTTGAGCAGGTTGTAGATGCCGGCGCTCCCGCAACACAGCGACCCGTCCGGCACCTCATGCAGCTCGAGCCCCGGTATGGCGCCGAGCAGCTGCCGAGGCTGGCTGCGGATCCCCTGGGCGTGCCCGAGGTGGCAGGCGTCGTGGTAGGCCACGCTGACCCCGAGGGGGTGCCGTGGCGCCACCGGCTCGATCTGCGCGAGGAACTCGCTGACGTCGCGCACCTTCTCCTCGAACGACTGGGCGCGGGCGGCGTATGCGGCGTCGTCGGCCAGCAGCGCGGCATACTCCTTCATCGCCGAGCCGCAGCCCGCGGAGTTGACGACGATGTGTTCGACCCCGGCCGCCTCGAACTCGTCGATGAGGCGACGGGCGAAGTTGGCAGCCTCGGGCTCCCGACCGTTGTGCGCAGAGAGCGCGCCGCAGCACCCCTGCCTGGGTGGCGCGAGGACGTCGAAGCCCTCGGCCGACAGCACGCGCACGGTGGCGGCGTTGACCCCGGGGAAGAACTCGCGTTGCACGCAGCCCAGGAGCAGACCGACCGTGCCCCGCTTCGCCCCCCTGGCCCTCGTCACCTCGGCGACCGGCTCGGCCGTCCCGAGTGGCGGCGCCAAGGCCTCCATCGCTGCGAGGTGCGGCGAGACCCGTTGCAGCACACCGGTCCGGCGAAGCAGGCGGGACAGACCAGAGCGCTGGTGCAGGCGCAGTGGTCCGCGCAGTGCGCGCAGCCGCCGAGGGTAGGGAAAGACGGCGAAGATGGCGGCGCGGAGGAACCGCTGCGCCGGAGGGCGGGTCGTGTTGCGCTCCACCTGGGCGCGGGTCGCCGTGATGAGCTCGTCGTACTTCACGCCTGACGGGCACGCCGTCACACAGGCCATGCAACCGAGGCAGGCGTCGAAGTGACCGGCGACCTCCGAGGTCAGGGGCTCGCCCTCGCGGACCTGGGACATGAGGTGGATGCGCCCTCGCGGGGAGTCCATCTCCTCGCCCCAGAGGACATAGGTCGGACAGCTGGGCAGGCAGAACCCGCAGTGCACGCAGTCGGCGAGCAGCTCCTCCGAGGGCGGCCGGTGCGCGTCGAACGCGCCGGGTCCACTCGCGGCGCTGGTGCCGGCGGCGCTGGTGCCGGCGGCGCCGATGGGTCCGACGGGGCTGTCGTCGAGGTTCGGGGTGCTGGTCATCAGAGGCCTCCTACGAAGCGGCCGGGAGCGAGGATGTCAGTGGGGTCGAAGCGCTGTTTCACCGAGCGCATGAGGTCCAGCGCCGTGGCCGGACCCCACACGTCGAGCCGGTCGCGGACGTCGTCGGGGGCGTCGAGGACGACGGCAGTGCCGCCGATCCCCGCAGCGGTGGCGCGCAGGCTCTCGGTCGCCGCGACAACCGCGTCGCCTTCACCTTCGAGGACGGCACAGCCGACGCCCACCGCGGGCGAACCGCGGTAGGCCGCAGTGACACCGGGCCGCTCGGCCAGGGCCGTCATCGCCTGGAGCAGCCGGCCGGCGCCCGCGATCTCGTGGGTCACCCGAACGAGGGTGAGCTCGCCGTCGTCGGAGCGGCCCGTCGAGGCAAGGTCCCTGCCCCACCAGTCGGGGGCGTGGTCGGCGACCATCGCACCCTCCCCGAGGGCACGGACCATGGTGTCGGCGCACTCGTCGGTGGCCTCGGCGTGACCCTCCAGCAGCGCGGACACGCTGCCGCGCCCGTCGGCCCAGTCGACCTCGACGGCGACCGGTGCCAGCTGGCTGTGCACGATCACCTCGACCGCGACCTGCGCCGCGGCCCATCCGTCGACGGCGACGGTGGCCCACCGGCGCTCCTGGGGCACGGGGTGCAGCCGGAAGGCCACCTCGGTGATGACGCCCAGGGTGCCGAACGACCCGGTGAGCAGCTTCGCGAGGTCGTAGCCGGCGACATTCTTGACCACCTTGCCGCCGCTCTTGGCGACCACGCCGTCGGCGCGCACCAGCGTCATCCCGATGACGAGGTCGCGGACGGCTCCGTGGCGCAGCCGCATCGGACCGCTGGTGCCGGTGGCGACGGTGCCCCCGATGGTGCCGCTGCGCGTCGGGTCGATGCCCAGGCGCTGCCCTGACCCCGCGACGTCCTCCTGCAGGGTCGCCAGCAGCCGCCCGGCGCCGGTGACGAGGATCAGGTCGCCGGCAGCATGCTCGACCAGGGTGTCGAGCCGGGTGGTGTCCAGGACGAGGTCGAGCCCACGTGGCGGGTTGCCCCAGCGCAGCTTGCTCCCGGTGCCGCGGGGCACGACGACCAGCCCGTCGGCGCAGGCAGTCGCCAGGACCGCCGACACCTCCTGCGTGGAGGCCGGGGACGCGACCCAGCGCGGCACCGTACCGAGGACAGCGTCACCGTCCGAGCCCTCGGTGACGCGTCCGTCGCAGGCACGCAGCAGCGCGTCGGCAGCGGCGGCCATCAGAAGACCTCCGCCACACCGGAGTCCGCGAGCGGATGCACGCCGCGGTGCCGTCCGGGGCGTTCGCCGCACAGCCGAGGGGTGGGGAAGATCTTGCCCGGGTTGGAGATCGAGTCGGGGTCGAAGGCGCAGCGCAGCAGCTGCATCGTGTCGAGGTCGTCGTCGGTGAACATCCGCGGCATGAACTTGGCCTTGTCGCTGCCCACCCCGTGCTCACCGGTGATCGAGCCGCCGTGCTCGATGCACAGGTCGAGGATCGCGCCCGAGACCTCCTCGGCTCGCTCTGCCTCCCCCGGCTGGGACGCGTCGAACAGCACCAGGGGGTGCAGGTTGCCGTCACCGGCATGGAAGACGTTGGCGACGCGAACCCCCGAGTCGAAGGAGAGTGCTGCGATCTGTCGCAGCACCTCGGGCAGAGCGGTCCGAGGGATGACGCCGTCCTGCACGATGTAGTCGGGGCTGATCCGACCGACCGCCGCGAACGCCGACTTGCGCCCCTTCCAGAACAGCGCCCGCTCGGCGTCGTCCCGGGCGATGCGGATCTCGAACGCCTCGGCCTCCTGGCAGTGCCGCTCGACCTCGGCGAACACGTGGCGCACGTCCGCGGCCGGGCCGTCGATCTCGACGACGAGGACAGCGCCTGCCCCCGCGGGGTAGTCGCAGTGCACTGCGGCCTCGGCGGCCTCGATCGCGAGCGCGTCCATCATCTCGATCGCGGCCGGGATGACGCCGGCGCCGATGATGGCCGACACGGCGGCACCGGCCTGGTCGGTCGACGCGAACGCCGCGAGCAGCGTGCTGACGTCCTGCGGTGACCGGGTCAGCCGCACCGTCACCTGGGTGGCGACCCCGAGCGTCCCCTCCGAGCCGATGACGGCTCCGAGCAGGTCGTATCCGGTCGGGTCGGGCGCCTTGCCGCCGAGCACCACCACATCGCCCTGGGGGGTGACGAGCTCGAGCCCGGTCACGTGGTTGGTGGTGAAGCCGTACTTGAGGCAGTGCGCTCCTCCGGAGTTCTCCGCGACGTTGCCGCCGATGGAGCAGACCTGCTGGCTGGAGGGGTCGGGCGCGTAGTAGTAGCCCTCGGGCCGGGTGGTGTCACTGAGCTGGAGGTTGATGACCCCCGGCTCGACGACCGCGCGCTGGTTGGCGCGGTCGACCTCGAGGATCGCGCGCATCCGACTGAGCACGATGAGGACACCGTCGGCGTGGGGCAGGGCGCCACCGGACAGGCCGGTCCCGGAGCCCCTCGCGACGAACGGGACTCCCCCGCGGGCGCATTCGGTCACGACGGCGGCGACGTGCGCCGTGGTCTCGGTGAGGACCACGATGGCCGGGACCACCTTGGTGTGGGTCAGTCCGTCGCACTCGTAGGTGCGCAGCTGCTGGCGGTCGGTGATGACGGCGTGCTCACCCACGAGGGTGCGCAGCCGGCGGGCGAGGACGTCGATGTCCATGGTTTCAGACCTGCCTCACGATTCCACATGGCGGAAACTGGCTTCTGCACCACGGAGCCTATTTCCGGCATACGGGACAGGTCAACGGTTCCGCTGCCCACTCTCGCGCAGACCGGCCTCCTCGCGCGCGTCGAGCTCTCGCTCCCGCAGCGACTCGCCCTGGCGCAGCCCCCGGGTCGCACCGTCCGCCGCGAGGCCCGCCACGTGCCACCTGGTGGAGGCGCCGTCGGCTCGCAGCACGGTGGTGAGGTCGTCGACCCAGCGCCCCTTGGCCCAGCTCGCCGCCCGCACCGCGGTCTGCTCGTGCAGCCAGGGACGCAGGGCAGCGCCAGCGCGCGGTGGGCGGGTCCACCGCTGCGACGGCCGCGGCTTCGGCGGTTCGACCATCCGCAGCCCCCTCCCGGACACGAACCTGCGCCCCACCTGTCCGGTCCGCATCCCCGGAATGCTCGCCGCGAGCCCGGCTGCGAGGCGGTCGCCCTGCGTGAGCCGCTGCTCGCGCCGAGCCGACCGGGTGGTCGCCGCCCGCACAGCAGTGGCATTGGTCGCGCGCGCCCCGGCCTTGAGCACCGGTGCGGAGCCACCGAGGGCGGTCGCGGCCGTCCCGAGCGCGAGGCTCGTCAGGTCACCATCGCCGTACCCGACGCGCACCGCCGTGTCGGCCGCCAGGCCCAGGCCCCCCACCACGACCGCCACCACGGCCAGTGGGCGGGCGGGCGGGAGCAGCGCGATGGTGCCGAACGCCCCGGCCACCTCGGCAGCACCGCGACTGGTCCCCGTCAGGGCGTCGTAGAGCCGGCTGTCCGCGAGTCCGTCGTCGAGCAGGCCGCGCAGCACCCCGGCGCAGGCTCGGTCGGCGACGGCGTACGCGTCGTGGGCCTGCGCGTGCCGCCGCAGCGCGAGCTGGACGCGCTCCCCGTGGGCCACCATCTCGGTCCGCCACCGCGCGGCCAGCGCCCGCTGCGCCGGGTCGGCGCTGCCCTCGGCGAGTCCCAGCTGGTCGCCCGCCCGCAGGAACGGCCCCCACTCCTGCTCGTGCAGGTGCTGGGACCACGTCACCTCCGCCTGCGCCTCCTGCAGTGCATCGGCGAGCCCGCGCAGCGCGGCGGCAGCCACGCCATACCGGTGGCCCATCCGCTCGACCACCCCCGGCACGGCACCGGCACGGCGGGCGAAGGCCCTTCCCGCGGGGCTCGACCACACCGCGACCGCGGGGTCGGCCAGCCCCCGCACGGTGTGGGCCAGGGCCACGAGCAGGTCGGCCTCTGCGCCCAGCCCGGCCGCGATGCGCCGGACCTCATCGGGGTCGCCGGGGACCGGTGCGAGCACCGCAAAACCCTCGATCCCGCTCACGGCACCGCCCCTGCGTCGAACAGGCCCGCGACCTGCTGGTCGACCTCGACGTAGAGGGCTCCTGCCTCCCGGGCTCCGCTCGCCAGGTCGTCGAGCACCCGGCCCAGCATCAGCCGCTGGTGCTCGAAGTCACCGAGCACGTCCGCGAGCGCAACGGCGCTGTGACCGTGCCCCAACGCCCAGGACCGGTCGGCCACGGCCAGGGCGTGCCACTGCAGGTCGGCGGCGACACGGGACATCGCCTCGCCCAACGCAGCCACGTCGCTGGCGCGCACCTCGATCCTGGTGGTGCTCGTGGTCGTGGTGGTGCTCGTGGGCGTGCGCGTGCTCGTGCTCGTGGTCGTGCGCGGGGTCATCGCTCGAGGTTAGGTCGGGGCGCACCGCCGGCCGAGGCGTTGTCCACAGGTCTGTCCGTGCATCTGGCGGCGCAGCGTGCTTGCATGGCGTCATGACGATTCAGGGCGAGTACGTCCCCAGCCCCACGGCATGGGTCCGCGAGCAGGTCGAGCAGATCGAGGCGACCGGCACCACGCGCTCGGTGAGCGTGCAGGACCGTGAGGTCGTGCTCCTGACGATGCTCGGGGTCTCCGGCAAGGTGCGCAAGGTGCCACTCATGCGCGTCGAGCAGGACGGCGTGTATGCCGCCGTGGCCAGCAAGGGCGGCGCCCCCGAGCACCCTGCGTGGTACGCCAACGTGCGCAAGAACCCTGTCCTGGACCTCCAGGACGACGACCGCACGTGGACCGCCCGGGCCCGTGAGATCGAGGGCGAGGAGCGCGAACAGTGGTGGGAGCGCTGCGTCGCAGCCTTTCCTCCCTACGCGGAGTACCAGGTCAAGACCGACCGGTTGATCCCCGTGCTGCTGCTCGAGCCCGTCGACGGGTAGC
Organism: Pedococcus sp.; assembly: GCA_039916625.1. Taxonomy (GTDB): domain Bacteria; phylum Actinomycetota; class Actinomycetes; order Actinomycetales; family Dermatophilaceae; genus Pedococcus. The sequence continues at coordinate 30,837 of JBDSKZ010000032.1, forward strand.
CGGCGGCGCTCCTCAGCTCGCGGCGGGGGCGCGTGGGGCGGCGGTGCGGCGCAGCCACAGCAGGCCGAGGACCGGGAGCACGAGCGGCACATAGCCGTACCCGGAGCCGAAGTGCGACCACACCGTCTTGTCGGGGAAGGCGTCGGTCGCGAGGTAGGACGCGAGACCCACGACGAGCACGCCGACGAGCTCGACGGTGATGGCTGCGGTCGCCACGCGGCGCGAGGTCCGGTCGCCGCGGGCCAGGGCCAGGGTTGCGACGAGGTAGATCACGGCAGCCAGTGCGGACAGGGTGTACGCCAAGGGCGCCCGGGAGAAGTACTCGCTGATCTGCAGGACGGACCGGCCTGTGGCGGCGAGCGCCAGGAGTCCGTAGACGACGACCAGGACGATGCCCGGTCCCGAGCGGGTGGAGCGCGCCGGCTCAGCCATGGAGGTTCCAGATCTGTTGGAGCCGTGCGGTCATCACCGCGACGGCGAAGGCGGCCACCGCGACGACGCCCATCGCCCAGCGGGTCTTCTCCTTGAGGGCGAGGAACACCGCCACCGGGGGAAGGAACGGCAACGTGATGGCGTAGGCCGCGAACGTCGCCGTCTCCGCGTCGTCGCCGGGGACACCGCCGAGATGGGCCAGCGCCACGCCGGCCTGGACGAGCAGCCCCAGCTCCATGACGGCCGCGACGAGCAGGAGGCGGTCGTCGACGAGGCGGGTGCGCGCGGCATACCAGCCGGCGATCGCGAGCAGGGCCACTGCGGTGGCGAGGACGACCACGGTCAGGGGGAAGAGCACGCCGGAAGCCTACGCGAGCAGGTGGGGCGCCGACCCCCGGCCGGGCGCGGTCAGGAGGTCGGTGGGTGGGCCGCCGCCGGGGCGAGCACGAGGTAGGCCTGTGCCACGAGCAGGACGACCACGGCCACCCACTTGCCGACCGGCAGCTCGACGCCGTACCTCACCCTGTCGACCACGACGAGACCGATCTGGAGCATGACGATCCAGCCCATGGTGACCAGGGCCAGCTCGGCGTACTGCAGGGACGAGGCGTAGACCCAGAAGAGCACGGCGAACGCGGTGAGCCCGAGCAGCATCGGCCACAGCGAGCGGTGCTCGGCCCACTCCTTGGCAGCCACTGCCCCTGCCAGGTCGAGCGCCGCGAGCATCACCATGGCCACGGTCGCCACGAGCGCCACCGGCCATCCGCGCGGTGCCCTGATCATCGGCACGAGCTCCATACTGACCATCGATCCCACCCCCCGGTGGCCGACGCAGTGCCGACCGGCTACCAGTGCAGCGGGTGTCGCACGGCGGGGCATCGGTCATCTCACCGACATCGACACCGACTGCCCATGGCCGTAGCGGCGGAGTGCGCTGGTTCTGGGTGGTTCGTACCGCTCTGTCGCTCAGCCCGCGGGCGTCGCGCCGGTGGCGGTGGACGCCGGGTCCGGAGCGCCCGTCGACGCCCCCTCACCCGTGGACGGGGGCTGGGTGGCCATCCCGCCGCCGGCGGTCGTCGCTGGTGCAGGCGGCGGGTCCGAGGGGGCTGTGGAGGGGTCCGTGGTCGGCGGTTCCGTAGCGGGCGAGTCGGGGGCGCTCGGGGACTCGCTCGGGGACTCGCTCGGGACACTCGGAGCAGGGTCGCTGGTCGATGGGGCGCTCGTGGCCGCGGGAGCGCTCGTCGGGGCCGGCGAGCGGGCGGGTGGGTTGGACGACTTCAGGGCGCAGTACAGCTTGACACGGTCGGCGCCACCGGCTGCGGAGGCGAGGTCCCGGAAAGCGTCCGAGGAGGCGCTGGCTGGGTCGACCAGCTGGATCTGCGACCACTGTCGGCACCGCGTCGCGGCCAGGACGCCGACGGACTTCGGGACGGAGGCTGCACTCAAGGAGGTGGTGGACGCCGGGGCTGGCCGGAGTTCGTGTACGTGGGGCCCGTCCGCCGCCGCGGACTGCGGTGGCGCGGCTGTCTTGGGCTTTGCCTTCGACGCAGCCTGGGCCGGGGTCGTTTCCGGGGCCGGGGTCGGGGCGCCGATGGCCTTGCTCATCATCAACTGGACCCCGGGCGGGAGCGCACCGGCGTAGGCAGCGGCGGTCAGCCCACTCAGCGACATCACGCCGGCGGAGAGGGCGACGATGCCGAGCAGCGCCGTACGCGAGCGCCCAGCGGCGTTGGCGATGCCCAGGGCGGTGCGGCGGCCGGCGATGCGACTGCCGGCCGGGGCCTGGCCGACAGAGATGACCCGGGTCCGTGGCACCGCCCACGCGGGCGGTCGCGAGATGTGGTGGTAGGCGGCGACGGCGACCGGCTCGTCGGCCAGCTCCGCAGTGGTGGGTGGAGCGTCCAGCGACCAGCTGATGAGCTCCGCCGTGGCGCCGAGGCGTTCGAGGGCACGGGTTTCCGCGCGGCGCACGGTCTCGGCGTCCGATCCGACGACCTCGGAGACAGCGCGCACGGGCAGTGCACCCAGAAGCCGCAGCACGAGGATCTCGCCCTGACCGAGGGGCAAGGCCCGCAGGGCGGTGATGGTGTCGTCGAGTCCACGGTGCTCGGGGTCGGCGTCAGGCGTGGACTGCAGCAGGGTGTCGATGTCGAGCTCGTCGTCGTCCGGCATGCGAGTCGCCATCGTCGCGATCGTCGCTGCGGTGGCCGCGGTGGCCGCGGTCGCTGCCATCGCCGCCGCAGCTGCCGCAGCTGCCGACGACGCAGCCGCCGCTGACGCAGCCGACGACGACGCAGCCGACGACGACGCCGAGGAGGTGATCGCGAAGGCCCGTCGGTCGATCGGGGTCGCCGTCGCCCAGCGCTGCCGTTCCGTGCCCTGCTCCGCACGTAGGCGCGCGCACTCGAGCAACCAGACCCGCCAGGCCGACTCGTCGCCGGTGAACCCGATCAACCCGCGGACGGCGGTGACCCACCCCTCGCGGGCGGCGCCATACGGCTCGTCGGCACCGATCACGCGCAGGTAGCGGACCATGGCGGGGTTGGCGTCGCGCCATAGCCGGGTGAACGCCTGCTCGTCCCCGGCTTGGGCTTCTCTCAACGTCCTCGTGAACGCGCTCCCCAGCACCGTCCCAGTATCGGTCCCCTTGCAGGCCCCCGGGGTCAGCCGTTCGGCCATGTTCACGTCGGATCTCCGACACCATCGCGGCCTGGTTGGTAGAGGCAGACGACCGCCAACAGCGACGGCGTCGCCGCCTCCAGCCACCCGGCCGCGCAGGCGCTGTCAGGGCTCCCGGGCAGTCAGCTGGCGACGTAGGCGGCGAGGTGCTCCCCGGTCAGGGTGGACGCCCCTGCGACGAGGTCGGCCGGGGTGCCCTCGAAGACGACCCGACCACCGTCGTGGCCTGCGCCCGGCCCGAGGTCGATGACCCAGTCGCCGTGGGCCATGACCGCCTGGTGGTGCTCGATGACGACCACCGACTTGCCCGAGTCGACGAGGCGGTCGAGCAGGCCGAGCAGCTGCTCGACATCGGCGAGGTGCAAACCGGTGGTCGGCTCGTCCAGGACATAGATGTCGCCCTTCTCCGCCATCTGCGTCGCCAGCTTGAGGCGTTGCCGCTCGCCGCCGGAGAGCGTGGTGAGCGGCTGCCCGAGCGTGAGGTAGCCGAGTCCGACGTCGGCGAGCCGCTCGAGCACCTTGTGGGCCGCGGGCGTTCGCGCCTGACCCTCGTCGAAGAACACCAACGCCTCGGCCACCGGCATCGCCAGCACGTCGGCGATGTTGCGGCCGCCGAGCTCGTACTCGAGCACCGCGGCCTGGAAACGGCGACCGTCGCACTCCTCGCAAGTGGACTTGACGGTCGCCATCACCCCGAGCTCGGTGTAGATGACCCCGGCACCGTTGCAAGCTGGACAGGCGCCCTCGGAGTTCGAGCTGAACAGCGCCGGCTTGACGCCGTTGGCCTTGGCGAAGGCCTTGCGGATCGGCTCGAGGAGGCCGGTGTAGGTCGCGGGGTTGCTCCGTCGTGAGCCGCGGATCGCCCCCTGGTCGACCACCACGACACCGTCGCGCCCGGCCACCGAGCCGTGGATCATCGAGCTCTTGCCCGATCCCGCGACGCCGGTGACCACGCAGAGCACCCCCAGCGGGATGTCGACGTCGACCTGCTGGAGGTTGTGGGTCGACGCGCCGCGGACCTGCAGGGCGCCGGTCGACGCCCGCACCGACTCCTTGAGGCGCACCCGGTCGTCGAGGTGGTGGCCGGTCGTGGTGTCGCTCGTGCGGAGCCCTTCGACACTGCCCTCGAAGCAGACCGTGCCGCCCGCGGTGCCCGCTCCGGGTCCCAGGTCGATCACGTGGTCCGCGATCGCGATCGTCTCGGGCTTGTGCTCTACCACGAGGACGGTGTTGCCCTTGTCCCGCAGCTGGACCAGCAGCTGGTTCATCCGTGCGATGTCGTGCGGGTGCAGGCCGATCGTCGGTTCGTCGAAGACGTACGTCACGTCGGTCAGGGACGAACCGAGGTGACGGATCATCTTCGTGCGCTGGGCCTCTCCACCGGAGAGCGTTCCTGCCGGCCGGTCCAGCGAGAGGTAGCCCAGCCCGATCTCGGCGAACGAGTCGAGCAGGTGCTGCAGACCGCCGACCAGCGGGGCGACCGACGGCTCGTCGAGGTCACGCAACCAGCCGGCCAGGTCGCTGATCTGCATCGAGCAGAGCTCGGCGATGTTCGCCCCGTTGATCTTCGAGGACAGGGCCTCCTTGGACAGGCGCGTGCCGTGGCAGTCGGGGCAGGTGGTGAAGGTGACGGCTCGCTCGACGAAACGCCGCACGTGCGGCTGCATCGCCTCGAGGTCCTTGGACAGCATGGACTTCTGCACCTTGGCCAGAACCCCCTCGTAGGTGAGGTTGACGCCGTCGACGCTGATCTTCTCCGGCCTGCCGTGCAGGAGCTTGTCCAGCTGCTTGGCCGTGAACTTCGCGACGGGCTTGTCCATGGGCAGACCGGCACCGCTGAAGATGCGGCCGTACCAGCCGTCCATGCTGTAGCCCGGGACGAGGAGCGCGCCCTCGGAAAGAGACTTCGTCCCGTCGTAGATCGCGGTGAGGTCGAAGTCGTTCACCGCTCCCATGCCCTCGCACCGGGGACACATGCCGCCCTGGTAGACGGCCTCGCGGACGAAGGTCTTCTCCTCCCTGCCGCCCTTGTCGGTCTTCATGACACCACTCGCGACCCGCGTCGGGACGTTGAACGCGAAGGCGGTGGGCGGACCGATGTGGGGAGTGCCGATGCGGCTGAACAAGATCCGCAGCATGGTGTTCGCGTCGGTCGCGGTGCCCACGGTCGAACGCGGGTTGGCGCCCATCCGCTCCTGGTCGACGATGATCGCGGTCGTCAGCCCGTCGAGCAGGTCGACCTCCGGCCGCGACAGGTTCGGCATGAACCCCTGCAGGAAGGTGCTGTAGGTCTCGTTGATCATCCGCTGCGACTCGGCGGCGATCGTGCCGAACACCAAGGAGCTCTTGCCCGACCCGGACACACCGGTGAACACCGTGAGCCGGCGCTTCGGGATCTCGATCGTGACGCCCTTGAGGTTGTTCTCGCGCGCACCCTGCACGCGGATCACGTCATGGGTGTCGGCAGCATGCGGTGGTGTCGACTGCTTACCCGCCTTCGTGGCCATGCTCAGGAGGTCTGGCGCTCGAAGGTGACGAGAACGCCCTCGGTCGCTCCCGGCCCGATCCTGCCCTTGACCTCGACGGCGGTGATCGACCTCAGCTGCCAGCCCTTGGCAGCCCACTCGTTGAGCACCTTCTCCAGCTTGTCGGCCGACATCTTGCCGCCGATGAGGCCTTCGCGGACCTGGACCACCTTGTACTGGTACATGGGCGCCACACTAGTTCGGTCCAGGCCGCTCAGGGTGGCTTCCGGGGGCCCTCGAGGGTCCGGCGCTGCCCGCGTCAGGACGCCTCGCACAGCAGCGGGGGCAGGACGGCACACCGTCCGGGGAGGCGAGGTGGGAGGCGAGGTGGGAGGCGAGGTGGAAGCCGAGGAGGCGGACGCCATACCGGCTGCACGCCGGTGGGTCGGCATCGGTGGGTCGGCATCGGTGGGTCGGCATCGGATCCGTCGGCATCGGAGCCGTCGGCATCGGAGCCGTCGGCATCGGCTCATCCCTTTCGGGGAGGTTGCTCATCCGTTCGGCTTAGGCCCGGGTCGATGGCGACCGGCGACGGGCCACCGGTCAATAACGTCCCGCTCGTGGACAACGAACGCGCAAGCTCCCAGCCCCGAGCAGACCGGGCCGCCGTCGGCACCGCCGCACACACGGCTCGGGTCGCCGCCTCCGCCGACCTGCTGGGCCACCGACTGCTCGCCGTCCGCGCGATCGGCCAGCTCGACGCCGAGCTGCAGGGCCTCGGCAGCGAGGAGTCCTGGCTCACCAGCTGAGCCCACCCCGGAGCCCCCACGGCGCCGTGCCCGGTGCTTGAGTGGTCAGCGCTTGAGTGGTCAGCGCTCTAGTGGTCAGCGCTCTAGTGGTCAGCGCTCGAGTGGTCAGTGCTCGACAGCCATCTCGCCCAGCTCCGACCAGCCGGTGCCCTCGACCGTCGCGTTGACGATGCGGGGAGTGGCCGCGAGGTACTGCGGGAGCTCGATGGTGGCGGCCTTGAAGTGGTCGGACTGCACGTGCGCCGCACCCGCTTCGTCGTCACGAAACGCCTCCACCAGGACGTACTCGTGGGGGTCGTCCACGCTGCGCGACCAGTCGAACCACAGGCAGCCGTCCTCGGCGCGACAGGCCTGCGTGAACGCTCGGCTCAGCTCCGGCCACCGGTCGGCATGCTCGGGCCTGACGGCGAACTTGGCGGTGATGAAGATCAAGGGTCCTCCTCGGGTGAGGGCGGGGGGTGAGGGCGGAACGGCGGGCGCTCGGCGCCCCGCGCGCTGGATCGGCCTCAACCCTGCCACGTGGCCAGTTGCGTTGCAGCGGCGATCCCGGTCAGGGCTTCCCGGGCGCGGTGCGCCCCTGACGGGGCGTGCAGGGTGGTCGCCACCGCGCGGACGCGGGCGTTGGTCTCGACCGAGCCCAAGAGGGCTGCACACGCGCGGCGGAGGTCAGACGCAGTCGCAGTATTCGGCGCGAGAACGATGGCCACGCCTGCTGACTCGAGGGCAGCGGCACCAGCGAACTGGTCGGTCGAGAACGGCAGGACGAGCATCGGCACACCCGCCGTCAGCGACTCGGTGACGCTGTTGTTGCCACCGTGGGTCACGGCGAGCGCCGCCGAGCGCAGCAGGGTGACCTGCGGCAGGACCTCACGTACCAACCAGGTCGACGGGAGGTCGCCGAGCGCCGCCACCGGTGTCGAGCCGTGGGCGAGGGCGACTCGGACGTCCAGACCCACCAGGGCCTCCACCACCCGGGTGAGTACGTCGCCCCGCACCGACAGGAAGCTGCCGAGGCTGACGTAGACGACCGACTCCTCGCTGGACGAGAGCCACTTCGAGACGTGGGGGTCGTCTGGTTCGGAGCGGACCGCCGAGCCGAGGAACCGGTGCGGTGGGAGCAGCGCGGTGCGAGCCGCATCGTGCAGCGCCTCAGGGTAGTTGAGCAGCAGCACGTCGCCGGTGACGGCGAAGGCATCCTCCACCTCGACCACGGACGACGTACCGGACGGCGAGGTACCGGACGCCGAGATACCGGAGGAGGACTGCGACGACAGCGCGCGGGCCGCAGCGTTCCACTCGCGGGTGAACCCATCGCGCACGTCCTCACAGAGCCTTCGCAGGCCGGCCAGCTGCGCAGGGTCGACGGCGAACGCCGTCGGGAACGCCGGCGGGCAGCCATAGACCTCGTCGCCGACGGGCAGCGCCGTCGGGTGACCCAGCACCACGTCACCGTGCGGCAACCCGGCACTGGTCAGGGCAAGCCTGGCGGAGAAGGCGAGGTGGTCGACGATGATCGTGTCGGGGCGGAGCCGGTCGACGAGGTCAAGCACAGCGAGCCCCACCTCGACCGGGGCCCAGAGCAGGTCGTCGCCGCGCGCGCGGGCCTGGAAGTCCAGTGTTTCCAGTGCGCCTGCTCTTGTGGCGTCGAAGAAGCCGAGCAGGGTCTCGTCCTCACCGGCCGGTTGGTCCTCGGCCCTGATCACCCCGGGGTTGGAGCCACGGCCGAGCTGTAGGGGTGCGCGCTCGAACCCGAACCCTCGGACGATGGCGTCGGTGGCAGACCCGGTGGCGACCACCACCCGCTCCCCCCGCTCGGCCCAAGCCGTGGCCAGGGTGGCCAACGGGTAGAGGTGCGAGGCGTAGTCCGGGCTGATGACCAGCAGCGTCACGAAGCGGTCCCGGCGGGAGGTGCCTGACGCACGCTGTGAGCCACGGCCGCGTCCAGTCCGCTGGCCCTGGCGTAGATGCCGGCGAGGGCGCTCGCCATCGTCGTGATGCTGAACCGGTCGCGCAGGGTCGACAGGGCTCGTCGCTGCCGCATGGCGGTCTGGGGCGACGCTGCCATGTCGAGCGCCTGACCGATGGCCTGGGCCAGCGCGGCCGGCGAAGCGGTCTCGGCCAGGATCCCACTGACGCCCGGCTCGACGTACGTGGCCGGTCCCCCACCGTCCGGGGCCACCACCACGAGGGAGGCCGCCATCGCCTCGAGGATGGCCAGGCCGAACTCCTCCTTGAGGCTCGCCGACACATACACCCCCGACGGTGCAGCCAGCCCGGGGCGACCTCGCAGGGTCGCCGCCAGCCACGTCGCCACGGTGGCGTGAGGGCGGTGTCCGGGCAGGAGGAGCCCATCACGGGCAGCGGCGGCACGAGGGACGACCGCGTCGACACGGGCGAGCTCAGCGACCTCGTCAGCCGAGGGATGGTCGAGGTCGCCACCGACGACGAGCAGGTTGCATCTGGCCCGGAGGTCGGCATCGCCGTGCCAGGTCTCGACGAGCGTGGCCATGCCCTTGACGCGGTTGAGCCGGCCGACCGTGATCACGAGCGGCAGGACCCGCCGCTGGGCCGGCAGGCCCCCCAGCAGGGTGTCGAGCTCGGCCAGCGCCTGCTCGGCAGGATCCCCTGCCGGGACGGCGCCACGCCTCTGGGCTGCGCCGGCTCGGTCCACGGCCCGGAAGTCGATGCCCTCCGCGACGACCGTGGCGCGGTTCGCCTCGACGTCCAGGTCGAGGCCCAGCAGGTCACGGCTGTCGCGCCGCAGCGCGGGTCTCGGGAAGAGCACCAGCTGGTCGGCGTCGCGCGACAGCACTCGGACGAGGTGATCGCGAAAGGTCAGGTGCTCCAACGCATCTGCCTGCGCGAACGACTCCCTCGTGAGAGCACCAGACGCCTCCCTCGCTGCAAGCATGGCCTGCGGGTCGGGCGCGACGGTGAACACGACCGGGATCTCCAGCTCGCGGGCTGCCTGCGCCGCGGCGAACGACCCCACGTCGGCCATCCGCAGGTGGATCGCGTCCACGCGACCCGCTGCGCGCAGGATCTGCCGGACGCCGCGCCGCACAGCGATCCGGTGCATCCACGCGTCCGCCATCGCCACGGGCGGTCCCCACAGCGGTATCTGCACGTAGTGGTGACCCCGCAGCGCCAGGTCGCCCGGGAGGGGGTGAAGGTCGGGGCCTCCCCGAGACATCGTCACGACGCGGTCGATCCCACGGTCGGACTCCAGCAGCGCGTTGCCGAGGTGTACGAGCAGGGTCGCGATGCCTCCGGTGTCGCCCTTGCCCGCACTGCTCAGCTCGCCGTCGATGTCGGCGTGCAGGAACAGCTGAGCCACAGTGATGCCCGCGCTCCCCGGTCCGTCGGCAGGGCAGGCACCACGGTGGGTGGACATTGCGGTCACCTGACCGTGACAGGCGGCACCTCGCCCGGGACGTGGGATGGACCGGTCCCCCAGGGCCGCTGTTGCAGCGGCCACGACGGTCGGCGCCTCGGTGTCGTCGTCGACGATGCCCAGGAGGAGAGCGGTGGCCGCGGCACCGGGGACCAGCCCGACCGTCTCGACGAGCCGCGTCCTCGTAGCGTCGTCGCGGGCAGGCAACGCGGGGCCACCCGGTTCGAGGGCAGCCGACAGGGCGGTGAGGACGAGGTCCGGCGCCTGCGGAGCCCAGTGCTCCAGCGTGCGCTGCGCCAGCATGCCCGTGACGCCACCGGTCGCCACCAGGGCGACCAGGTGGGGCGCTCCTGGCGCCACCGGCGCACTGCGCCGCAGGGCCCAGGCCGCGTGCTCGACCCTGAACGCGTCACCGGACCCGAGCAGCCGGACGAGTGTCGCCGTGTCTGCGACAGGCAGTGCCGCCAGGGCGTGCACCGCCGCGAGCGCGGCAACAGCGTCGCTCCGGTCCGTCGCCACCGAGCGGAGCTCGTCCCGGCAGGAACCGCAGTGGTCGTCGGCAGCGGCAGCGGCAACCCCGGTCACCAGGCGCAGGGCCTCGAGGATGGTCGGTGCGGAGCGCACCGCGTCGAGGGCCTGGCTGACCGCTCGTGCCGGATGCGTCGACGGGCCCGCGCTTCCTCTCACTCCTCGACCCTAGGTCGGCCCCCCGAGCGCCGCACTCCGGCGAGACAGCGGGCCGCGCCCTGACCCGCGCCATACCCGCCACGCCGGGCGAACCGCTCGACACGCCGCTCACAGATCGTCCGAATGGCTCATCTTTTTGTCCTAGTCCTTGCTCAGCCACGCGTCGATGCAACTCTTCACTGTCGTCACACCCACCCCCCGCCGACCGTCCGGACTTCCTTGATGCGACTGATCTCTGCTGCCCTCGCCGTTGCCCTCACCCCCGCCTTCGTCGCCCTCCCCACCGTCTCCTTCGCCGCTTCCGACGCACCCCGGCCGGTGGCGCCCAAGGTCGTGAGCACCCCCATCTCCGGCATCGACCCCGCAGCGGCCAGCCGCGAGGCCAAGGCCGGTCGGAGCCTGGCCACGGGCCGCGGATCCGCCTCCACCGCTACCTCCGACGCCGCTACCTCCGATGCCGCCCGTTCGGTCGCCGGCCGTCCGGTCGCGGCCAGCAGGGCAGACCAGGTGACCTCGGTCCTCACCCAGGAGCAGGCCCGACCCCACTTCACGGTCGCCGGCATCTCCTGGGCCAGCACGACGGACCTGTCGGCTGACGACGTCACCGTGCAGGTGCGCATCAAGGAGGCCTCCGGGTGGTCCGCGTGGGAGCTGCTACCCGTCCCTGACGACGGCCCCGAAGCCGGCACGGCTGAAGCGGTCGGCGCTCGGCTCGGCACGACCCCGATCGTCAGCGAGGGCGGCACCGGCATCCAGGTGCGGGTCGACACCCCGCGGGGGCGCATCCTGCCTGACCTCTCGGTCACGACGATCGACCCCGGCACCTCCCCCGCCGACGACGACCTCACCGCCAAGTCCCCCGCTGCCGCGGCCTCAGCCGCCGCAGCCCAGCCGACGATCATCACGCGTGCCCAGTGGGGTGCCGACGAGAGCCTGCGCGGCAGCAAAGCTTTGAGCAGCACCATCAAGGCCATCACGATCCACCACACCGCCGGCACCAACGACTACACACCCGAGACGGCGGCGGCACAGGTCCGCGGCATCTACGCGTACGACACCCAGGGCCTGGGCTGGGCCGACATCGCCTACAACTTCCTCGTCGACAAGTGGGGCCGGGTGTACGAGGGCCGAGCCGGGTCCATCACCGAGCCGGTGCGGGGCGCCCACTCGATGGGCTTCAACACCAACACCATGGGCATCTCGGCGATGGGCAACTACGAGACCGCGACCGCACCTGCAGCGATGGTGGACTCGCTGGCCAAGGTCGCCGGCTGGAAGCTGTCCCAGTACGGCGTGAGCGCGAGCGCCACGACCCAGCTCACCTCCCAGGGCGGAACCGGCGCGAAGTACGCCGCCGGCGTCACCGTCACCCTGGCGACCATCCACGCCCACCAGAACACCTCCTACACGTTGTGCCCCGGCAAGTACCTCTACCCGCAGATGGGCGCGATCCGCAGCAAGGCCGCGACCTACGCCGCGACCTCGGCGCCCGTCACGACGCCGCCGCCCGCCCCGGTGGCGACGAGCAAGCTGTATGCCGCGTACGGCGGGCTCACGCTCGCCGACGGCACCACCGGGTGGCCGGTCCGCGACCTGCAGCTCGAGCTGAACCGCCGCGGGTACGTGGTGGGCACGGCCGACGGTGACTTCGGCGCGAAGACCACCGCCGGGGTGTCGGCGTTCCAGAAGACGGCGCGGGTGGCGGTGACCGGCACCGTCACGACCAACGACTGGAAAGCCCTCTCGGGCCTGCCCTACGCCAAGGTCATGGGCCTCACCGCTGCGAAGCGTGGCGGCTTCAACAGCGACGGTCGCGGGGACGCCCTCGGTCGGACCAGCGCGGGCGACCTCGTCCTGTACCCCGTCATCGGCAGCACGATCGGCTCGCCGGTCAGGGTCGGCACCGGCTGGGGCGGGTTCGCCCAGGTCCTGTCGCCCGGCGACTGGGACGGCGACCGCTTCTCCGACGTGCTGGCCCTGGCCAGGACCGGCGACGTCTGGCTCTACCGGGGCGACGGCCGTGGCCGGTTCAAGGCCGGCAAGGTCCTGGTCGGCAGCGGGTTCGCGACCACCACGCTGCTCGTTGCGCCCGGTGACTGGACCGGTGACGGGAAGCCGGACCTGTTGGCCCGCAAGGCGAACGGGGAGCTGTGGCTGCTCACCGGAACAGGCACCGGAGGGTTCGCCGGGACCGCCCGCCGGATCGGCACCGGCTGGCAGACCTACACCGACCTCGTGACCCCCGGCGACCTCACCGGAGACGGCCGGCCGGACCTCGTCGGGCGCACGAAGACGGGTCTGCTGTACCTCTACGTCGGGACGGGCACCGGCACGGGGTACCAGCCGGCCAAGCTCGTCGGCCACGGCTGGGGCGGGTTCGCGACGGTCCTGTCCACCGGCGACATCACCGGCGACGGCTTGGCCGACCTGGTCGCCCGCACCACGAACAACGTCACCTATGTCTACGCCGGAGACGGCAGGGGCGGGTTCCGACCCGGGCGCAAGCTCAGCGCACCCTGGGCGGGCACCACCGCGCTGTTCGGGGTGCGCTGACCCGCTGGGTCCGGGCCCCCAGGAGACACGCGGGGAGGCGTCGGGCTAGCGTCGAGGACATGATGTCCGCCACGGTGCAGCAGTGACCCTCGACGAGGTGGACGAGTACGCGACCTCGCTCCCGGGGTGCAGGCGCAAGGGCCATCCGGGTCGGGTCGCGTGGTACGTCGACAACCGCCTCGTGGTGCGCCAGGACGAAGCGGGGACGCTGCTGGTCCGGGTCGACCCCGAGGACCGCGACCGGCTGGTCGACGCCCACCCCGAGACGTTCGGCGTCCCGCCCCGGTGGGAGGCCCACCGCAAGGTGCAGGCAGAGCTGGACGGGGACGCTGACGCAGTACGCGCAGCCATCCGGTTGGCCTGGGAGTCGCAGCGACGCTGAGGCCCTGGTGATGGTCGCCTCGGCGACCTCGCCCACGGTGCCGGCGACGACCTGCCGCATTGCCGGTCGCCTGACCCGGGTGTAGCGTCCGACGGTCCGGACAAGGCCGTCCGAAGTGCGTGCAGGACGAACCGCCCAGACCACCCAGAGGACGCCGACCGGCGCCGCTCCCCCTGCTGGGTCGGAGGACACGATGTCTCGATCATTCGTCGCGGCCGTCAGCGCGCTGGCACTCGGAACGACCGTCATGGCGGCGCAGCTGCCAGCCACCGCCGCACCACGGGGAGGGGGCACGGTGGGGACCGCGGCCGCCGCCGACGACGAGCTGTCGGTGAGCACGCGGCTGGCCGACCGGCGCGAGGTCTCGGCCGGCACCCGGGCCTACTCGCTCGGCTTCGAGGACGGCCGGTTCTACGCCAACGGCTGGCACATCACTGGCGAGATGGGTGGCGTCTGGACCCCACCGATGAAGATGGTCGACGGGGTCTGGTTCGGCCTCGACGGCGCGTGGGTAGGGGCTGCCACGAGCTTCACCAGCGGCCACGGCTACACCCGCTACGACCTGCCCGACACGGCCGGGCTCCAGGTGAGGCGCACCGACTTCGTCCCCGACGGTGTCCGCGGCGCACTCTTCGGGCTCACGGTCACCAACCCGGGTGCCGACCGCGTGGCGACGCTGTCGGTGGACGCGCACTCCGAGCTGATGGGGCAGTACCCGTGGGGGTTCGACGGGGTGACGCCGAACGCCAGCGACAACCTCCCCGACCAGGGCTCGTACGACGGCAGGAACCTCGTCTTCACCGACGACGGGTCGCTGCCCGGGGCCCCTGCGCACCACTACGCCGCGCTCGTGGGCACGTCGGCGAAGCCCAGGTCAGGGCAGATCGGCAACGAGTTCTACGGCGCCCAGCCCGGCCACCGGTGCACCGGCACGGAGCCGGGCGCTCCGGCAGACCCCAAGCCCTCCGCCTGCGACGACGGTCCGTTCGGGCGCGGCACCGGCGGTCGGCTGACCTACTCCCTCAACCTGCCGACCGGCGGCTCCACGACGGTCTGGCTCGCTGTGGCGGGCTCGGACAAGGGTCTGGCCTCCGCCCGCGTGGAGCTGTCCAAGGCACTGGCCGACCCCGACGAGGCGCTGGCCCGGAAGAAGGCCAGCCGCGCGGCCCTGTCGCAGATGACGCAGCTCTCGCTGCCGGGCGACCCGCTCGTGCAGCGCGCTGTCGAGTGGGGCAAGCAGAACATCGCCGACCTCACCCAGACGGCGACCGACCTCCAGGTGCGCTGGACCGACCAGGGCAAGCAGTTCCCGGCACCGTCCGGGACCGTCCCTCGCGCGACGTGGGTCGGGGCAGGCTTCCCCGACTACCCATGGATCTTCGGCACCGACGCCGAGTACACGGCCTTCGCGTCGGTGTCGGTGGGCCAGTTCGAGGCCATCAAGGACCACCTGCGCACCCTGCGCGACGTCTCCGACATCCTCAACGACAGATCCGGGGTGGTCACCCACGAGGTGGTCTCCGACGGTTCGATCTGGTTCGGGCAGGACTCGCGGTCGACCAGTGCCGACGGCACCACGGCCTACAACTTCAACACCGACGAGACGGTGAAGTTCCCGAGCACCGTGGCGCTGCTCTGGCGGTGGACGGGCGATGACCGGTTCCGCGACGAGATGTACGACTTCTCCGTGCGCAACCTGCGCTACGTCGCCCAACGGCTCGACGCCGACCACGACGGCTGGCCCGAAGGGCTCGGCAACGTCGAGCGCGGCGGCATGGGGCCGGAGAAGCTCGACAACACCGTCTACTTCATCCGCGGCCTCTACGACCTGGCCGACCTGGCCAGGTCCAAGCACGACGGCCGGACCTACGCGTGGGCCAACAACCTCGCCCGCAAGATCCACCGCCAGTTCGACACCACATGGTGGTACGGGGCCGTGTCCCAGTACGCAGACTCCCTGGTCGACCCCGGGGACGGGCAGTCGTACCAGAAGCACTGGATCGGGCAGACACCGATGGAGGCAGAGCTGAGCGTCAAGGGCAGGACCGTGGCCGGCCTGGCCCCCTATGCCCACGGGAGCGCGGCCCTGGCAGGACGGGAGAACGACTGCTTCAGCGGCACCTCTCCCCTGTCGGCCGGGCTGTTCCACACCGGTTGCGGCGGCGGCGCGAACGGACAGGGCGAGAAGGTGGTCTTCGGCCTGACCACGTCGATCCAGTCGATCGGCGAGGGCAACTACGGGCGCCTCGGAGCCGGGCAGCAGCAGCGCTACACCCATGCGTTGGCCGCCCCCATGTTCGCCGAGCCCGCGACCGGGGGGACGCCGGACGAGCAGCCGGGAGCGATGCCGGAGATCTTCCCCTCCCCAGACCAGGGGGCGAACATCGACCGCTGTTGGAGCTGTCGCTCGATGTTCATGCAGGCCTGGGGCAACTACGGCACCGCGTGGGCGGTCGTCCACCAGTGGCTCGGCGTGCAGCCAGACCTCGGCAACGACCGGCTCGTCGTCGTCCCGCAGGTGCCCGTCGGGCAGCCGTCGGCGTCGGCTCGGCACCTGCGCCTCGGCGGCGGGTTCGCCGACGTGGCTGCGTCGGTGAGCGGCTCGCGCTACACGACCACGATCAGCGTGCCGCGGTCCGTCGGCGCGACGAAGATCTGGGTCGGGCACACCCTGCCGCGCGGTGCGCGGGTGGCGAGCGTGCGGCTCGACGGCCGGCGTCTGCACCAGTGGACGACGCGCACCACCAACCGCGGCCTCGAGGTCACCGTGCCCACCAGGTCGGGGGTGCACGTCCTCACCGTCACCAGCCGCTGAGTCCGCGGGAGACCTCGGACCCGGTCCGGCGCGGGCTCAGAACCACTGGAGCGGGCGCTCCCGGGACTCCTGCCGGTTGGCGAGCAGCCGCTGACCGAACCGGACGACCGTCCAGCACCACCAACGGTCGATGTCCCTTTCGGCAAGGTCCGCTCGGCCCTCCCAGAACCTGCACAGCTCACCGAGCTCGGCGTCGTTGAGCGCAGAACACGCCGCCACGAAGCTCCCCGCCCGCCCCTCCAGGGGATCGATGTCCGACGGCCCCTCGTAGAGCACATGGGTCTGCGTCGCATCGATCCGGTCCGCCTCACCCATGACGCCATCGTGGACCGGGTCTGCCCCGCACGCCTCCGTCGAACGATGGAGAACGACGCATACGGGGCGTGGTGGTCGTCGGACCCCGGGACGAAGATCGAGCACGGGCCGGGTTCACGGGACCGGTGCACACGTACTGGTGCACACGTACTGGTGCACACGTACTGGTGCTGGATGCCACGCCAGCTCAGGTCCAACAACACTGCACCACAATGGTATTCGTGCCCCACCAGGGCGGCCGCCGGATCGGCAACCTGCCTCGTTCCCTTCGCCTGACTGCCCGTGCCACCATGGTCGACATGGCATATGACGAAGGCGTGGCCCAGCAGATCCGTGACCTCGTCGTGGGCGATCTCGACGTCACCGAGAAGAAGATGTTCGGGGGCCTGGCGTTCCTCGTCAACGGCAACATGTCGGTGGCCGTCAGCGGTAGTGGCGGCCTCATGGTGCGGCTCGACGCGCAGGACTCCGGAGCCCTGCTCGACGCCCCGGCCGTGACTCCGCTCGAGATGCGTGGCAAACCGATGAAGGGGTGGCTGTGGGTGACCGAAGCGGGGTACACCACGCACGAGCAGCTGCGCGGGTGGGTCGAGCGAGGTGTGGAGTTCGCACGGACCCTGCCGCACAAGTGACGACGCGCCGAGCATGCGGTCCGGTGTCACAGGGCGGGCAGCTGTCTTGTCTTGATGGGTAGAGGTAGCCATCGATGAGGAGCAGATGATGAAGGTGTTTGTCGCAGGAGCAACCGGGGCCATCGGTCGGCAGCTGGTGCCGCGGTTGGTCGAGGCCGGCCACGAGGTGCACGGCATGACGCGGAGCCTGTCGAAGCAGGACCTGCTGCACGAGCTGGGTGCCACACCGGTGGTCGCCGACGCGCTGGACGCGGAGCAGGTCGCCGAGGCGGTGGGGCGTGCACAGCCGGAGGTGATCGTCCATCAGCTGACCTCGATCGACGCCATGGACCTGCGCCACCTGGACCGTTCCTTCGCGACGACCAACCGGCTGCGGATCGAGGGCACGGACCACCTCCTCTCGGCGGGCCGGGCCGTCGGGGTGCAGCGGTTCGTCGCGCAGAGCTACTTCGGGGCATACGAGCGCACCGGCGGACCGGTCAAGACCGAGGAGGACTCGTTCGGTCCGGGACCGGCCAAGCAGATGCGCGAGACGGTCGCGGCGACGTGCCACCTCGAGCACGTGGTCCTGGGCGCCACGTGGACCGAGGGGATCGTGCTGCGCTACGGCGGGTTCTACGGGCCCGGGACGTCACTCGGACCCGATGGCGGCCAGACGCAGGCAGTCCGACAGCGCAAGTTCCCCGTGGTCGGTGACGGCGGCGGAGTCTGGTCGTTCATCCACGTCGCCGATGCCGCCGCGGCGACGGTGGCCGCGATCGACCACGGTCGCCGGGGGGTCTACAACATCGTCGACGACGAGCCCGCGAAGGTCGCCGATTGGCTGCCGGCCCTGGCCGCCACGCTGGGCGCCAGGCGACCGATGCACGTGCCACGGTTCGTGGGGCGGGTGCTGACCGGTGAGGTCGGGGCCGTGATGATGACCGATCTGCGAGGGGCGTCGAACGCGAAGGCCAAGCGGGAGCTCGGCTGGACCCCGTCGCGCCCGAGCTGGCGGCAGGGGTTCGCGGAGCTGACGGGTCTCGCGCAGGTCCCGCAGTGACGAGCCGAGAAGAGCTGCTCGATGAGCTGCGCCCCACCTCGTTCGGCATCGCCTACCGGATGCTCGGGAGCGTCTGCGAGGCTGAGGACGTGGTGCAGGAGGCGCTGCTGCGGGTGCACCAGTCGCTCGACACCGGTGAGATCATCGCGTCGCCTCGGGCGTTCGTCGCCACGGTGACGACGCGGCTCGCGATCAACGAGCTGCGCTCGGCACGCGTCCGCCGTGAGCAGTACGTCGGCGACTGGCTGCCCGAGCCGATCATCACCCACGGCGTCGACGATCCCGCAGTCCACGCCGAGACGGCCGACTCGTTGTCCCTGGCGATGCTGGTACTGCTCGAGAGCCTGTCACCGGAGCAACGTGCGGTGCTGCTCCTGCACGACGTGTTCGGCTATGGGTACCCCGAGATCACCGACATCGTCGGCAGGACCGAGGACAACGTGCGCCAGCTCGCCACCCGCGCCCGCCGCCACGTCAAGGAGGGGCGACCGCGCTTCCAGACCTCGCAGGAGCGGCAGCAAGAGCTGGCGCGCCGGTTCTTCGCCGCCGCTCGGGACGGCGACCTCGCCGGGCTGGAGTCCCTGCTCGCGCAGGATGTTGCGCTCACCGGCGACGGCGGCGGCAAGGCCCCCGCTCTGGCTCGGTCGCTGCACGGTCGCGCGCGCGTGGCCAAGATGCTCTGCAACTGGGTCCGCGTCGGCGAACGCGTACCCGAGATCTCGATGCGTCCCACGGAGGTCAACGGCGGGCCCGGTGCGGTGTTCTACGACGGTGCTGACCAGGTGCTCGCCGTGTGGTCGATCGACATCGTCGACAGTGAGATCAGGCAGGTCAGCTCGATCGTCAACCCCGACAAGCTCGCCCACCTGGGGCCGGTCGGCGACTTCGGCGCCCTGCTCCGTGGCATACGGGTGGGTATGTGACGGTGGACAAACGCGTTAGTGCTGGCTAACGTATTGCGTGTTGTGACCGACCCACTCTCCGCCGCCGCCGAGCCGACCCGCCGCCGGATCCTGCAGCTCCTGGCGCGTGGGCCGCGGGGTGTCACTGACCTGGCCGGCGACTTCACGGTGACCAGGTCCGCGATCAGCCAGCACCTGCTGGTCCTCGCCGAGGCCGGGCTGGTGCAGGCGGAACCGGTTGGACGCACACGGATCTACCGGGTCGTGCCGAGCGGGCTGCAACGGTTGCAGGCCGAGATCGACCGGTTCTGGACCTCCGAGCTCGATCTGCTCGTCGCCGACGCGCAACGCCTGAAGGGAACCCCATGAGCTACACCAAGACTGCTGTTCTCCCCGTCTCCCCCGACGAGGCGTTTGCCCTGGTCACCGAACCCGAGCGGTTGCGTCGCTGGCAGACGGTGACGGCGACCGTCGACCTGCGTGCCGGCGGCTCCTACCGCTGGACCGTCACGCCCGGCCACGTCGCCGAGGGCACCTATCGCGAGGTCGAGCCCGGTCGCCGAGTGGTGTTCGGCTGGGGCTGGGAGGACGACGAGGACCTGCCCAAGGACGCCTCCACCGTCACCATCACGATCGAACCGGCCGCCGAAGGCTCTCGCGTGACGATCGTGCACGACGGGCTCACCGAGGCCCAGGCCGAACGGCACGCCCAGGGCTGGAACCACTTCTTCGAGCGCCTCGAGCGCCTCGTCACGACCGGCGACGCAGGCCAGGACGAGTGGGCGTATGCGCCGCAGGACCTCACCCCGCTGGTGGCCGCCGAGGCTGTGCTCGCCGTCATCCAGCCTGTCCTGCGCAACCTCACGCCGGCGGACCAGCCCAGGCCCACCCCTTGCGCCGACTTCACCGCGCAGGAGGTCGCGGACCACCTGCTCGGCTCCTTGGTCCAGGTCGGCGGCATGGCCGGTGCAACGCTGGTCGTGCCTGCCGATGGCTCGCTGGAGGACCAGGTCTCGGTGCTCGCCGCTCAGGCGCTCGACGCCTGGCGCAAGGTCGACCTCGACGGCACCGTGCCGGGTCCCGGCGGCCAGGACCTCCCGGCGATGTTCTTGGCCAGCATCCTGCCGCTCGAGCTGCTCCTGCACGGCTGGGACCTCGCCCAGGCCTCCGGCCAGCAGCTGCACGTCTCCGACGAGGTCGTGACCTATGTCCACGACCTGACGCGCGGCGTCATCACCCAGGGCCGTGGCAGCTCGTTCGCGGACGAGGTCACCCCGGCCGCGGATGCTGATGCGGTGGAGCGGTTCGCCGCGTTCGCCGGGCGCACTCGCACCCCTGCCTGACGACGCCTCACGGCTCTTGCAGCCATCACACCACCCCCTGAGGCACCAAACCCTCTGCGCACCAAGGAGACCCAGTCATGAGCAAGTTCTTGTTCGTCTACCACGCCCCCACCCCGCCTGCTGACGCAGCACCCGCCGACCCCGCCGAGATGCAGGCCGTCATGGGCCAGTGGATGGAGTGGGCCGGCCGCGTCGGCGACGGCATGGTCGACTTCGGCACCCCGCTCGCCGACGGGGTACGCGTCTCGCCCGAAGGCACCTCGGCCAGCACCAGCGACGTCGCCGGTTACACCATCATCGAGGCCACGGACCAGGATGCCGCCCTCGCCCTCGCCAAGAGCCACCCGCGCCTGAACATGCCCGGCGGCTGCACCATCGAGGTCCACGCCGCCCAGCCGGTCCCGGGGATGTGACCGACCGGCACGGCCCGTCCGGGTCGTGCCGGCTCACGTCGTGCCGGCTCAATTCTTGTCGGCTCAATTCTTGTCGGCTCAAGACCTGTCGGCCCAAGACCTGTCGGGGTCAGCCGCCGACGTTGGCGGCGGCGGCGATGGCCACCGCCATCTGGCGCGCCCGGTCGTCAGACACCCCGAGTGACCCGGAGGCAACGGTGACGACCGTGTCGGCACGAGCCCGAACAGGCTTGGCACCACGGACGATCGGCTGACCCGCGGCAACCGATGCCATCGTGCCGCGTCCTCTCCCGCCGTAGTAGCTGCTGGCGAAGACCACCCGCTTCTGCTTGACCGAAGTCGTCATGGTGGCGTCCCGGGCTTCATGGGTCGCCGCCATGGTGATCGTCACGAGCACGGTGGAGTCGTCGTCCAGGCGGGTCCCCCACGAGCAGCCTCGACTCGTGACGACCGGCTGGACTGATCGGTGGATGATGGCCTTGATCTTGGCTGCGGTGGCGTTCGCGCAGTCTGGAGGGCCGAGTGGTTTGGCCGGCACCACCGTGCGAGCAACAGGCTTGGCGGAGCCAGCCGCCTTGGGCGGCGCAGCAGTTGCCGACGGACTCCCCGCTGCTGACGGCGCCCCGGTGTGGGTCAGGCGCTCCACCGCCGCGGTCAGGATCGCCGACAGGTTGGCGAAGAGCAGAGCACCGCCACCGAGTAGGAGTCCGATCATGACGACCTGACCCAGAAAGCCCACCACTCGCCGTGCTCTGCGCGGCGCAACGGTGCGCGCCGACCGGCCCGCAACTGCTCGTGGCTGACGACCGTGGCGTCGAGCCTTGGCACGGACATGGCCGGGCTTCTTTGACGAGGCCGCGGCGTCGGACATCGCCGACAGCAGGGCGGCATCTGTCGTCGTCGAGGGGAAGTCCGTGATCACTCTGGTCGCCACCGTGGGAACCACCTCGGCGGGGCTGACCACGGGACGCGCACGCAGCCAGCCCGGCAGGGCGGCGACGGGGACGACCCAGACTCCACGCACCATACGAGGCTCACCGAACTCGTCGGCATGCGCGCCGGCGAGGCAGAGCACGGGGGTGAT
>JBDSKZ010000033.1:0-31941 GCA_039916625.1 Pedococcus sp.
ACCTGATCAAGGCCGGCGTCATCGACCCGGTCAAGGTCACCCGCTCCGCCCTGCGCAACGCCGCGTCGATCGCGTCGATGGTCCTGACCACCGACACCCTCGTCGTGGAGAAGAAGGAAGAGGAGCCCGAGGCCGCCGGTGGCGGTCACGGTCACGGCCACGGCCACTGACCGGGCGCAGCAGGTCGGCCAGGACTGACCGAGGCTGACGCCCGCGGCATACCTCTCGAAGGCCCGTCCCCACGCTGTGGGGGCGGGCCTTCGTCCTTCGCTGGGCTTCCCTGGGGTCGAGGTGAACACGCCGACGTTCTCGGGCGTGTTCACCTCGACCCAAGCAAAGGAGAGGGCTCAGGCGCCGGCGACCACGCGAATCGTCTGACCGGCGAAGGTGACGCGCTGCCCGGGTCGGACCTGGGCGCCGCGACGGATCTCGGCAGAGCCGTCGACCGACACCTGACCGAGCTCGACCACCGACCGCGCCATGGCGCCGTCGTCGACGACACCGGCAAGCTTGAGCAGCTGACCGAGCCTGATCGACCCGTCGCGGATGGGGACCTCGTGCTCAGTGCTCACCAGCAGAGTCTACGAGCGCTCAGCTGGCAGCCGAGACCGCCTGGCCGGAGTAGTGCCGCTCGCGGTCGTCCTCGGTCATCGCGCCCCACACCCCGTAGGGCTCGCGGACCCGCAAGGCGTGCTCACGGCACAGCTGGAGGACGGGGCAACCGAGGCAGACCTCCTTCGCCTCCGAGTCGCGGGACCGGCGGGCCGGACCCCGCTCACCCTCGGGATGGAAGAAGACCTCGGGGTTCACCTGCCGACAGGACCCCTCCATCTGCCAGTCCCACAGGTCGGCCATCGGCCCTGGCAGTCGCGACAGCTCCGCCATGTCATCCCTCAGCTCTCGTGCGGCGCCTTGCCGCTCCTTTCGGACGCTACTCGTGGCTGACCTGCGCAAACCTGTGGGGAACGTATGGGTTTGTTCAAGGGCTCACCACATTCTGCCACGGGGTCCAGCATCCGGGCACCCTTCGTCAGGTGGCGGGCTCGGTCCGGTCCGGGGCGCCGGCGGGACTGCCTTACGATTGGGTCATGAGCCTTGGGTTTGACGACCGCCTCCCTGAACTCGCCCAGCAGGCACCCGACGTCGAGGACCACGACCCCTTCGCGAAGCTCGGGTTGACCTACGACGACGTGTTGCTGCTGCCCGGCGAGACCGACGTCGTCCCGTCGGACGTCGACACCACCGCCCGGCTCACCCGCGAGATCTCGCTGCGCATCCCCCTGGTCTCGGCGGCCATGGACACCGTGACCGAGTCGCGGATGGCCATCGCCATGGCCCGCCAGGGTGGGCTCGGCGTGCTGCACCGCAACCTGTCCATCGAGGACCAGGCCTACCAGGTCGACCTGGTCAAGCGGACCCAGACGGGGATGATCAGCAACCCCATCACCATCGGCCCCGACGCCACCCTCGAGGAGCTCGACCGCATCTGCGGCGAGTACCGCGTCTCCGGCCTGCCGGTCGTGCGGCCCGACTCCACCCTGATCGGCATGATCACCAACCGCGACCTGCGGTTCACCCCCGTCGCGGAGTGGGGGACGACCCGCGTCCACGAGGTCATGACCCCGATGCCCCTCGTCTCGGGCGCGGTGGGCATCTCCAGGGACGACGCGACCGCACTGCTGCGCCAGCACAAGCGCGAGAGGCTCCCACTGGTCGACGACCGTGGTCGCCTGGCAGGGCTCATCACCGTCAAGGACTTCGTGAAGTCGGAGCAGTTCCCGCACGCCAGCAAGGACGACCACGGCCGCCTCCTCGTCGGTGCCGCGATCGGGTTCTTCGGTGACGCGTGGGAACGGGCGACCACCCTCGTCGAGGCCGGCGTCGACGTGCTCGTGGCCGACACCGCCAACGGCCACGCCCGCCTCCTGCTCGACATGGTGCGCCGGCTCAAGGCCGACCCGGCGACCCGCCACGTCCAGGTGATCGGCGGCAACGTCGCAACGCGCGCCGGGGCCCAGGCCCTGGTCGACGCAGGGGTCGACGCCGTCAAGGTCGGCGTGGGACCGGGCTCGATCTGCACCACGCGCATCGTCGCCGGGGTCGGTGTGCCGCAGGTGACGGCCATCCACGACGCGTCGCTGGCCTGCCGTCGCGCGGGCGTCCCGGTCATCGGTGACGGCGGTCTGCAGTACTCCGGTGACATCGCCAAGGCGCTCGTGGCCGGTGCCGACACGGTGATGGTCGGGTCACTGCTCGCGGGCTGCGAAGAGTCGCCCGGCGACCTGATCTTCGTCAACGGCAAGCAGTTCAAGTCCTACCGCGGCATGGGCTCGCTCGGGGCGATGGCCTCCCGCGGCAAGAAGTCGTACTCCAAGGACCGCTACTTCCAGGCCGACGTGGCCAGCGACGACAAGATCGTCCCGGAGGGCATCGAGGGCCAGGTGGCCTACCGCGGCCCCCTCGCCAACGTCGTCCACCAGCTCGTCGGCGGGCTCGCCCAGTCGATGTTCTACGTCGGCGCGCAGACGGTGCCCGAGCTCCAGGTGCGGGGCAAGTTCGTCCGCATCACCTCGGCGGGCCTCAAGGAGAGCCACCCGCACGACATCCAGATGACGGTCGAGGCCCCCAACTACGCCGGTCGCTGACCGGCGCGGCACCAGCCGCAACCACGGGCCGTGCGGGCCGGCGCACCGTCTTTTCGCGGACGCGTCACCGGCCGCTAGCCTTGCGCGGTGACTGAGATCGAGATCGGCCGAGGCAAGCGCGGCCGTCGGGCCTACTCCTTCGACGACATCGCCGTCGTCCCCTCCCGCCGCACGCGTGACCCCGAGGAGGTGTCGGTGGGGTGGCAGATCGACGCCTACCACTTCGACATCCCCGTCATCGCTGCCCCGATGGACTCGGTGATGAGCCCCGAGTCCGCCATCAAGCTCGGCAAGCTCGGTGGGCTGCCGGTCCTGGACCTCGAAGGACTGTGGACCCGGTACGAGGACCCGTCTGCGCTGCTGGCCGAGATCGCGACCCTCGACCCCGCCACCGCAACAGCGCGGATGCAGGAGATCTACGCCGCCGAGATCCAGCCCGAGCTCATCGTCGAGCGACTGCGCCAGGTCCGTGCCGCAGGGGTCACCGTTGCCGGCGCGCTCAGTCCGCAGCGCACCCAGCAGTTCTGGAAGCACGTCGTCGACGCCGGGGTGGACCTGTTCGTCATCCGTGGCACGACCGTGAGCGCCGAGCACGTCTCCGGACGTTCCGAGCCGCTCAACCTCAAGCGCTTCATCTACGAGCTCGACGTCCCCGTCATCGTCGGCGGCGCGGCGTCCTACACGGCTGCCCTGCACCTGATGCGCACCGGCGCCGCCGGGGTCCTCGTCGGGTTCGGCGGGGGAGCCGCGCACACCACGCGCCGCACCCTGGGCATCCACGCACCGATGGCCAGCGCCATTGCGGACGTCGCCGCCGCCCGCCGCGACTACCTCGACGAGTCGGGCGGTCGGTACGTGCACGTCATCGCCGACGGGGGTATGGGCGACAGCGGTGACATCGTCAAGGCCGTGGCCTGCGGCGCCGACGCCGTCATGCTCGGGGCCGCCCTCGCGCGCGCCACCGACGCCCCCGGCCGAGGGTTGCACTGGGGTCCGGAGGCGCACCACCAGGAGCTGCCGCGGGGCTCGCGCGTCGAGGTGGGCGCGGTCGCCCCGCTCGAGCAGATCCTCTTCGGCCCCGGGCGCACCGCCAACGGCACGACCAACCTCGTCGGCGCCCTCCGTCGGGCGATGGCCACGACGGGGTACTCCGACCTCAAGGAGTTCCAGCGGGTCGAGGTCGTCGTCTCGCCGTACCAGGCCACCTGACCCCACCGGGTCGTCACGAGGGCGACCCGACCGGGTCGTCACGAGGGCGACCCGACCGGACACCGGGCGGGGTCGTCGTCGTGGTCACCGAGCCGTGAGACCGCGCTAACTTACTATTGGTAGTGAGGCAGGGCCGCACCTACGCTGCCCCTATGGCTCCGGACCTCATCGCCGACCCCGAGACCGATCCCACTGCGACGTATGCCGTGGACCCGGCCCTCGTGCGACGGCTGGCCCGGCGAGCGGTGGCCGCACCGCGCGCCGAGCACCACGTGAGCCACACCCCGATGACCGGTGCGCCACTGGCGTCCCTCCCGCTTTCGACCCGCGAGGACGTCGCCGTCGCGGTCGACGCCGCCCGCGCGTCGCAGCGCGCCTGGGCACGCACGCCGATGGAGGTCCGCGAGCGGATCATGCTCCGCTACCACGACCTCGTGCTCGACCGGCAGGTCGAGCTGCTCGACCTGGTCCAGCTCGAGTCGGGCAAGACCCGTGGGCAGGCGTTCGAGGAGGTGGCCGATGTCGCCCTCGTGGCGCGGCACTACGGCCGCAGCGCCGCGGCATACCTGCGTCCCAGGCGTCGGGCCGGGCTCTTCCCGGTGCTCACCCAGACCACGGAGCACCACCACCCGCGCGGGGTCGTCGGCATCGTCAGCCCGTGGAACTACCCCTTGTCGCTCGCGATCACCGACGCGATCCCCGCGATCATGGCCGGCAACGCCGTGGTCCTGCGGCCGGACCTGCAGGCCTCGCTGACCGCCCTGCAGGCCGTGCAGCTGCTCACCGAGGCCGGGCTGCCGGAGTCGGTGCTGCAGGTGGTCCTGGGTGACGGCGCGACGGTCGGACAGGCTGTCGTCGACCTCGCCGACTACGTCTGTTTCACCGGCTCGACCCAGACCGGGCGCAGCGTCGCCGCCTCGGTGGCCACTCGCCTCGCGGGCTACTCCCTGGAGCTCGGCGGCAAGAACGCGATGTACGTCGCCGACGACGCCGACCTCGACAAGGCCGTCGCTGGTGCCGTTCGTGCCTGCTTCTCCTCGGCCGGCCAGCTGTGCATCTCGGTCGAGCGGCTCATCGTGCACGCCAGCGTGGCCGACGAGTTCACCACGCGGTTCGTCGAGGCGGTCGGGGCGTTGAGCCTCGGACCGGCGCTGACGTTCGGCACGGACATGGGCTCACTCGTCTCGGCCAGCCAGCTCGCCCGAGTCACCGCGCACGTCGACGACGCACGCGCCAAGGGTGCGCAGGTCCTCGCCGGTGGACGCGCCCGGCCGGACCTCGGCCCCTACTTCTACGAGCCGACCGTCCTGTCCGGTGTGAGCGCAGCGATGGACGTGCGGGACGACGAGACCTTCGGCCCGGTGGTGTCGCTCTATCACGTGCACAGTGACGACGAGGCGATCCGCCTCGCGAACGACACCGACTACGGCCTCAACGCCTCGGTCTGGACCCGTGACGTGGCGCGTGGGCGGCGCATCGGCACCGCGATCGCGGTCGGCACCGTCAACGTCAACGAGGGGTATGCCGCCGCCTGGGGGAGCGTGGCCGCCCCCATGGGTGGCATGAAGCAGTCCGGCGTGGGGCGCCGGCACGGCAGCGAGGGCATCCTGAAGTACACCGAGTCCCAGAACGTCACCGCGCAGTACCTCCTGCCCATCGCCCCGTCCGCGGGGTTGTCCGAGGAGGCCTACGCCCGCGTGATGACCGCAGCCCTGCGCACCCTGAAGGCCGTCGGTCGCCGATGAGGCCCCCCGCCGAGAGCACCTCCAGCCTGCCCGCGGACAGCCACGTCGACGTCCTGGTCATCGGCTCCGGCTTCGGCGGATCGGTGACCGCACTGCGCCTGGCGGAGAAGGGCTACCGGGTCCACGTCGTCGAGTCTGGCCGGCGGTTCCGCGACGAGGACTTCGCCAAGACGTCCTGGGACGTCCGTGGCTACCTGTGGGCACCGAAGCTGAAATGCTTCGGGGTGCAACGGATCCACCGCCTTCCAGACGTGGTGGTGCTTGCCGGGGCAGGGGTCGGCGGAGGGTCGCTCAACTACGCGAACACGCTCTACGTCCCGCCGGAGCCGTTCTTCAAGGATCCGCAGTGGAGTGACATCACCGACTGGCAGGGCGAGCTCGAGCAGCACTACTCGACGGCCTCGGCGATGCTCGGCGTCGTCACGAACCCGTGCGAGGGTGTCGTCGAGGACGTCATGCGCCGTACGGCCGAAGACCTCGGGGTGGGTGACACCTTCCGCAAGACCCCGACCGGGGTGTTCTACGGCATGCCCGGGCTCCGGGTCCCCGACCCGTACTTCGGCGGAGCCGGCCCCGAGCGCACCGGGTGCACGCAGTGCGGCAACTGCATGGTGGGTTGCCGCGTCGGGGCCAAGAACACTCTGGTGAAGAACTACCTCGCCCTGGCCGAGGACCTCGGCGTCACCATCGAGCCGCTGCGCACCGTCATGCGCGTCGCACCCCGCAGCGGGGGAGGGTATGCCGTGTCCCACGAGGCGAGCGGGGCGTGGCTGCGGCGCGACCGCCGCACCGTGACTGCCGACCAGGTCGTCTTCGCCGGGGGGACCTGGGGCACCCAGAAGCTGCTCCACACGCTGCGCCAGAACGGCGCGCTGCCGAGGCTCTCGTCACGGCTGGGCCACCTGACCCGCACCAACTCCGAGTCGCTCAACGGCGCGATGCTCGAGAAGGTCCCGCGCGGCGAGAGCCTGTCCAAGGGGGTGGCGATCACGTCGTCGTTCCACCCCGACGCCGACACCCACGTCGAGAACTGCCGCTACGGCCCGGGGTCCAACCTCATGGGGGCGATGGCGACCATCCTCGTCCCCGGTGACGGGCTGCCGCGCCCTGTCCAGTTCGTCGTCGAGGCGGTCAGGCACCCGGGGGTGTTCCTCCGGTCGTGCTCGCAGTACCGCTGGAGCGAGCGCACCATCATCGGGCTGGTCATGCAGAGCCGCGACAACTCGCTGCGCGTCACCGGCAGGAGGGGACGCTTCGGCGGTCGTGGGCTCACGTCCCGACAAGGTCACGGAGAGCCCAGCCCGACCTACATCCCGGCGGGCCAGAAGGCGATGAAGGCCCTGGCCGTCCAGCTCACCGAGGCCACCGGACTGCGGGCCTTCGCGGGTGGCAGCCTCGGCGAGGTCGTCAACATCCCCATGACCGCGCACTTCCTCGGTGGGGTGGCGATCGGGTCCAGTCCCGCCCGCGGGGTGGTCGACGGCTACCACCGGGTCTGGCACTACGCCGACCTGCACGTCGTCGACGGCTCGGCCATCTCCGCCAACCTCGGCGTCAACCCGGCGTTGAGCATCACCGCCCAGGCCGAGCGAGCGATGTCGCTGTGGCCCAACAAGGGCGAGCAGGACCCACGCCCGGAGCAGGGTGAGGCCTACCTGGCGCTCGAGCCCGTCAAGGCGGCCCACCCCGCCGTCACGAGGTATGGCGCAGCCTGAGCTGCTCGCCGGTGGTCCGACGGCTGCCGACGCCGGACCGGGGGCGGCTCCGACCCTGTAGAGCGTCGGAGGCGACGGTTGGAGGGATCCCTGCATCCCGCAACCGCCGCCTCTGAAGGTGTGGCTGGAGATGAGCCGGGGGTGGAATCTCCAGCCACACCACCCGGGTCAACGAAGCGCGCGAGCAGGGGTTACGCGTTCTCGCCGGAATTCTGCGAGGCGGGTCCCCCGGTCGCCCGACCCACCGGCGCCTCGTCCCGCCACGAGGCCCACAGTGCGGCATACGCACCCTGGGCGGCGACCAGCTCGTCATGGGTGCCGATCTCGCGGACCTGGCCGTCCTCGACGACGGCCACCCGGTCGGCGTCGTGGGCGGTGTGGAGGCGGTGGGCGATGGCGACGACGGTCCGACCCTGGACCACGGCAGCCAGCGACCGCTCGAGGTGGCGCGCTGCGCGGGGGTCGAGCAGCGAGGTCGCCTCGTCGAGCACGAGGGTGTGCGGGTCGGCCAGGACCAGCCTGGCCAGGGCCAGCTGCTGGGACTGCGCCTCGGTCAGGGAGTGCCCACCGCTGCCCACGACGGTGTCCAGACCGTCGGGAAGTCCGGACGCCCACACCCAGGCGTCCACCGCGGCCAGCGCCTCGGCGAGCTCGTTGCGGGTGGCCTCGGGGCGGGCGAGCAGGAGGTTGTCGACCAGTGACCCCACGAAGACGTGGTACTCCTGCGTCACCAGGGCCACCTCGCCCCGCAGCTCCCCGAGGTCGAGGTCGACCAGCGGCACGCCACCGACGTCGATGCGGCCCACGCGGGGACCGTCGACGCCGGCCATCAGCCGGCCGAGGGTGGACTTGCCGGCACCAGAGGGGCCCACGATGGCGAGGCGCTCCCCGGGGTGCAGGTCGAGGCTCACGCCGTGGAGCACGTCGTGGCCGGGGCGGTAGGCGTAGCGGACGTCCTGGACCGACAGGTCGGACCCGTCAGGGTGCTCGCCCGTGGCGGTGCGGTCCGGCGGGACAGACCCCACGCCGATCACCCGGGCGAGCGATGTCGCCCCGACCTGGATCTCGTCGAGCCAGCTGAGCACCTCGTCGAGCGGGCCCACCATCTGCTGGACGTAGAGCGCGACGGCGGTCGCGGCACCGGCGGTGATGTTGCCGTGCAGGGCCAGCCAACCTCCCCACAACACCGCAGCGGCCGTCGGCACGTAGTAGCCGAAGGTGATGGACGGGAACCACCGCAGCCGCAGCCCCAGGGTGTAGCGCTCGGCCCGGTAGCACTCGCGCAACGCCTCGTGGAACCGGTGGCGACGCACCCCCGCGAGCGAGAGCGCGTCGACCGTCCGCGCCCCGTCGATGCTCTCTGCGACGACGCCGTTGAGCGAGGCGTAGGTGGCCCGCTCCCACAGGTAGCCGGCGGCAGCATGCCTGAGGTAGCGCCGCGTGGAGAACCAGTAGAACGGCAGGCCGGCGAGGATCGCCAGGCTCGCCAGGGGCGAGGTGAACAGTGCTGCGACGATCGTCATCGCCACGGTCATCGTGGCGACGAACAGCGACGGGATGCCGAACCGCACCACGTGCGACAGTGCTTCGACGTCGTTCGTCGTGCGCGCCACGAGGTCGCCGGTGCCTGCCCGCTCGACGGTGGACAGCGGCAGGTTGACCGCGCGGGCGACGAACTGTTCGCGCAGCTGGGCGAAGACGGTCTCCCCGAGGATGAACGACAACCGTCGCGCCGCCCAGGTCAGGATGGTCTGGGCGACGACCGCGACAGCCAGTCCGACGGCGATCCGGTCGACCGCACCCAGGCTGCGCTGGCCGCTGACCTCGTCGACGAGGCGTCCGACGAGCCACGGGGCGGCGAGCGCGGCGAGGGCTGCGAGGGCGTGCAGCCCTAGGACGCGGCCGAGCAGCCCACGGTGGCCGCCCATCAGCTCACGGGTGTGCTCCCAGACCGCTCGCGAGTCCGCGATCGGGAGCGTGCGGCGGGTGTGGTCGGTCCTGACCTCGTCGGGGTGGGTCTGGCCGCTCACGCCTCGTCCTCCTCGGTGCGCAGCACGATGTGCCGGTAGGCGGCGTGCTCGAGCAGCTCGCGGTGCGTGCCGCGTGCGGCCACGAGACCGTCCTTGAGCAGGACGACGTCGTCGACCCGTCCGAGCAGCAGGGGGCTCACCGTCGTCACGACGGTGGTGCGACCGCGCCGGTGGTCGGCGAGGCGCTCGGCGATGCGGGCCTCGGTGTGCGCGTCCACCGAGCTGGTCGGTTCGACGAGCACGAGGACGGGGGCGTCGGTGAGCAGTGCCCGGGCCAGGGCGAGCCGCTGCCGCTGCCCGCCGGAGTAGGACCGCCCGCGCTCCTCGACGGTGCCGTCCAACCCGTCGGGGAGGGCCTCGAGGACGTCGGTGGCGCTGGCCGCCTCGAGGGCTCGCAGGACGCGCGCGTCGGCGTGGTCGGGCAGGTGGTCGCGCCCGCCGGCCCGTGGCCCGGCCGCGGCACCGAGCAGCTGGTCGCGCAGGACCCCGGTGAACAGGCGAGGGTCCGGCTCGCTGACGACCACGCGACGGCGCACGTCGGCGATGGTCAGGTCGTCCAGCCGCGTGCCGCCCCAGGTCGTCTGGTGCGGGCCGGGGCCGTGGCGCCCCAGCCGGTCGGCGACGGCCGCCGACTCCTCGGGGCGCGCGGACACGATGGCCGTGAGCCTCCCCCCGCGGACGACGGTTCCGGAGAGCGGGTCGACGAGGTCGTCGCCGTCGCAGGGAGCATCGGCGGTGGCCGGCCGCGACGCGTCGTGGTCCGGCTCGACCCCCAGCACGCGCAGCACCTTGCCGGCGGCGATGTGTGCACGGATGCCGCGGTCGACGATCTCGATGGCGGTCTGCAGCGGCATGGTGAGGAAGGCGGTGTAGCCGTAGAACGCCACGAGCTGTCCCGCAGTGATCTGGCCCGCGACGGCCTGCCGGGCGCCGAGCCAGGTGACCAGCACGACGAAGACCCCGGGGAGCAGCACCTGGGCGGAGTCGAGCGCTGCCTGGATGCCGGCAACGTGCACGCCGCGGTGACGCACGCGCTGCGACTGCTCCTCGTAGCGGCGCAGGAAGGTCTGCTCCCCGCCGATGCCGCGCAGCACGCGCAGCCCGGCCACGGTGTCGGCTCCGAGCGTGGTCAGCCGTCCGGCCTCCTCACGCTGCAGGGCCTGGCGTCGCTGCAGTGGCCGGACGACGAGCGTGAGGCTGGCCAGCATGACCGGCCCTCCGGCGAGCACGAGCAACCCGAGCGGAGGCGAGGCGGCCAGCAGGATCGCCCCGACCACGATGTAGCTGGTGACCGCCCCCGCGAACCGGCCCAGCGCGTCATAGAGGCCACCGAGGCGCATGACGTCGTTGGCGAACACGGTCACCACCTCGCCCGAGGGCATGACCCGGGTGAGCACCGGTCCGGCCCGCTCCACGCCCTCGGCGGTGAGCTGGGC
This sequence comes from Pedococcus sp., assembly GCA_039916625.1. Lineage (GTDB taxonomy): Bacteria > Actinomycetota > Actinomycetes > Actinomycetales > Dermatophilaceae > Pedococcus. The sequence goes on from JBDSKZ010000033.1 coordinate 10,781, forward strand.
ACTGCGGTAGGACGCGTAGAGCCAGTTGTGGACGGCGAAGAAGTGGCGGGCCGCCGCGGTCGAAGCAGCGATGGCGCCCAGACCGAGCAGGGCCAGCGCCCACTTCACGAGGCCGTCGACGTCACCGGGGACGATGCCCTCGTCGACCCCGCGGCCCAGGGCTGCGGGGACGAGCGCGATGGAGACCATCCACACCATCCCCGTCAGCGCGCCCAGGGTCTGGGTGCGCCACTGCTCGCGGCCGATCCACACCATGAACCGCAGCGTGCTGCGGGTGTCGGGACGGCCGGGATCGGGGAACGGGATCTCACGCATCAGGGTCCCCACCGTAGGCGTGCGCACCGACGACCCGACACTGGTTTTCCTGCGCCGCCTGCGGTGGTGGGCGAGCTCCGGGACGGTGGGCCGACCGCGGACTTCCAGGTGGCACCCCCGGTGCGCCTGCGGTGGCTGTCACCGGTGCGTGTCTACCATGTCGTCGTGCCATCCCCGGTGCCCACGCGCAGAGCCCGTCTGGAGACGAAGTACCTCCGGCGGCGCGTCGTCGCGGCCGCAGCCGCGGTGGGCTTCCTCGCGGTGACGTCGTTCGCGGTGAGCCAGGCCGCCGGTCTGTTCGCCGGCGGTGACGCCGAGGCTGCCCCTGCCGCCCGGACCGCGAAGACGGTGCCGACCACGGCTCCGGCCACCCCGAAGGCCACTTCGAAGGTCACTCCCGAGGTGCCCGCCCCCAAGCCGAGCCCAGCCACGCCGCAGGGACAGGTGGGGCGCACCGCGGCCGAGACCGCGCTGGTGCGCACGATGCGGCTCACCGGGGACCTCGCCCCCAAGTCGGTCGTCGCCTCGCCTGCCGGGGTCGTCGTCGCGCAGAACATGATGTACCGCCACTCGGTGTCTGCCTTCGGCGCCGACGGCGCCCTCCTCGCGACGGTCAAGGACTCCGTCGATCTTGCGAAGTTCGGGATCAAGGGCCACCCGGGCACGACCGAGGGCGCGCCGGTGGAGGCTGCGTTCACCGCCGACGGCCGCCACGCGTGGGTGTCCAACTACTCCATGTATGGCGCCGGGTACGGCCCCGAGGGCCTCGACAGCTGCCGGGCCGGGGACGGCACCTCGCCCAGCACCGTCTACCGGATCGACGCCTCGACCTTCACGATCGACCGTGTCGTCGAGGTCGGCGCCGTCCCCAAGTACGTCGCCGTCACGCCCGACGACAAGACCGTCCTCGTGACCAACTGGTGCACGTGGGACCTGTCGGTCATCGACATCGCGAAGAACCGCGAGGTGGCACGGATCCCGCTCGGTGGCACCTACCCGCGCGGCATCGTCGTCGCGCCGGACAGCCGCACCGCCTACGTCGCCCTGATGGGTTCTGACCGCATCGTCGCGGTCGACCTGCGCACCCGGGCCGTGACGCGGTTCGCCACCACCGGCGACGGCCCCCGGCACCTCGTCCTCAGCCCGGATGCCAAGCACCTCTACGTCACCAACAACGGCTCCGGCACGGTGGCCAAGCTCGAGCGATCCTCAGGCCGGGTGCTCGCCACCACCCGGGTCGGCGACCAGCCACGGTCGTTGACCATCTCCTCCGACGGCAGCGCCATCTACTCCGTCAACTACGAGTCGTCGACGGTCAGCAAGCTGCGCACGAGCGACCTGTCGGTCGTGGGGCAGGTCGCCACCGACTACCACCCGATCGGGATCACCTACGAGCCGACCCGCAAGGCGGTCTGGGTCGCCTGCTACGGCGGCAGCATCCTCGTCTTCGACGACTCGAGGCGTCCCGTAACCTGACGAGGTGCTGCGCACCGCCCTGAAGCCCCGTTGGCTGGGACTGTTCGCCCTCCTCGTCCTCATCCTCGTGACGTTCACGCAGCTAGGGCTGTGGCAGCTGCACGTCGCGCAGGACAAGGGCCTCGCCGACGCCCTCCGGACGGCGCGCGAGGCCCCACCGGTGATGGTCGACACGGTCGTGCGGCCACACGAGACCTTCCCGAACTCCGAGTCGAACCGCGCCGTCACCGCGATCGGTGCGTATGCGGCGCAGGACCAGTTCCTGGTCGGTCCGCGCCGCCTCGACGGCCGACAGGGGTTCTGGGTCGTGACGCCGCTCGTGGTGCGGGAGACCGGTGCCCGTCTCGCCGTCGTCCGGGGGTTCGTCACGGACCCGGCGGACGCAGGGCGCGCGCCGACCGGCCTGGTGTCCGTCGACGGGTCGCTCGCGCCGGGGGAGTCGCCAGCCCCCGCCCACACCGACCCCACCGACCCCACCGGCGCCACTGGGTCGCCGCGGGAGGTGCTGGGGTCGATCGACCTGTCCATCCTGGTCAACCGCTGGCCCGGCGACATCTACAACGCCTTCGTCTTCGCCCAGTCCGAGAAGCTCGCCTCCGGAGTGGGGTTCCAGCCGGCCGCGGGCCTCGCCCGGGTGCCCCCACCGGAGGTGACGGGCGGGCTCAAGTCGCGCAACGTGGCATACGCGCTGCAGTGGTGGGTCTTCGCGGGGTTCGCCGCGTTCATGTGGTTCAGGATGGTGCGCGATGATGCGCAGCATGAGCGAACGAGTGAGCATGTCAGCTGAGGTCAAGGACGTCGAGGCAGCCGAGAAGGCACTGAGATTCTTCAAGGTCATGGCGTTCGTCGTGGGCGTCGGCCTGCTGCTGCTCGTCCTCGAGATCGTGCTGCACTACGGCTTCGACAACGACGCGCTGTCCTGGTGGCCGCAGCCGCACGGCTTCATCTACATGCTCTACCTCGCGGCGACGGCCAACCTCGGGTTCAAGATGGGCTGGGGTCTGGGGAAGATGGTGCTGGTGATGTTGGCTGGTGTCGTGCCCTTCCTCTCCTTCTGGGCCGAGCGCAAGGTCGCCGCCGAGGTCGAGGGCCAGCTGGCTGCTGCCCGCCGGTAGCCTTGCCCCTGTGAGCGACACCCCCGCCGGCGACATCGCCGACATCACCCAGGCCCAGGATGACGACCGCGTCGAGGCGCCGCACGGCGACCGGGTGGAGGTGGACTCGACGCCGCTGCAGGCCAGGCCCGTGCTCGTCGTCGACTTCGGCGCGCAGTATGCCCAGCTGATCGCGCGCCGCGTCCGCGAGGCGAACATCTACAGCGAGGTCGTCCCGCACTCGATGCCGGTCGACGAGATGCTCGCCAGGGAGCCGGCAGCGATCGTGCTGTCGGGCGGGCCCTCGTCGGTGTACGCGGAGGGCGCCCCGTCCCTCGATCCGGCCCTGCTCCGGGCCGGGGTCCCCGTCTTCGGCATGTGCTACGGCTTCCAGGCCATGGCGCAGGCGATGGGCGGCACCGTGGCCCACACCGGCCTGAGCGAGTACGGCTCGACCCCTGCGTCGATCTCCGACCGCGACTCCACGCTCTTCAACGGCCAGCCCTGCGACCAGTCGGTCTGGATGAGCCACGGCGACTCGGTGACCGGGGCGCCCGAGGGCATGAGGGTCACGGCAGCCACGGCAGGCGCGCCCGTCGCGGCTTTCGAGGACGACGAGCGCCAGCTCTACGGCGTGCAGTGGCACCCCGAGGTCATGCACTCGACGTTCGGCCAGCGGGTGCTCGAGAACTTCCTCTACCGCGGAGCGAAGCTGCAGGGCGACTGGACGGCAGCCAACGTCGTCGAGGAGCTCGTCGGCGCGATCCGCGACAAGGTCGGGGAGTCCCGCGTGCTCTGCGCGCTGTCCGGTGGGGTCGACTCGTCGGTCGCCGCAGCTCTGGTGCAGAAGGCGGTCGGAGACCAGCTGACGTGTGTCTTCGTCGACCACGGCCTGCTGCGTTCCGGGGAGGCCGAGCAGGTCGAGAAGGAGTTCGTCGCGGCCACCGGGGTCGACCTCGTCGTCGTCGACGCGAGGACGCAGTTCATCACGGCCCTCGCCGGGGTCAGCGACCCCGAGCAGAAGCGCAAGATCATCGGCCGGGAGTTCATCCGCGTCTTCGAGCAGGCCGCCCGCGATGTCGTCGGCAGCCGCGGCGACAGCGAGCACCCGGTCGAGTTCCTCGTCCAGGGCACGCTCTACCCCGATGTCGTCGAGTCCGGTGGTGGCACCGGCGCGGCGAACATCAAGTCGCACCACAACGTCGGCGGACTGCCCGACGACCTGCAGTTCAAGCTCGTCGAGCCGCTGCGGTCGCTGTTCAAGGACGAGGTCCGCCAAGTCGGGCTCGAGCTCGGGGTGCCCGAGGCGATCGTCTGGCGCCAGCCGTTCCCCGGCCCGGGCCTCGGGATCCGCATCGTCGGCGAGGTGACCGCCGAACGCCTGGAGATCCTGCGCGCCGCCGACCAGATCGCCCGCGAGGAGCTCAGCGCTGCCGGCCTCGACCGGGTCATCTGGCAGTGCCCTGTGGTACTGCTCGCCGACGTGCGCTCGGTAGGGGTCCAGGGCGACGGCCGCACCTACGGACACCCGGTCGTCCTGCGCCCGGTCTCCTCCGAGGACGCGATGACCGCAGACTGGACCCGGGTGGCCTACGAGGTGCTCGCGAAGATCTCCACGCGGATCACCAACGAGGTGCGCGAGATCAACAGGGTCGTCCTCGACGTGACGAGCAAGCCCCCCGGCACCATCGAGTGGGAGTGACCTCGTCGTGGGCACGCCGGGCGGTGCGGTGACAGGCCGGGAGCCCGGAGCCGTCACGACGACGGACCTGCTCAGCCGCGCCGTGTTGCGGCACGTGCTCATCGGCCCACCGATCAGGCTGCTCACCAGCCTGCGGGTGGAGGGCCGCGAGAACGTGCCCCGCGAGGGCGCGCTCATCGTCGCCTCCAACCACCTGTCGTTCATCGACTCGATGGTCATCCCGCTCGCCTCGGCCAGGCAGGTGCACTTCCTCGGCAAGGCGGAGTACTTCGAGGGCCGAGGCGTGCGCGGTGCCGCGGTCCGCTGGTTCCACTCCACCGGCGGCACCATCCCCGTCGACCGTGGCGATCCCCGCGCTGCCGCAGGCTCCCTCGGCCTGGGCGAGGAGGTGCTGCGCCGGGGTGAGGCGTTCGGGGTCTATCCCGAGGGCACCCGCTCGCCCGATGGTCGCCTCCACCGGGGGCGCACGGGTGTGGCCCGGATGGCGCTGAACACCGGCGCAACCCTGCTCCCGTGCGCGGTCACCGGCACCGACAAGGTCCAGCCGCCGGGGTCCAACGGCTTCCGCCCGGGGAAGGTGACCGTGCGCTTCGGTCAGCCGATAGACGTGGTCGCGCTGGGGGAGCGGTACCAGAAGGGCGCCCTGCTGCGGGCGGTCACGGACGCGACGATGGACGCCATCGCCGAGCTGTCGGGTCAGGAGCGCTCAGACCAGTACGCCTCCGACGTCAAGGCAGCCATGACCTCGGGCCCGCAGGGCTGACCGACCGCGGGTGGGCGGGGTCCGGCCGCGCGTGGGCAGCGTCCGGACCGTGTGCGAGCGGACGGCGCGTCGACCGTTAGGGTCTGCAGGGTGCTGAGGACGACGGCGGCAGTGGTCGCAGGAAAGGCTGCCCGGGCAGCGTCACGCCTGCGGGGTGGCGGCTCCGCCCTGCCGGGGCTGGTGGCCGAGAAGGTCGACCCCGGGTTCCTGGCCCATGCGCTCGCCGACGTCCGCGGCGGCATCCTCGTGGTGACCGGCACCAACGGCAAGACGACGACCACGAAGATGCTCGTGGCGGTGTTGCGGGCGCACGGGCGGACCGTCTTCACCAACCCCACGGGTAGCAACTTCACCCGCGGTGTCATCTCCTCGATGCTCGGCGAGCTGCCGCTGCGGGGGCGGCTCGTGGCCGACCTCGCGGTGCTCGAGCTCGACGAGGCGCACGCCTTGAAGTTCGCTGCCGCGGTGAAGCCCAGCCATGCGTTGCTGCTCAACGTCGCTCGCGACCAGCTCGACCGGTTCGCCGAGATCGACCACACGGCGCAGCTGTTGGCCAGCCTCGCCGAGCAGGCCACGACCGGGGTGGTGCTCAACCTCGACGACTCGTTCGTCTCCCGGATCCGCGACCGCGTCCGTGACGGGGTGGGCGTGCACTACTTCGGGGTCGACGCCTCGATCGCCGACCGCCTGCCGGAGCTGCAGGAGCAGGACGTGCGGTTCGACGACGACTTCGTGCCGCCGGTGGCCGGCCCCGACGACGGGCTGCTCAAGCCCTCGGACGAGCGGACCTTCGAGGTGGTGTTCGGCGACGGCGCAGCTGGGTCCGGCACGGTCGGCCCCATCGAGCTCAGACAGCGTGGACTCGCGGCGATGATCAACGCCACCGCGGCCACGGCCACGGCACGGATGCTGCTCGGCGACGCCTTCGACCCCGACCGCGCCGCGCACGCCCTGCGCGAGGTCACGCCCCCGTTCGGGCGCGGGGAGGTCGTGGTCGTCGACGGCCAGCCGCTGGAGCTGGTGCTGGTCAAGAACCCCGCCGGCTTCACGGTTGCCCTCGGCACCTACGGCAGCACGCCGGTCGCGACGATGGTCGCCATCAACGACAACTACGCCGACGGCCGCGACGTCTCGTGGCTCTACGACGTGAGCTTCGAGAGCCTGCGCGACCGCGGGGTCGCCGTGACCAGCGGTGTGCGCGGCTACGACATGGCGCTGCGGCTGCAGTACGACGACGTCGCCGTCGCGCTGGTCGAGCCGGCCCTCGAGCCGGCCCTCGACGCCTTCCTCGCCGCACACCCGGACGAGCCGAAGCGGATCTTCTGCACCTACACCGCGATGATGGCGTTGCGCCGGGTGCTCGCTGCCCGCTACGACCTGCCTGACATCGGCGAGGAGGCGTCATGACGACCCAGCCCGAGGTGGGCGGGGGCTCACCGCTCCCCGGTGAGTCCGCTGCATACCCGCAGGACGTCTTCATCCCCGGTGAGCCGCAGGACTCCGCGGTCGTCCCGGACGCCGACCACATGGGCAAGGGTGCGATCCACCTCGTGCACCTCTACCCGCGAGAGATGAGCATCTACGGCGACCTCGGCAACACCCGCGCGCTCGCCGCCCGCATCCGTCGGCACGGCTACAGCCCCGTCGTCCATCAGCACCACCCCGGGAGCGAGTTCCCCGAACAGGCGCACCTCGTCGTCGGTGGTGGCGGTCAGGACTCCGGGCAGGTGCGCGTCGAGGACGACCTCGAGCAGATCGCCGACCGGCTGCGCAGCCTCGCCGCCGACGGGACGCCGATGCTGATGATCTGCGGGATGTACCAGCTGTTCGGGAACGCCTTCATCACCGTCGAGGGCAAGCGCCTGCCTGGCCTGGGCATCCTGGACGTCACGACGCAGGGCAACGCCAAGCGGATGATCGGACCGGTCGTGCTCGACACGGAGTTCGGCGATGTCGTGGGCTATGAGAACCACTCCGGCTCCACGACCCTCGGCGACGCCCAGGCGCCCTTCGGAACGGTGCGCTCGGGGCTGGGCAACAACGGCTCCGACCAGACCGAGGGCGCGCGCGCCGGCAACGTGTTCGGGTCCTACCTGCACGGCCCGGTCCTGCCCGCCAACCCGACGTTCGCCGATGCGCTCATCGGTCTCGCTGCGCAGCGCGCGACCGGGCGGCCGTTCGAACCGGTCGGCCAGGACGACGCCTTCGCCGACGAGGCCCGTACCCGTCAGGTGCGACGGCTCGTCAAGCGCTGAGCGACAGACCCGGTATCGCGCCCGTGCCGCTCCTGCCCGAAGGCTCGACGCCCGTGCCTGCTCTCGGGCCCGCGCCGGCGCCCCCGAGGGTCCTTGACCTGTTCGCCGTGCCCGACGACGTGCGTCCCCTCCCCGGTGGCCAGGGCCGGAGCGTCGTCGCGGGTGACCTCGTGCTGTCGCCCGGACGTGATGCCGCGACGCAGGACTGGCTGAGCCCCGTGCTGGCCCGCCTCGCCGTGACCCTCGACCGCGAGCTGGCCGGGGACGCCGGGGTGCTCGTCGGGGCACGCCGTGGTGGGCTGGTGGCCAGCGCTGCCCGAGGTGGTGCTGTCCGCATCGCCATGCCGATCCCGGCGCGGGACGGCTCGTGGGTGGTCGACGGCTGGGCGGCGAGCCGCTACGAGCCTGACACGACGGCCTGCACCGACCTCGACGTCCTCGTGGCGACCGGACGCGTGCTGCATGCCCGGCTCGCCGTCGCCGTGACCGGGCGGCCGGTCGGGCTCGAGGCACGCACCGACCGCTGGGCGGCGGCCGACCGGCTCTCGTGGGGGCCGCTGGACCCGCTCCGCCAGGCGGCGGCCCGTCACGGGTCCGACCTCGTCGATGGGTGGGTGGACGGACTGGCTGCCGTTGACGGCCCCGAGGGGTCCAAGGGGTCCGACGGGACCGATGGCCCGGATGGCCCGGGTTGGGCTGCCGGGCTGGGGCCGGACCAGCTCGTCCATGGCGACCTTGCCGGCAACGTGCTGCTCGACGTAGCCGGGACGCCGGTGGTCATCGACCTCGCGCCGTACTGGCGGCCGGCGCTGTGGGCCGAGGCGGTCTGCGTGCTCGATGCGGTGCTGTGGCACGACGCCGACCCGGCGGCGCTGGATGACTGGCAACACGGGTCACGGCGCCAGGCGATGCTGCGGGCGGCGTTGTTCCGGGTGCTCAGCGAGGATTCGGGCAGCCACCTGGCCGCCGACCTGGACCGACGGCTCGCCTCGACGCGACTCCGCGCACACTAGGTCGACCTCGCGCACCAGTCAGGTGCGCTCAGTGGTGCCACGGTGCGCGAAGTCGACTCCGCGCACCTCAGGACGACCCCGCCCAGCCTCGCCTGGCTCAGTCCCCGGTGCTGCTGCCCCACTCCAGGCGCAGCCGCAGCAGCTCTTCCAGGGTCGCCGACTCGCCGTCACGGGCACCGGCGCCGACCTGCAGTGGCGGCTGCGTCGGCTCGACCGCGACGGTCCGCCACCGCCCGAACCGCTCGGACGGGACGACGAGGACGTAGTAGGCGCCGTCGGTGCCGATGCCGACCGACTGGTCCTGGCGCAGGTACCAGCCGGCGATCCCGGTCCTGTAGCGCCCGCGCCCCGACCACGGTCGAGCGGTCAGCTCCTGCGTCGGGAAGCCGGCATCCGACGCCTGCACGACGAACTGGTCGATCATCGCCTGGGCCTTGACCGACTCGCGTTCGCGTCGCTTGCGGTCCGCCTCGACGTGGTAGTCCGCCCGCTCGGCCCGCTCCGCCCGCCGCCGGACCGCCTCGTCGGAGGGGTCGGTGGGATCAGCCACGCAAGCCCTCCGTGGCGGGATGACCCGCGTCGTCCACGGTGTCCTCGACGGGTGCCTTCTTCGGGCTGACCGACCAGGCGAGCCAGCCGAGGGCGCCGAGCGGGATCTCCATGAGGTGGGTGTAGACCGAGAACAGCAGGGCGCCGGCCACCGCCTCGGCGGGCCCGGCCCCCCAGGCGATCAGCGCTGCTGCGGTCGCGGCCTCGGTGACCCCGAGCCCGCCCGGCGTGACCCCGACAGCAGTGAGCAGGCGGCCGAGGGCGTAGGCCGCGAACAGCTGGCCGTAGAAGAGGTCCACCCCGGTCGCGTGCATGCACACGAGGAACAGCACGAAGTAGACGCCGAAGAACCCGACGAGGCCCAGCGTCATGCTCAGCCAGCCGGTCCGCACGACATCGCTGATGCGGGCACGAAGGTCGACGACCAGCGACCTGACGTTCATGGTGCGACGGGGCCACAGGCGCCCGATGACCTTGTCGACGCCCTGGCCGATCCCCACTGCCGCGCGCTCGGAGACGAGGATGGCCACGAAGGTGCCGAGGATGAGGACGCCACTCAGCGCGCCGGCCACGGCCGCATCCGCGAGGGCGCTCGGCACGTCCGAGTCACGGCCAGCCAGGAGCGCGAGGATGGCGATGAGGGGCAACGCGATGCGCGCCAGGACGTTCCAGACACCGGTGACGATGGCGGAGGTCGAGATGTCCCGGCGCGAGAACCCCCAGGATCGACAGATCGTGTAGGTCGCGGCGAGACCGGCGGCGCCGCCACCGGGCAGGAGGTTGCCCACCGACGACCCTGCCACGTTGACGATCAGGGCCTGCCACTGGCGCAGGCCGTGCAGCGATCCGGTGAGGGTGAAGGTGTAGCAGTAGAGCCCGATGACCACTCCGACGAACAGCAGGAGAGCCGTCGTGGCGGGGACTCCGCGCAGGACGGCCCAGATCTGCGGCCAGGTGACGTTGGAGACCCGGGGCAGCCCCCAGACCAGCAGGGCCGCTGCGAGCCCGAGGCCGAGCACTCCCTGCAGCACGGTGCGACCTCGCGCACGCCCCGCCTGGGTGCTGGGACCGCCGGTGCTCGCTGCGGTGCTCACGCCAGGCCCTCGAAGATGTCGGTGGCGATGCGCGAGCCCTTCGGACGCGTGGGGTCGACGAACCACTCGCGCCCGAACACCAGGTCGTAGAGCGGTCGGGGGATCCGAAGGAAGGCCGCGAGCGTCCGGTCCGCCCCGGCCTCGGCGCTCGCCTGGGAGGCGTGGGCGCGCATGGAAGCCCGCTTCGCGGCGGCATACCGGCGCACGCTGATGCGGTGGGTGATCTCGCCCCGCGCGCTGAAGGCGCGGTTGAAACCCTCGCGGTCGAACTCTGGTGGGAAACGGTAGAACTTCGCCGCGAGGTCGATGGCCCGGGTGATGGTGTCCCGCGGCACGGTCGCCTGAAGGACCCGCGGCGTGCCGGCCAGCTCGGCGGCGCGGGCACCGACCTCGTGCACCTTGACGTGGTCGCGATGTCCGTACCCCCCGTTGCGGTCGTAGGACAGCAGCACGTCGGCGTCCTCGTCGCGCAGGATCGCCGCGAGCCGGTGGGCGGCTTCGTCGAGGTCGGCGCGCACGAACCGCACGCGGCCGTCGGGGTCCGCGTCCAGCTCCCCGGACATCCCGCTGTCCGCATACCCGAGCCACTCCACCCGGGCGACGCCGAGGGCGCGAGCGCTCTCACGCAGCTCGGCGAGACGCCGGTCGCCGAGTCGGCCGTCTGCGGCGAACTCGTCCGCCGCGAGGCCGAGGTCGCCGTCGGTGGCGACCACGACGACGACGCGATGACCCTCCGCAGCGGCGCGCGCCATGGTCCCCGAGGTGAGGAGGGCCTCGTCGTCGGGGTGGGCGTGGAAGGCCACCAGGGTGTGGGTCATCACGAGCCATCCTGTCGCATGGCAGGCTCTGGTCCGTGAAGGTGGCACTGCTGACGGACTGTTACCTGCCCAGGCTGGGCGGTATCGAGGTCCAGACCCATGACCTCGCAGCGCAGCTGCAGGCCCGCGGGCACGAGGTGGAGGTGTTCACGGCGACGCCGGGAACCCTGGGTGAACGGCACGGTGTCGTCGAGGTCGTCGACGACGTGCCCGTCCACAGGATGGCGCTGAGCCTGCCCTGGGAGCTGCCGGTGAACCCGCTCGCGCCGCCCGAGGTCCGTCGGCGGCTGCGGTCTGGTGGCTTCGACGTGGCGCACGTCCACATGGGGGTGGTGAGTCCGTTCGCCACCGATCTCGCCGGGGTCGCCCTCGGGCTCGGGCTGCCCACGGCTGTCACCTGGCACTGCCTGATGGAGCGCTCGCGCCCGGTCTTCCGCCTGCTCGGGCACGCCCGCCGCTGGGGCGAACAGGGGGCTGCCCTGTCAGCAGTCTCGGGCGTCGCGGCCGCCTCGGTGCAGGCTGTCGTGGGTGACCACGAGGTCAAGGTGTTCCCGAACGGCATCGACACCGGGCGCTGGTCACCCCCGGAGGGCGGCCTGCGCGACCACGGTGGGCCGGTCGAGGTCGTCGCGTCCATGCGGTTCGCAGCGCGCAAGCGGCCGCTGGCGGTGCTCGAGGTGGCCGCCCGGGCCCGTGACCTGCTGCCTGCCGATCGCCAGATGCGCCTGACCATGTTCGGCGAGGGCCCGGAGCGCCGCCGGCTGGAGAAGTTCGTCGCCGTCCACGCCATGGGGGACTGGGTGCATCTGCCCGGCCGCGTCACCCGCGACGAGCTGCGCAGGAGCTACTGGCGCAGTCACCTGTACCTCACACCGGCGCGGTTGGAGGCCTTCGGTATCGCGGCCCTCGAGGCGCGCACCGCTGGGCTGCCCGTGCTGGCGCGCACCGACACCGGCGTGGGGGAGTTCGTCGTCGATGGCGTGGACGGGGTCCTCGGGGCCGATGACGGTGCCCTGGTCGCAGGGCTCGTGCGGCTCGTCTCGGACGTCGCCCTGCGCCATCGCATCGCTGCGCACAATGCCGCCGTCGCACCCTCTCAGTCCTGGCCAGCCGTGGTCGACCTCGCCGAGGCCGAGTACCGCCGGGCTGGTGCGGGGTGAGTACCCCTCTGCGCATCCACGGCCGGGATGCCGAGGGTCACGAGGTGTCCTTCGCCCTCGGGCACGGCGCCGACCCGGTGCGTGAGCTCGGCCGGCTGGGCTGGGCGGCCAAGAGCCTGCTCGATGCTGCCCGCGACCCCGACGGGGCGCTGGGCCTGCGCTACGCCGTGGAGCTGACCCCCGCCGCCGAGCCGACCGCCGTTGACCCGACCTCCGCTGTCGAGCCACTCGTGACACAGGTGCCCACCGACGCCGGCCTCGTCGTCGAGCCCGGTGAGGTCGTCCAGGCCTACCAACGGACCGCGGCCTATGGCGTCGTCACCAGTGAGCGCGGTGTCCTCCTCACGGAGCTCTCGGCACTGACGTCCTCACCCGGGCGCTGGACCCTGCCTGGTGGCGGCCTCGACCCCGGCGAGGAGCCGGTCGCCGCCCTGCACCGCGAGGTGTGGGAGGAGAGCGGCCAGCAGGTGCAGGACGTGCGGCTGCTCGAGGCCCACAGCTCCCACTGGATCGGTCGCGCACCGAGCGGACGGCTGGAGGACTTCCACGCCATCCGGATCGTGTATGCCGCGTGGTGTCCGGCCCCGACCGACCCCGTCGTCCACGACGTGGGTGGGTCGACGGAGTCGGTGCGGTGGGTGCGGGTCGAGGAGCTCGGGCGCTACCACCTGGGGCGGTCTTTCGGGCCGCACATGTCCCGCTGGCTCGGACGGGCCTGAGCCACGGTGGGCCGTGACCGGACAGGGGCTCGGTCAGGGGCTCGGTCAGGGTGCTCGGTCAGGAGCGGGAGCCGCGGCGGTGGGAGCTGAGGAGCCCGACGACACCGAGGACGACCAGGACGGCGCCCACGGCGACGAACCCGAGTGGACCGACATCACCCCAGTTGACGGTGAGGTTGCCGAGCTCCTGGGCCAGCACGATCCCGGAGACGGCCAGGCAGACCAGCCCGAGGATGACCGCCGGGGCGTGCGGGCCGGTGGGCCGTGGCGGGACCGGGGGAGGCCAAGCGGCAGGATTTGCCGTCTGGATCGCAGCGGCCGCCGGGGCTGGCACGAAGTCGGTCGGGGTGCTCTCCCGGGCAGGGGTCGACGGGCCGAAGACGGCGGTGTCGACCGGCTCCCGGGCCTGAGGGTGCGCCTGCGCTGCTGCCCCCGCGACGTCGTCCTGCGGAGGGAGCTGCTCGGTGCGCTCGGTGGACCACAGCTCCTGGGTCGGGTCCGGTCGCTCGGACTGGGGGGTGGGGTCGTACCTCGGGTGGTTCACGCTGCCCTCGTCGTTCTGGTCGCTCTTGCCGGTCTGGTCGCTGGTGTCGGTCATGCGGCTCACTCCTTGCCGATCAGGATCTGGCCGAGGCCGACGTGGGCGTCGACGACGACGTCGGGGCTGCCCTCGCCGAAGGTCTGGACCGTGCTGATGTTGCGTCCGTTGTCGTTCGTGTCGTTGTGGACGATGGGATCTTGGTCCAGCGACGGCGCAAGGGGGTCGAACGACCCGAAGTCCGCCCGGGTGATGTCACCGGCAGCCACCGAGCTGCGGACCTCGACGGTCAGGTTCTTCGGGATACGGATCTTCAGCTCTCCCATACCGACCCGTGCCTCCACCTGCCGTGCGGTGCTGGGGTTGTCGGGGAGCTGGGAGAGGTCGAGGTCCGCAGAGCCCATGCTCAGCCGGTAGGACGCCGTGGTGTCCGTCACCGAAGGGCGCCAGACGCGTTCGCCGAAGCCCCCACCGAACTTCACGTCCGGCACCACCGAGGCGGTCCAGGTGACCAGGGCCAGCACGACTGCGACGAACCCCGCCAGCCCTGCGCGCCGCCCGGTGAACCCGAGGCCCAGGACGCCGAGACCGATGACGCCGAGGGCGGCGCACAGAGCGACCGTCTGGTCGCTGCCGGCCCAGTCGCCTGCCTGGTGGGCCCATGACGTGAGTCCGTATGCCGCCACGGCCAGTCCGCTGATCAGCAGCGTGGCGCCGAGGCCGCCGGTGCGTCGGCGCGGCGCCTTGGGCGCTCGCGGAGGCTTGGGCGGCCGGGGCTGCTGAGCGGGCGAAGGGGGGAAGCCGCCACCGGGAGTGGTGGCCGCGCCATACGGGGTGGCTGGTGCGGTCCAGGTGGCACCCTGGGCGACGCTGTCAGCCCTGATGGTCCTGGCAGGGTTGGGCCGGGCAGGGTCGTGGTTGCGCTTGCGGGTCACGAGCCAGACCACGAGGCCGACGGGGAGCACGACCCACCAGATCCAGCCCATGCCGGGCACGTCGCCCGCGAAGCCGGTGCCACCGATGAGCGACAGCCCGATCACCAGCAGCAGGATGATACCGAGGACGTCGCCGTCGCGCAGGGCGCGCTCGGCGACGATGTCCTCGTTGTCGTTGGCCAGGAAGGCCCACGCGACGAGGTAGACGGTGATGCCGAGGCCGCCCATCACGACGAGCAGCACGAGGACCGCCCGGATGACGAGGGGGTCCACACCGAGCCGCGTGGCGATGCCGGAGCACACGCCGGCGAGCCACTTGTCGTCGCCGTCGCGGCGCAGGTCGATGGACCGGAGCCAGCCGAAGAACCGGTCGAGGCCGGAGGCATTGGTGTCGTTCGTCGGGTCGGTGGTCGGCCCAGAGGTCTGCGTCATGTCATCCATCGTGTCGACGCCAGAGCGTTCGAACCATGAGGGTCGACCCTGAACCGACCCCTAGAGGCCCTCGCTGCACCCTGAGCGGGCTCGGTTTCGGCCCCCGAGTAGGTCAGGATGAGGGCATGCCGACTCCCTACGAGCGGCCCGTCCTCCCACAGGAGGCGAGGGCCGCAGAGCGCCGCGCCGCTCGCCGGGTCCTCACCCGCCCTGCCGAGGGCAAGGTGATCGCCGGCGTGAGCGCCGGGCTGGCCGAGCACCTCGGCTGGTCGGTGCGCTGGGTCAGGGTGCTGTTCGTGCTGCTGTCGATCCCGACTGGCGCTGGACTGGTGGCCTACGTGTTCCTGTGGGCGCTGACGCCGCTGTCACGCGGTGGCTTCGTGCCGGGCCAGCGCCCCACGATGGACCCGGCCGCCCCAGCCGTCGACGCTGGGCAGGGCGCCCCGGGCAGCGTGGCCGGTCCGGGGCCGGGCACCGCGGCAGGACCAGGGCCGGGAGCGGTCGAACCGTTGCCCGTGGCCGAGCGCGACGCCACTCGCGTGCTCCTCGTCGGTGGCCTCATGCTCGCGGTGGGGCTGGTCGTCGTCGCGCAGAACGCCGGGCTCAACGCCCGGCTCGGGATCCTCCTGCCGCTGCTCGTCGTCGCGGCCGGCGCGGTGCTCGCGTGGTCCCAGCTCGACGACCGGCAGCGCGGTCGCTGGCTCGGGGGCGAGTCGGGTACCGGCCGGTTCAGTGCCGCCCGCCTGGTCTTCGGTGGGGTGCTTGCGCTCGCCGGCCTGGTCATCATGGCCACCCGCGGCCGCTCGCTCGGAGCCATCTGGGACATCGGCGCCGCGGTGGTGGCGGTGCTTGCGGGAGTTGCGCTCATCGCTGCCCCGTGGGGACTGCGGTTCTGGTCGGACCTGCGCCACGAGCAGGCCGAGCTCGCCCGCGCCACCGAGCGTGCCGACATCGCCGCCCATCTGCACGACTCGGTCCTGCAGACCCTGGCACTCATCCAGCGCAAGGCCGGCGACCCCGCCGCCGTCACCCAGCTCGCCCGCGCCCAGGAACGTGAGCTGCGGTCCTGGTTGTATGCCGGACCGACCGACAGCGACGCCACGCTGGCCGCTGCGGTGGCGCAGGTGGCGCACGAGGTCGAGGACCTGCACGGCATACCGGTCGATGTCGTCTCCACGGGCGACCGCCCGCTCGACGACGGAGGTCAGGCGCTGAGCCGAGCGGTGCGCGAGGCACTCCTCAACGCCGTGCGCCACGGTGAGGCCCCGGTGTCGCTGTACCTCGAGGTCGGGCCGTCGGGGGTCGAGGCGTTCGTTCGCGACCACGGACCGGGGTTCGAGCTCGACGACGTGCCCGAGGACCGCTTGGGCGTGCGCACGTCCATCCTCGGCCGGATGCACCGCCACGGGGGTACGGCGCGGGTGCGGCGCCTCGAGCACGGCACCGAGGTCGTGCTCACCCTCCCAGCCGTGCCGGTGACCCCACCGGCGGGCCCGTCGGCGACCCCACCGAACCAGCCGCAGCAACCCGTCCCCGAGGAGACCCGTGAACACGCCTGACCGCAAGCCCGTCGAGGTCGTCCTCGTGGACGACCACCGGATGTTCCGTTCCGGCGTCAAGGCCGAGCTGGGTGGCGCCGTGGTCATCGTGGGCGAGGCGCCGGACGTCGACTCCGCCATCGCGGTGATCCGCCGGACCAAGCCGCCCGTGGTCCTGCTCGACGTCCACCTGCCCGGTGGGAACGGCAACGGGGGCGTCGACGTCCTGCAGGGCTGCCGGGGGCTCGAGACCACCGACGGCCAGCCGGTACGGTTCCTGGCGCTGTCGGTCTCGGATGCGGCGGAGGACGTGATCGCGGTGATTCGGGCCGGTGCCCGCGGGTACGTCACCAAGACGATCAGCGCGACCGACCTGACCCGGGCGATCCAGCGGGTGGCCGATGGCGACGCGGTGTTCTCGCCGCGGCTCGCAGGGTTCGTCCTGGACGCCTTCGGTGCAGCCGCCGGCGAGATCGCCGAGGTCGACGAGGAGCTCGACCGCCTGTCGGCCCGCGAGCGCGAGGTGATGCGCCTCATCGCCCGCGGCTACCAGTACAAGGAGGTGGCCAAGGAGCTGTTCATCTCGATCAAGACGGTCGAGACCCACGTCTCCTCGGTGCTGCGCAAGCTGCAGCTGTCCTCGCGGCACGAGCTCACCGCGTGGGCGATGGGGCGCCGCCTGCTCTGAGGAACGGACCCCGTGGCAGGGTCGGCCCGTCCCTGAGAGCGGGCCGCGCCTCGCTCCACGTCCCGCCGGGAGGGCCCGCCTAGAGCTGGACGGTCGCGTTGTCGCCCACGTCCGGCTTGTCGCCCGTGACCTTGCTCTTCACCAGGGCGATGACACTGGCGACCCGGCCGCCGGGGCTGTCCCAGTACTCCGCGCTCTCGCCGTGCACCTTCAGGAGAACGACATCAGGGTCCTCGGGACCCTTGGCGAACCACGCCTCGGCGAACGCGTTCCACAGCTCCTTGTTCTTGGCAGCGTCCCGCACGACCTCGGCCGTCCCGGAGACCGACACCCAGGAGGACGAGCCCGCAAAGCCGATGTTGACGCGCGGGTCGGCCTGCACCTCGGCGACCTTGGGGGAGGAGGCCTCGGTGAAGAACCACAGGTCCCCGTCGAACTCGACCTCCTGGGTCGCCATCGGTCGGCTGACGATCGCGCCGTCGGGCCCGATCGTGGTGAACATGGCTGTGCGCTCGTCCTTGACGAGGTCGCGCACCTTGGCGACGGCGTCGGGGTCGTGGTTGGCGGTGGTCGGGTGGGACTCGGTCACGGTGGTTCCTTTGTCGGCGGAGGTCCTGGTGAGCTGCTGTCCTTCGACGCTAACCCGGCTGGTGGTCAGCGGCATCTCCGGCAAACGGTGCGGCCACGGGTGCCCGGCGCGGCGCCGATAGGCTGACAGGTATGCAGCTCGTGTACGACGTGTTCGTCATCGCCCACCTCATCGGCATGGCCGCCCTGGTCGGCGGCTGGCTGGTCCTGCTGACCGGGGGCGCATCCACCACCGTGATGGCCTGGGGCGCTCGGGCCCAGCTCGTCACCGGCCTCGTCCTGGTCGGACTCGCCGAAGGGGTGAGCTCGCTCGACGAGAACCTCGACCACGCCAAGATCGGCGTGAAGCTCGTCGTCGCGCTCGCCGCGGTGGCCCTGATCGAGATCGGTCGGGCCCGAGCCAAGCGTGGCCAGGACGCCAGCGGCCTCGTCCGCGCAGCCGGTGCCCTCGGCGCGCTCAACGTCGCGATCGCCGCCGCCTGGCACTGACGCGCGCTCACGCCTCTAGTGGGCGGTTGGGCCGCCGCGCCCCGTGGTGCGCGCTGGCTCGTAGCCACCCTCGGGCGGCACCATCTCGGCCCGGACCCCGAGCAGGCGGATCGGTCGCTCGTCGGCCAGTCCTCGCAGCAGGTCCAGCGCGGTGCCGGCGATGACCTGGGGGTCGAACGTCGGCTCGGCGAGCTTGCGGACCCGGGTCGTCGTGAAGAACGGCGCGAAGCGCACCTTGAGGTGCACCCGCACACAGGCCCGGCCCTCGCGCCGGAGATCCTCGACCACCTGCTCCGACAGCACCCTGAGCGCATCCGAGATCTCCCGGGGATCAACGAGATTCGTCTGGTAGGTCGTCTCCCGGCCGTGGGCGCGGGCGATCCACGGCGTGTCGTCGATGGTCGTCGCCCCCGCGCCGCGACCCAGCCGGCGGTAGTGCGGTCCCATGGACGGACCGAACTCACCGGCGAGCACGGCCTCGTCCGCGGCCGCGAGGTCGCCCACGGTCTGGATGCCGTGACGGGCGAGCCGGGCGGCGATCCGTGACCCGACGCCCCAGAGGGCGACCGTGGGCCGTTCGCCCATCACCTCGAACCAGTTCTCCCGGGTGAGCTCGAACACGCCGCGCGGCTTGCCGAAGTCGGTGGCGATCTTGGCCCGCACGGTCGAGTCGCCGACGCCCACGGAGCAGTGCAGGTCGGTGCGCTCGAGCACTGCTGCCTGGATCGACCTGGCCACGGCCCACGGGTCGTCCGACTCGATGCCGACGAACGCCTCGTCCCAACCCAGCACCTGCACGACCGCCCCGGGAACCGCCTTGAGCGTGGCCATCACCTCGGCCGAGGCCGCATCGTAGGCCGGGCTGTCGACAGCCAGCACCACGGCCTGCGGGCACTTGCGGACGGCGAGCTTGAGCGGCATACCGGAGTGGACGCCGTAGGCGCGCGCCTCGTAGGAGGCGGTCGAGACCACGGCGCGCTCGGTGGGGTCCCCCCGGCCACCGACGATCACCGGTAGACCTGCGAGCTCGGGGCGTGCCAGCACCTCGACGGCGGCGATGAACTGGTCGAGGTCGACGTGCAGCACCCAGGGGCGGGCAGCGGTCGGGACCTCGGGTGCCATGGTCCCATCCTGCCCGGCCGGGGTGACGGCGTCAGGGGATGAGCAGCAGCTTTCCGGTCGTGCGACGAGCTTCGAGGTCGTCGTAGGCCCGGGCCGCCTCGGCCATCGGGTAGCGACCGCCGACGTCGATCGTCAGGTGTCCGGCGGCGATGTCGCCCAGGACCGAGCCCCCGCGCTCGAGCAGCTCGGCACGGGTGGCGACATGGCTGGCGAGGGTCGGCCGCGTCACGAAGAGCGAGCCGCCGGTGTTGAGCCGCTGCAGGTCGAAGGGCGGCACCTGACCGCTGGCGCCACCGAAGAGCACCATCATCCCCCGCGGACGCAAGGAGGCGAGGGAGGCATCGAAGGTCGACTTGCCCACGCCGTCGTAGGCGACATCGACTCCGTTGTCGCCGTTGGCCTTTCGCACCTCTGCGGCAAGGTCGTCGACCCCGGCGTAGTTGATGGTTGCGTCGGCGCCCAGGGCCCTTGCGACCTCGAGCTTGGCTGCGGAGCCGGCGGTGGCGATGACCCGCCCACCCTTGGCCTTGACCATCTGCACGAGCAGCTGGCCCACCCCACCCGCGGCGGCGTGGACCAGGGCCACGGTCCCCGGCCCGACGGCATACGTGGAGTTGACGAGGTAGTGCGCCGTCATCCCCTGGAGCATCGCGGCAGCGGCCAGGTCGAGCTCGACGCCGTCGGGCACGGGCACGAGCGTCTCGACGTCGCGGTTGACGACCTGTGCGGCGGCGCCGAGCCCCAAGGCCCAGGCGACCCGGTCTCCGACGGCGAGCTCGGTGACCCCCGGGCCGACGGCGCGGACCGCGCCTGAGCCCTCGGAGCAGGAGACGAACGGGGTGGGGATCGGGTAGACGCCCTGGCGCTGGTAGACGTCGATGAAGTTGACGCCCACGGCGGCCACCTCCACCTGGACCTCGCCCTCACGGGGCGGCTGCACAGCGCGCTCCTGGACCTCGAGGACCGAGGAGTCGCCGGGGCGGGTGACCACGAGGGCTCGGGAGTCCTGCGTCGACGATGCATCGGAAGCCATGCCCCGACCCTAGGCGAGGGGTCCGCAGCCGGCGAGCGGCCACACCTCGGCCGACCTGGTCAGCGCCGGTCGCGATCCGGTACCGGTGCTGGCCCTCCGCTACCTCAACCGGTCGATCACGGCGTCGAGCATCGTCTCGGTGAGCCTGCCGGTGAAGGTGTTCTGCTGGCTGACGTGGTAGCTGCCGACCAGTCGGACAGGACGTCCGTCCGGCGTCGTGAGCACCGCTTCGGCGCCGTGCCCGAACCTCGGCTTCGGACGAGGGACGTCCCAGCCCGACCGACGGGCACTGCCCAGGAAGGCGTCCCAGCCGATCGCCCCCAGCGCCAGCACTGACCGCAACCGGGGTGCCGCCAGGGCGAGGTCGCGCTCCAGCCACGGTGCGCAGGTCGCCTTCTCCACGGTCGTCGGCTTGTTGTCCGGGGGCGCGCAGCGCACCGCCGCGACGATCCGCAGGTTGTGCAGCACCAGTCCGTCACCGGCGGCCCACGACTGCGGCTGGCTGGCGTACCCGCCGCGGTGCAGCGCGGCATACAACCAGTCGCCGGACCTGTCTCCGGTGAACATGCGCCCCGTGCGGTTGGTGCCGTTGGCCGCAGGGGCCAGCCCCACGACGAGGACCTCGGCCTCGGGGTCGCCGAAGCCGGGTCCTGGCCGGCCCCAGTAGGGCTGGTCGGCGAAGGAGGCCCGTCGGCCGGTCGTGGCCACCGACTCGCGCCACTGCACCAGTCGTGGACAGGCACGGCAGACACTGACGCACGCGTCGAGCTCACCGACCTCGGTCGCGCTGGCGGCCAGGTCCGCCACCGCCTCGGCGGAGCGGGCGACGTCGGTATGCCG
>JBDSKZ010000034.1:0-40684 GCA_039916625.1 Pedococcus sp.
GCAGCTCGGGGTAGAGGATGATCGTGCCGAGGGCGGTGTCCTTGAGCACCACGACCAGCTGGCCGACCAGGGCCGGCAGCATGGCGGTCAGGGCCTGGGGGAGCTGGATCGAGCGCAGCGTCTGACCGGGGGTCAGGCCGATCGAAAGGCCGGCCTCGGACTGTCCCTTGGGCAGCGA
Organism: Pedococcus sp.; assembly: GCA_039916625.1. Classification (GTDB taxonomy): domain Bacteria; phylum Actinomycetota; class Actinomycetes; order Actinomycetales; family Dermatophilaceae; genus Pedococcus. The sequence continues at coordinate 179 of JBDSKZ010000034.1, forward strand.
GTAGACGCCCGAGCGGACCAGCTCGGCGATGACCGAGCCGTTGTAGAGGGTCAGCGCCAGCACGACACCCGCGAGGGGGCCGTACTGGTTGGGCAGCCACGTGGCGGTGGAGAACCAGCCGAAGAAGAAGAAGATCATCATCAGCAGCACGGGGACCGAGCGGAAGAACTCGACCACGGCCCCGCAGGTCCAGCGCAGCCACCGGGTCGTGGAGAGCCGGCCCATGCCGAACATGATGCCGAAGATACCGGCGAAGACCACGGACACGATGGCGGCCTTGATCGTCTCCCACAGCCCCTTGAGCAGGTACTGGGTCCACACCTCGGGGTCGGTGACGAAAGGCTTCCACAGGGCGCCCTGGAGCTGGTTGGCCTCGCCCATCTTGCGGATGACCAGGTAGAGGACGCCGATAGCGAGCACGGCACCGATGGCCGTGAGGATCGCGTGGCGACGCCGGGCCTTGGGGCCGGGGGCGTCGAACAGGACGGTCTCGGCACTCATCGCTTCACCGCCAGACGCTGGGAGAGATTGGTGAACAGGACACCGAGGGGGAGGGTGAGCACCACGAACCCGAGCGCGAAGAGGAAGAAGACCGGCAGGCTCGCTCCCTCGTTCTCGGTGATCTTGGCCAGCTGGCCCGCGGCCTCGGCGGTGCCGAGGATCACGGCGGCGACCGTGGTGTTCTTGATGAGGGCGATGAGGGTCGACCCGAGGGGCGCGATGGACCCGCGGAAGGCCTGGGGGAGCAGGACCTCGCGCATCGACTGGGCGAAGGTCAGACCGACGGACCGGGCCGCCTCGGCCTGGCCCGCGGGGATGGTGTTCACCCCGCTGCGCAGCGCCTCGCACACGAACGCGGCGTGGTAGACCGACAGCATGATCACCGCCCACCAGTAGGAGTCCCGGGACTGGTCCTGGCTGATGGACAGCTGCAGGATGATGCTGAGCCCGAGGATGCTGAACGCCATGAGCAGCGTCAGCGGGGTGTTGCGGATGATGTTGACGTAGCTCGTGCCGAGCAGGCGCAGCACGCGTACGGGGGACACCCGCAGCACGGCCACGATGGTGCCGAGCACCAGTGCCCCTACCGCGGACAGCACGGACAGCTGGATGGTCACCCAGAAGGCGCCGAGGACGTCGTAGTTGCTCAGGTTGCCCATGCATCACCTCTCGTGCGGAGCCGGTGCGGTGTGCCGCCAGCCCGGGACGGGCAGGCGGCACACCGCAGTTGCTGGTGGGGTCAGCTGCAGGCGTCCTGCTTGGGCGGGTTGGTGGCGCTGTCGACCTTGAACCCGGCCGGGCCGAGGTTGTCGTCGACGGCCTTCTGCCAGGCCCCGTCCGTGATCATCTTCGCGATCGCGGTGTTGATCTTCTCGCAGGTGGCGGTGTCACCCTTCTTGATCCCGATGCCGTAACGCTCCTCGGAGAAGGTCTGGCCGACGACCTTGAGCTTGCCCTTGTACTGGTCCTGCGAGGCATAGCCGGCGAGGATCGTGTTGTCGGTGGTCACCGCGTCGACGCCGTTGGCGACAAGTGCTGCCACGCACTCGGAGTAGGTGCCGAACTCGCGCAGGTTGACGCCGGGGAACTTGTCGGTCACCTTCTGCGCGGAGGTTGACCCGGTCACCGAGCAGAGCTTCTTGCCGGTGAGCGACTCGGGTCCGGTGATCGAGGTCTCGTCGTTGCGCACGAGCAGGTCCTGACCGGCGACGAAGTACGGGCCGGCGAAGGAGATCTTCTCCTTGCGGGCGTCGGTGATCGAGTAGGTCGCGACCACCATCTCCACCTGGCCGGTGGAGAGCAGCGTCTCGCGCTGGGCGGAGGGGGCCTGCACCCACTGGATGTCCTTGGCGTCGTGACCCAGCTCCTTGGCGACGTAGGTCGCGACGTCGACGTCGAGACCCTTGTACTCGGAGCCGACCTTCAGGCCCAGGCCCGGCTGGTCGAACTTGATGCCGATCTTGATGCCCGAGCTGCCGCCGCCGCTGCTGCCGGAGTCCGAGCTGCCGCCTCCGCAGGCCGCCAGGCCCAGCGCGAGCACCGACACCGCGCTGACTGCACCAATGTGACGTACCTTCATGGTTCCTCCTGATGTTTGATCGCAGCGCGTGCGCGCTCGGTCGTGCAGGTTGTGCAAGTCGTGCAGGGTTGTGGTCAGTGGGTGAGGATCTTGCCGAGGAAGTCCTTGGCCCGGTCCGACTTGGGAGCGGTGAAGAAGGCCTCTGGCTCGTTCTCCTCCACGATCTCGCCCTCGGCCATGAAGACGACGCGGTTGGCGGCCTTGCGCGCGAACCCCATCTCATGGGTGACGACGACCATGGTCATCCCCTCCTTGGCTAGGCCGATCATGACGTCGAGGACCTCGTTGATCATCTCGGGGTCCAGGGCGGAGGTCGGCTCGTCGAAGAGCATGATCTTGGGGTTCATCGCCAGGGATCGGGCGATGGCCACGCGCTGCTGCTGCCCGCCGGACAGCTGGGCGGGGAACTTCTTGGCCTGGTGGGCAACGCCGACCCGCTCGAGCAGCCCGGTGGCGTGTTCCTCCGCCTCGGACTTGCCCATCTTGCGCACCTTGATCGGCCCGAGGGTGACGTTGTCGAGGATCGTCTTGTGGGCGAACAGGTTGAACGACTGGAACACCATGCCGACGTCGGCACGGAGCTGGGCGAGCTCTTTGCCCTCCTCGGGGAGGTTCTGGCCGTCGATGGTGATCGTGCCGGTCTCGAAGGTCTCGAGACGGTTGATCGTGCGGCACAGCGTGGACTTGCCCGAGCCGGACGGGCCGATGACCACGACGACCTCACCCTTGCCGATGGACAGGTTGATGTCGCGCAGCACGTGGAGGTCGCCGAAGTGCTTGTTCACGTCCTTGAGGACGACGAGGGGCTCGGTCATGTTCGGCAACTTACCGGCTCAGCCCCCGCAAAAGACCACCCCCACCGGTACTGTCACGCAATGGAAACCTGGCGAGCAGGGGCCAGGTGGTGCCGCTTCGTGCGCAGAAGTCAGCCCATGGCAGGGTGCGACCGTGACGCCTGACTTCGCTGCCGCGCCCGGCGCGCCGCTGGTTCTGGGCCTCGACCTGGGCACTGCGAGCAGCAAGGGCGTGCTGACCACCGCCGACGGCGTCATCGTGGCGACCGCCACCCGGCCACGACCGCGATCGATGTCGATGCCGCGCCCGGGGTGGGCTGAGGTGGACGCCGAAGCAGTCTGGTGGGGCGACGTCGTCGCCATCACCCGGCGGCTGGTCGAGGCAGCCGCGGGTGCACCCGTGGCCGCCGTCTGCGTCAGCGGCGTCGGCCCCTGCCTCGTGTTGGGTGACGAGCAGGATCGCCCGCTGCGCCCCGCGATCCTCTACGGCGTGGACATGCGTGCCACTGCGGAGATCGACGAGCTCAACGAGCGGTATGGCGCCGAGTCGATCCTGCGTGTCACGGGGACTCCGATCACCGCGCAGGCCATCGGCCCCAAGGCGTTGTGGGTGCGGCGCAACGAGCCCCAGGTCTGGGCGGGGGCCCGACGCTGGTACACCTCCAGCTCGTACGCGGTGCGCAAGCTCACGGGCGAGTACGTGCTGGACCACCACTCGGCGAGCCAGAGCGTGCCGCTCTACGACCTCGACGCGAGGGCGTGGCACGAGCCCTGGTATGCCGCGTGCATGGGCGACCTGCCTGCCCCGCGCCTCGCGTGGCCGGCAGAGGTCGTGGGTGCGGTGTCGCCCTCTGCAGCCGAGGCGACGGGGCTCGCGACGGGTACGCCCGTGTGCGCCGGCAGCATCGATGCCTGGGCGGAGGCGCACAGCGTCGGGGTTCGGTCGCCGGGGGACCTCATGGTCATGTACGGCTCGACGATGTTCGTGCTGCAGGTCCTGGAGCAGCCGGCTCGGCAGCCTCCCCTGTGGAACACCGTGGGGGTCGACCCGGGTTCGTGGTCGTTGGCTGCCGGGATGGCGACCTCCGGCACGCTCACGAGCTGGCTGCAGGAGCTCGTCGGGGACGTGCCCTTCGAGACACTGGTGAACGAGGCGGCCGCCACACCGGCCGGCGCCGACGGGCTGCTCGTCCTGCCCTACTTCGCGGGGGAACGGTCACCGGTCTTCGACCCGCGGGCCCGGGGGGTCATCGCCGGGCTGCACCTGCGCCACACCCGTGGACACGTGTTCCGAGCGGTCTACGAGGGGATCGCCTTCGGGGTGCGGCAGCTCCTGGAGCTGTTCGACACTCCAGACCACCCCGTGCGTCGAGTCGTGGCCGTGGGTGGCGGCACCCAGGGCGGTCTGTGGACGCAGGTGGTCAGCGATGTGACCGGACGGGGGCAGGAGGTGCCGGCGCAGACCGTCGGAGCGAGCTACGGCGACGCCCTCATGGCCGCGGTGGGAGCAGGACTGACCCCTCCCGATACCGACTGGACGGCACCGGGGACCACGGTGACGCCGGACCCCGCCAACCGCGAGCTGTACGACGCCATGTACGAGCAGTACTGCACGCTCTATCCGGCGACTCGCGCCCACATGCACGCCCTTGCCACCATCCAGGAGCGCGGGCGCCTCGGGTCTGGTGGCCTCCCGTCGGCCGGCTGACCGGGCACGACGAAAGCGCCTCCGCCTATCCCAGAACGGGACCGGCGGAGGCGCTGGACGTGCGGCCTACCCCTGATCGTCGGCCGCAGTCGCGGCCCGCAGTGGATGAGACCGGGACCGTCGACGTCGTCGGTGGGCTTCGCTGCTGAGTGGGGGTGCGCTCCGCTTTCCGACTGCTGTGACGGTACGCCCGGCTGGCGGCGCAGCGGCAGTACCTTGACCGGACCTTTGCCCTCCGGAGGGCAAGTCCATACCCCCGACGGGCGATTTCACCCGATGTCTCGCATGCTGGCCACGGCAGGGCCGCTGCTCGCGAGACCAGAGGACCAGCTCGTCGCCGGGGCGTCGGGCGCGTGGGAGGCCTCTGGAAGGACCCTCAGCGATCGGGCCGCTCCACAGGGCAGCACCCTGTCGGCTCAGGACTTGCGGAGCGTGGAGTCGTCGAAGGTGCCGTCGATGACCTGGCTGGCGACCTGGAGCAGGGGACGTCCGGAGCGGCGTGCATGCGTGCGCATGGCGGTGAACGCCCCATCCATCTCGACGTCGTGGCGTTCGGCGAGGATCCCCTTGGCCTGTTCGATCAGGACGCGGCTGTTGAGCGCTCCCTGGAGCTGTTCGGCCAGGACCTGCTTCTCCCGGATGGCGCGTTCCTGGAGTAGGCCGATGGTGGCGATGTCGGCCAGGCCCTGACCGAGGTTCAGGTTCTCCGGGGAGAGTCCTCCAGGTCGGGCGAGGAAGAGGTTCATCGAGCCGATGACCTCGTCCCGCAGCCGCAGCGGGAGTGCGTGGACGGAGGTGAACTTGGCGGCGCGGACTGCGGCGCCGAAAGCCGGCCATCGCCGTTCGGCTTCATCGGGGTCGATGTTGACGATGGGTTGGCCCTGGCGGTAGCAGTCGAGGCAGGGTCCTTCGTCGTGCTGCAGCTCGAACAGCTCGAGCATGCGCGTCTCCTCGGTGGAGGAAGCGACGACCTGGAGGTCGCCACGCTGGTCGGCGAGCATGAGCCCGGCCGCGTTGGCGTCGAGCAGCTCGACGCTGGTCTCGGTCAGGGTGTGCAGGAAGTCGATGACGTCGAACTCGGCCACCAACGTGTCGGCGAGCTCGACGAAGACATCCAGGAGGCGTTCTTGGGTGACCATGTCGGGCCGCCTTTCGGGTGCAGTGGTGTGCTGGTGGGGTTCGGCGGGGCTAGTCATGATCCTCCGATTCAGGAGGAAAGCGCAGTCTGCGGGCGACAACGTCGCGAGCGACCTCCAGGATGCTCCGCTCGCTGGAGTAGGCGCGGGCTCGCAGCAAGAGCAGCGCCTCGGTCAACCCGACCGCGGCCTGGACCGAGATCATCCCGGTGGCCTGGTGGACCTCTGGTCGGTTGTTGGCCCGGGCGCCGAGGTCGGGGTGCAGACCGGCGTCCAGAGGCATCTGGTCCTGCAGGTGCAGGAGCACCCTGGTGGCGGCGTCCGCGAAGGCGAGTGCCTCGCCCAGCTCGGCTGGAGTGAGTGTGCCCGGGACGTCGCGGTACAGGTCCAGCACCCCGAGGCGAATTCGCCCGACCTGCAGCGGGAACGCGAAGATTGCCTCGATCCCGGCATCGAGGGCGGCGGGACCGAAGCCGGGCCAACGGTCGGGAGCGGTCATCCTCAGCTGGGGCTGCAGAACCGGGCGGCCACCCATCGAGGCATCCACGCAAGGACCTTCACCCAGGGTGAACTGCAGCTCCTCCATCGTCGCCGCCGGGCCGTCAGTTGCCGCCACCAGGCCGACGGGGCCCTCGTCGCTCATCAGGATCAGGCCGACCCCGGTGACCGGTAGGGCGGCCGCGCAGGCCGCACACAGCACCTCAGGCAACGTCGTACCGAGACGCTCGGCGGCGCCGGCAGCCAGCAGGATCTGCTGCACCCTGGCCGTCGGCATGGGGTCACACCTACCCTCAGGTCGCGCGTCGGTGGAATCCGGCGCCGGGTCTGGGGCAGCGGCGTTACGAGGTCTCCGACGCTAGACCCCCTGCCGGTGGTGAGCAAGCACCAGTGCGGGTCTGCTCCTCGCCGCGCCTGCTCACCGTGAGGTACAGCGTGCGAAGGTTTGACACGGCCGGGGCAAGATGTCAGTTTGTGGCGTAGCAAGAGTTGTAGTGCTGCCCCGGACCCTGCAGCGCATCAGGACTAGGATGCGAGGGACGGGGCTTCGTCATGCAGCAGGCGACTCCGTACCGACAGGCTCGTCCGGCCAGGCTCGACCCCATCATCTGGCGCCGTCGCCACCCATACACCGGGGGGTGCCCGGGTTGCGACGGCGCTGGCTCTTTCCCCCGCGGGTGGACATCAACTTTCCCCCGCGGGGGAAAGCAGCCTTGCTGCAGCCTTCGGCCCCGGTGTCGGAACGAGGACCCCGTGACGCAGTCAAGGACTCACCGTGACCGGTGGACTCTTCGGGGTCCGGCCCGAGCAGGGCTGGGGTCCAGGGAGGACCTGGCTGGGCTGCTGGCTCGATCGGCAGGTGGAGATGGGGCCGCGTTCGCTGCCCTGTATGACCTGACCTGCGCCCGGCTCTACCGACTCGTGCTGCTCGTGGTGGGCGAGCGAGGGCGCGCAACCCACCTGACGCAGGAGGCGTACCTGACCATCTGGCTCACCGCGCACACCTACCGTCCCAGCGATGGCAGTGTGCTCGGTTGGCTGGCGAGGATCGCCCACGCGCACGCCTTGGCCTCGGTGGGAGCTGCCCCGGGGAAGTCTCCTGAGTCCATGGGCCGACCGCTGCGCGGCCCTCGGGAGGAGGGACCGTGACGGGGGATCTCCCACCGCCGTCGCTTCGAGATGACGATGACGAGGTGGCAACGTTCGTGATGTTGCTCGCCGATGCCTCCTTCGACGACATCATGGCCATGGTGCCAGCGCTGGTCCTGCAGGCAGTTCCGGTGGCGACCTGCACCGAGCTGCAGGTGACGCGACCCGGTCGAAGGCGCCCGGTCTCGTCGTCGGCCTACCGCGACGCCAGACCGGCCGTGTCCGTCGTCCCCCCGGGCACACACGTCCTGTCACTGCAGCTCTGTCTCGCGAGCAACGCCAACGCTGGAGTCCTGCGCCTCTCCACGCAGTCGGAGGAGGCCTTCGCAGGGAGTGCGGCAGTGACGGCGGCCGTTCTGACGAGCCAGGTGGAGTCTGCCCTGGATCGCGCCGACGCCCGAGAGAACGCGGCACATCTCGAACGCGAAGACGTCAACAACCGCGACGTCGGCGTGGCCATCGGCTTGGTCATGGCCAGTCAGGAGCTGGACCGGGACGCCGCGCTACAAGTGCTCCGCGACATCAGCTACAGCACGAACCGCCAGCTGGCCGATATCGCCGCACACGTGATCGAGGTCGGAGAGTCGGGCAAGCCTCCGACCGGGCTTCGGCTCGTGGACCAGCAACAGGTCAGGGCCAACGCGTCCCTGCCCTAGACGTACACCCCTGGCGGCGACACGGCGTGCACGGCTCCGTAGGGGTCCATGAGCTCGAACACCCGGCTGACGCAGACTGTTGCACCTGTTCTGCCGACCCAGCTACGGCGCGCCGCACCGAGGAAGAGCTGCACCGATGCTGCGTCACAGAAGCTCAGTCTGCTCAGGTCGAGGACCAGCCGTTCGCGCTGCCTGCCCTCTGCCGCGTAGAGCTCTTGGGTGAGTACGTCCCGGCTGGCCAGGTCCGACTCGCCGGAGAGGGCCAGGACCCAGACCGTCCCGAGGTCGTGGTGGTCCGCGCGCAACATCCAGGACGGGCGATGTGGGTCGCCCTGCTTCGCCCAGAAGGGAAGCGGGCCTGCGTTGGGGTTCATGGTCGGGCAGCCGAGCTGGCCCACGAGCCATCGAGCTGGACCACGAAGAGCGGGTTGGACCTCATCTGGTGCTCCGGGAGCCGTGACGTCGCAACCGGGTCCAGGGCAGCCTTCAGATGCATTCTACGCCCGCGACGACAGCTTTGACCTCCACCGACGACGTGCGACTTCACGTCAGCTCCGGCCGCAGGTCTCCGACTGCGAACACGCGGGGTGGGGCAGGTCGGGCTTGAACCGACGACCGACGGATTATGAGTCCGCTGCTCTGACCGACTGAGCTACTGCCCCGCGCCAGCTCGGTGTTCATCGGCTGCGCGCGGCGAGCCTACCGGCAGCGTCCACAGCGAGTCACAGGCACTGACAGCGCGAGCACTCCTGGGGCAGCGGCTCACCGGAGATGCCGCGGTCAAGGTCGCTGCCGTCCAGAAGGGCGTTCAGGCAGGACGAGGCGCACCCGCGGACCTGGGGGGCAACGCAGGGCGAGCCCTCGAGCGTCCAGCCGAGCGCGACCACGCGCCATACCCGCAGGGGGGGGTGAGCAGGACGGGACTGGTGATAATGCTGGTGCCGAAGTGATGCGTGGTGCACAATGGTCGCCAGCAGGCCCCAACTGAAGATCGTGGCAACACACCGAGCTCGACGCGTGCGCAGGTTCGTGGGGAAGACGTCCCTCGCACACCCAAGGAGACCCGGAATGTCTGTCGCGATGCCGCGTGTCACGACTCGCGGGGTGGTGTTCGTTCACTCCACCCCCAAAGCGTTGTGCCCGCACATCACCTGGGCCCTGGAGTCGGCGCTGGAACGCCGAGTCGCCATCGACTGGACCCCCCAACCTGCTGGTCCCGGACTCGTGCGTGCGGAGCTCGCGTGGGCAGGGGTGCAGGGCACCGGCGCCAAGCTCGCGTCGACGCTGCGCGGCTGGGACAACCTGCGGTACGAGGTGACGGAGGAGCCGAGCCCTGGTGCAGACGGTTCGCGCTGGTCGCACACGCCGGCCCTGGGCATCCACCACACCTGGACCTCGGCTGCGGGTGACGCGGTGGTCAACGAGGACCGGCTGCGCGAGGTGGTCCGGTTGTCGCAGGGCTCCCCGGAGGCGATGACCGAGATGCTCGAGGAGCTCCTCGGTGCGGACTGGGACGCAGAGCTCGAGCCGTTCCGCTACGCCGGCGATGGTGCGCCCGTGCGGTGGCTGCACAAGGTCGGCTGACGTCCTTCCCTGAACTTGGTTCAGAGCGTCTCAGGTCATGCGAGTGCCCCTCCCCGCAAAGGCGGGAAGGGGCACTCGACCAAGGCGTCATGTCGAGATGGTCACGAGCGCAAGGCAGGACCGGTTACGGGTCGCACTTGGAGGTGGTGTAGCTGGACGACGAGGTGACGCAGGTGGCCACGAACTTCTCGAAATCTGCCTGACGCCAGGTGTTCCAGAAGTCACCGTGGAGGGTTTCGCCGTCCTTGACCTTCGCGTGCGCGTCGGAGGCGAGGGAAATGTCGTTGCCCGGTCCGGTGTAGGCGAACTGGAAGGTCTCGCGCAATTCCACCATCCGGTTCGGGAAACCGGGTGGGCAGGTCGACGAGCCCTTGGACTTCACTGCGTAGGCGTAGTGGGCGTTGTCATTGGTGTTTCCAACATCGCTTGGCCTGTGGTTGGGGAGCTTCCCGTCCCAGCAGGACGGGAAGTCCACGTGGGCCGTCAGGGTATGGCCGGGCTTACCCGACTGGCCGACACACGAGGGAATCGAGGGTCCGATCGGTACCCCGGAGAACTGACCGCAGCCCCAGTCGTGCCGGGTCGCGACGAGGCGGGTGTCGGCCGGGAAGGCCCTTCCCTGGCCGAAGTCGTTGTGGTCGAAGCTGCGGTAGTAGGCGGTGAACTGCTGGGCGGGGACGAGCTGTCCGGCCTTCGACCCGGAATGGTACCGAAGCGAGGGGATCCAGTAGCCGGCAGAGTCGGCCGGCGTGGACTGACCTAGGATGCTGCGGCAGTTGTTGGCTGCACCCGCAAGGTCCGGATAGTTGGCGGCATTGGGTTTCGCCATCGAGTGCCAGGCAATGTTGCCGAAGAACTGGTGCTCATGCTCGGACCCGGTGCCATTGTGGTTGACGATGGGGTCGTACCGACCGACAGCAACCACCGGTTGCTTCGTCCCATCGCACTTAACCTTGCCCAGCGCTTGAGCTGGGGCGGCCGAGAGCAGTGCCGTGGTCGAGACGAGGGCGATGAGAGCCAGGGTTATGCGTTGACGCATCATTCTCCTTGGGTGGGGGATTGGCTGCGCCCAAGCAGGTCTGAACTCGACACCGTGGACGGGCCCCTGGGGGGAGGGGACACGCGCGTGGCGGCTGTGACAAGGCGTGCCTCATCACCATCACCGACACATCTCGGCGCCAGACCGGGTCGCCCTGCGTTCGCCAGTCGGCACGACCCCGGGCACGCCGCGCGTTGCGCGGCTCACATCGAGGGCTCAGCCCCGCCAAGTGCGGGACCAACGAGCAGCCGAGCAGAGACAGTACATGATCCCCGCAACGACGCCACATCGGCGGCGTCTCCAGCGCCGGCCAGGTCCTGGCCGGCGCCGGCGCGGGCGAAGGGCCCGGCGGTCGGCACGGACCTCGCAGGGCAGGACGCAGTGCGGTCTCGGGTCAGCGGACGACGCGTCCCAGCCTCTGCGAGTGGCGCAGACCCATCGCCTCGCCAGCCACGTCGAGGGGGCGGTCGACCCCACGCTCCTCCAACGGCAGGAACGTGCGACCCGCCCGGGCCCGGATGACACTGAGCTCGTGGACCTCGAACACCTCGAGGGGCAGGGTCCAGAAGGACGGATGGTGCTCGATGACGACCACGTCGCCGTACTGGTGCACCCCGGTGACGAGCGAGTACCTGTACTCCACGGAGGAGTCGTGGTCCCTGACGCGGATGCTCTCCTGACCGACGGTCACCGCGATGTACCGACCGGGCACCACCTCCCGGGCCAGCCACGCCTCGTTGCGGCGCATGGTCACCAGCACGTTCGCGACATACGCAGCCAGACCCACTGCGGGCAGGACGCCCATCAGCCACCAGGTCAGCGTCGCCGCGTCGCCGGGGTGCCACATTGCGGAGACGACGACGGCCACCGCTGCGGCGCCCAGGACCGGCAGGAGCTGACGCACTACGAGCGGGCTGCGGACGGTATGGGTCCACAAGGCCACGCGGAAGCGAGACGCCAGGTGGTCGTCGACGACCTGGACCCGCTCGACGCCCCAGCCGCGCGTGCCCGTTGCACCCACCATTCGTGACCTCCTGATCAGACCAGCGGCCACAAACTAGCCGCCAGTCCTTGGCTACGAGCGCGTCAGGAGGCCAAGACCGGCCAAATGGATGAGCAGGCCTTAACACAGGCAAGCGCAGGGATCAGAGGGAAGTGAACACCACCGCGACGTTGTGGCCACCGAACCCGAACGAGTTGTTCAGCGCGGCGATGTCACCTGAGGGGAGGGCGCGGGCCTCACCGTGCACGACGTCGAGCTTGATGGCCGGGTCGAAGTCGTCGAGGTTGATGGTCGCGGGGGCCAGCCGGTGGTGCAGCGCCAAGATCGTCAGCACGCCCTCGAGGGCGCCGGCGGCTCCGAGCAGGTGGCCCGTCATCGACTTCGTGGCGCTGACCGGCATCCCGTCGGCGTCGTCGCCGAACGCCCGGCGGATCGCGTTGGACTCGGCCACGTCACCGACCGGGGTGGACGTCGCGTGGGCGTTGACGTGCACGATGTCCTTCGGCGTCAGTCCGGCGCGCTGGACGGCCTCGGCCATGGCGCGGGAGGCGCCGGCACCCTCGGGCTCCGGTGCGGCGATGTGGTGGGAGTCCGCGGACATGCCCACCCCACCGACCTCGGCATAGATCTTGGCGCCACGCGCCTTGGCGGCCTCGTACTCCTCGAGCACGACCACGGCGGCACCTTCACCGAGGACGAACCCGTCACGGCCGGTGTCGTAGGGGCGAGAGGCGCGCTCGGGATCGTCGTTGCGGGTCGAGAGGGCCTGCATCGCCGCGAAACCGGCGATGGGCAGTGCGTGCACAGCACCCTCGGTGCCACCAGCGACCGCGATGTCGGCGCGACCGCCGCGAATCATGTCGTAGGCGTAGCCCATCGCCTCAAGACCCGAGGCGCAGGCGGAGACCGGGGTGTGAGCGCCGGCGCGGGCCCCGATCTCCAGGGAGACGGCAGCCGACGAGGCATTCGGCATGAGCATGGGCACGGCGAGGGGGAAGACGCGGCGCGGGCCCTTCTCGCGCAGGTTGTCCCACTGTGACAACAGCGTCCACACGCCACCGATTCCGGTGCCGATGCAGGCGGCGAGGCGCTCGGGGTCTCCCTCGGGGGAGCCCGCGTCGGCCCACGCCTCGCGGGCCGCGATGATGGCGTACTGCGCGCTGGGGTCCAGGCGACGGACCTCGACCTTGGTGAGCACCTCGGCGGCGGGGGTCTTCAGCGTCGCGGCGAACTTCACGGGGAGCTCGTACTTCTCCACCCACTCATAGGGCATGGTCCGGGCACCGGACCGGCCGGCGAGGATGGCGTCCCACGTGTCGGGGACGTTGCCGCCCACGGGGGTGGTGGCTCCGAGGCCCGTGACGACGACGCGTCGTTCGGCGGTCATGTCTGGGTGCTCCTTCGTGAGGGGGCAGAGAGGGGGTGCTGCTGCGGGGTGGCGGCCTGCGAGCCGGGTATGGCGCGGGCGCGCCACCCCGCGGGTGGTGCGGGTGCGGCGTCAGCCGCGGGTCAGCTCTGGCTCTTGGAGATGAAGGACACGGCGTCGCCGACGGTCTTGAGGTTCTTGACCTCGTCGTCGGGGATGCGGACGCCGAACTTCTCCTCGGCGTTGACCACGATGGTCATCATGGACAACGAGTCGATGTCGAGGTCGTCGGTGAAGGACTTCTCGGACTGCACCGAGTCGGTGTCCAGACCGGTCTCCTCGTTGACGATCTCGGCCAGACCCTCGAGGATCTCCTGTTCGCTCTGCGCCATCTGGCTCAGCTCCTTTGTTGTTCGACTGCTGTCGGTTGGTTGGTCGGCCCGGTGTTGCACCCGCGGGCCGGCGGGAGCTCTTGGTGCCGCTAGGGCAGGACGATGACCTGCGCGGCATACACCAGACCGGCACCGAAGCCGATCTGGAGGGCCAGGCCCCCACGCGGTGCCTCGCCGTCGCGCAACAACCGCTCTGTCGCCAGTGGCACGGAGGCCGCCGAGGTGTTGGCGTTCTCGGCGATGTCGCGGGCGACGGCGATGTCCGAGGGCAGCTTCAGCTGCTTGATCATCGCGTCGATGATGCGCATGTTGGCCTGGTGGGGGATGAACGCGTCGAGGTCCTCGGCGCGCACGCCGGCTGCGTCGAGCGCCTTGAGGGCCACCGGCGCCATGCCCCACACAGCCCAACGGAACACCGTCTGGCCGGCCATCCCGATCGAGGGCCAGGCGAGGCCCTGCTGGTGGACGTCGACCCAGGACTCGCGCTGCGAGATGGCCTTCCACTGCGCCCCGTCCGAGCCCCAGACGGTGGGGCCGATGGCCGGGGTGTCGGACGGACCGACGATGGCTGCGCCGGCGCCGTCACCGAAGATGAAGGCCGACCCGCGGTCGCTCAGGTCGGTGAAGTCGGACAGCTTCTCGACGCCGATCACCAGGACGTGACGGGCACTGCCACCACGCACCATGTCGTTGGCCAAGGTGATGCCGTGGCAGTACCCCGCGCAGGCAGCCGAGATGTCGAACGCGGCGGCCTGGATGCCGAGGCGGTCGGCGACGATCGGTGCGGCGGCAGGGGTCTGGTAGGGGTGCGTCACCGTCGCGAGGACCACGGCGTCGATGGCCGAGGCCTCGAGACCGGCCATGGCGAGGGCCTCGTGGGAGGCCAGGACCGACATGTCGACGACCGACTCGTCCTTGGCGGCGAAGCGCCGGCTCTTGATGCCCGAGCGCTCCTGGATCCACTGGTCGGAGGAGTCGATCGCCTCGACCAGCTCGGCGTTCATGACCACGCGCTCAGGACGGTAGGCGCCGACCCCGAGGATGCGTGAGTAGGTGGCTCCCAGGGGAGCCGAGATCGTGCCGGTGCCCTTGGGGGCGGATGTCGTCATGTCAGGCCTCTTGCACGTCGTCGGAGATGAGCTGCTGGGCCGCCGCGAGGTCGTCGGGCGTCTTCACGGCCAGGGTGGTGACCCCGGGCATCCCGCGCTTGGCGAGCCCCACGAGGGTGCCTGCCGGGCAGAGCTCGATGAGCGTGGTGACGCCCTGCTCGACCATGGTCCGCATGCAGAGGTCCCAGCGGACGGGGTTGCTCACCTGCTGGACCAGTCGGGAGAGCACCTCCGAGCCCGTGGTGACGGCGTCACCGTCGCGGTTGGACAGCAGGGTGACACCGGGGTCGCTGACGCCGAAGCCGGCAGTGAGCCGGCCCAGCGCGTCGACCGCAGGGGCCATGTGGTGGGTGTGGAAGGCGCCGGCGACCTGGAGCGCGATGACCCGCGCCTTGGCGGGCGGGTCGGCCGTGAGGGCAGCGAGCTGGTCGAGGGTGCCCGCGGCGACAGTCTGACCTGCTCCGTTGGCGTTGGCGGCAGTCAGTCCGTGGCGCTCGAGGACGGCTGAGACCTCGGCGGGGTCGCCGCCGAGGACGGCACTCATGCCGGTGGGGGACTGGGCGCTGGCAGCGGCCATGCCCCTGCCGCGCTCGCGGACGAGGACCATGGCGTCGTGGTCGGACAGCACCCCGGCAAAGGCGGCAGCGGTGATCTCGCCGACGGAGTGGCCGGCAGTCACGGCGACCGTGCCCGTCGGACCGTCCGGGAACAGGACAGCGGCAGCCGACAGGCCGGCGCCGACGATGAGGGGCTGCGCGACCGCAGTGTCCTTGATCGTGTCGGCGTCAGAGGTCGTGCCGTGCGCGACGAGGTCGAGTCCGGCGACGTCGGCGAGGGCCTGCAACCGCTCGCGGAAGGCCGGCACCTCGAGCCAGGGCGAGAGGAAACCGGGGGTCTGGGACCCCTGTCCGGGGCAGACGATTGCGAGCACGGTCCCAGCCTTGCGGTCCGCGCCGGCCCGAGGCGTGGCCGTTTGGCACGAACATCTCGCGCGCGTTTTGGAGGTTTCCTCCAACTGGGTGGTGCGATCATGGCCTCAGCTCGTCGGCGTGTAGCGCACTGCCGACGGCCCGGGACGGCTCAGCCGACCCAGCGCGAGGGCGATCCGCACCGTGTGGGCGTCGTGGGGGTCGGTGAGCTGGTAGCCCGTGAGGTCGGCGATCTTGCCCAAGCGGTAGCGCACGGTGTTGGGGTGCACGAACAAGAGCCGTGCGGTGCCCTCGAGACCTCCACCGGTCTCGAGGTAGGACGCTGCCGTGTCGAGCAGCGCACCGCCACGCGCGGACAGCGGGTGCCAGATCCGGTCGAGCATCAGGGCCCGCGCCGGGGCGTCGCCGATGAGCACACGTTCGGCGAGCAGGTCGTCGGCTGCCACCGGTCGGGGTGCCTCGGGCCAGGCCTGCGCGCACGAGTGTCCCGCGAGGGCCGCGCGGGCGGAGCGGCCAGCGGCGAACAGGTGGGGGACGGTCGGCCCGACCACGACCGGGCCCTCACCGAACTGGTCGCCGACCTCGCGGGCGGCGGCGATGGCGTCCTCCACGTTGCCGAGGATGCAGACCAGGCGACGTCCCTGCACCGCCGCGAGGGTGTCGACACCCACGCGCTCAGCCGCCCTGCGCAGGCCGTCCACGACCCCGGCAGAGCTCCCGGGCGGGGTGCTCCCGGCGACGACGGCCACCCGTTTGGTCGAGCCCCAGCCCAGCGCGGCGGCGCGGGACTGCATCGAGTCGTCGGCTTCGCCACGCAGGACGGCGTCGACGACCAGGCCCTCGAGCCGGGCGTCCCACGCACCGCGGGCCTCAGCCGCGTGCGCGTAGACCTCGGCCGCGGCGAACGCGATCTCGCGGGAGTACCTCAGCACCGACTCGCGCAGGGCCTGCTCCTCACCGGGCTCCGCGAGGGCGGTGGCATCCTGTTCGACGACGTCGACGACCGAGCGCACGAGGTCCAGGGTCTGGCGCAGCGTGATCGAGCGGGTCAGCTCCCGGGGTGCGGTGCCGAAGACGTCGGCCGTGACGGGGATGTGGTCGCCGCCGCCCTCGCGCAGCCACGCGATGAAGGCGGCGATGCCCGCCTGGGCGACCAGCCCCACCCACGAGCGGTCCTCGGCCGACAGCGCTCGGTACCAGTCGTGCGCGGCCTCCATCCGACGCGTCGCACCGCTCGAGAGTTCACCGGCGGCCCGCTCCACCCGGTGCAGGGTGGCGGGGGACGTCGTGACCGTCGCGCGCGCCATACGAGGAGTCTATTTGTATGGCGCCCACAATCGTCATGGATCGGTCCCGACGGCTCCGCACACCGCCGGTGACCGGTCGGGCGGTTCGGTGGGTTAGGTTCGCGACCATGTGCCCGCAGTCGCCGCCTCGTCGCAGGGCGCGCGGCCTCGCCCGCGCGACGGTGGGGGTGCTCGTCGGGTCGGCCCTGCTGGCCGGGTGCGTCACGCCGTCGCAGGAGCAGGCCCCGACACCCCAGGCGACCCGGCTGCGTGCCGAGCCGCTCGTCATCGCCCACCGCGGAGCCTCGGGCTACCTGCCGGAGCACACCCTCGCGGCCTACACGCTCGGGGCGAAGCTGGGTGCCGACGTCATCGAGCCGGACCTCGTCCCCACCAAGGACCACGTCCTGGTCGTGCGCCACGAGAACTTCTTCGGTGACTCGACGGACGTGGCCGACCACCCGGAGTTCGCGGACCGCCGCACGACCAAGGTCGTCGACGGGGTCGCGGTGACCGACTGGTTCACGGAGGACTTCACCCTCGCCGAGCTGCGCACGCTGCGCGCCCGTGAGCCCAAGCCAGAGCTGCGCCCCGAGAGTGCGGCCCACGACGGTGAGTACCTCGTACCCACCTTCGAGGAGGTCCTCGACCTGCGCGAGAAGCTGACCAAGGACCTCGGACGGACCATCACGATCGCCCCCGAGATCAAGCACTCGACCTACTTCGCGGCCCTCGGCCTTCCGCTGGAACCCTGGGTCCTCAAGGCCTTGCGAGCCCGCCGGCTCGACCGGGACGGCACGCCGGTGGTCCTGCAGTCGATGGAGCTGACCAACCTCCGGGTGCTTGCGCGCGAAGGGCTGACGGTGCCGCTGGTGTTCCTCACCAAGCGCAAGGGCAGCCCGTACGACCTCGTCGCAGCCCGCGACCCTCGCACGTGGCAGGACCTCCTCACGACCAAGGGACTTCGCGGGCTCAAGGCCGACGGCATCGACGTGCTCGGACCGGACAAGGTGCAGGTGATCAGCCGGCAGGACGACGACGACCTGGGTCGTCCCACCCGGCTGGTCTCCGACGCCCACGCTGCCGGCCTGCAGGTCATGCCCTACACGTTCTGCGCCCAGAACCAGTCCTGCCGGCCGACTACCGCCGTGGCGAGGGGGCTGCGTCCGTGGGCGACGCGACCGGAGAGCTGCTGGCGTTCCTGCGAGCCGGCGTCGACGGCGTCTTCACCGACGAACCGGACCTCGGGGTCGCCGCCCGCGCCGAGCTGCTCGGCGCGGGCTGAGCCTCAGACGTGGTCGCGCCAGGAGTGCTGCGGGTCGTACCCCAGCACCCGACGTGCCTTGTCGATGCCGAGCAGGGTCTCGTGCTCGCCGAGCTCCTTGCGCACCTCCACCTCGGGGAAGACCTCGGCCACCAGCTCGGCGCTCGACCGGCTCATCACGGTGTCGGCGTTGGCGATCACGAACACCTCGACACCGGGCTCGGTCCGCTCGAGGCCGAGCCGCACCGCCTGGGCGCCGTCCCGCGCGTCGATGTAGCCCCAGAGGTTCCACTGGCGCAGTGAGGGGTCGGCGTCGAAGGACGGGAACGCCGCGTAGTCCTCGGGGTCCATGACGTTGGAGAACCTCAGCCCCACCATCGTCAGCTCGGGGTCCCAGCGGCAGAAGTGCCCGGCCATCTCCTCCTCGAGGGCCTTGTTGAGCGAGTAGGTCGTCTCGGGGCGAGGGTCGTACTCCTCGTCGACGGGGACGTAGGGCGGAGGGGTGTCGAAGGGCAGGCCGAGCACCGTCTCGCTCGAGGCCCACACGACACTGCGGACCTTGAGCGCCCGGGCGGCGGCGAAGACGTTGTAGGTCGCGGCCGAGTTGTTGGCGAACGTCGCCGCATTCGTCGTCAGGCCGGGGGCCGGGACCGCCGCGAGGTGCACGACGGCGTCGACGGGGGTGGAGTGCTCGTCGACGCCGCCGGAGAACGCCTCGAAGACCTGTCCGTAGTCGGTCAGGTCGAGCGCCACGAACGGCGTCTGCGGCGAAGCGGGTCGGGTTCGGTCCAGGGCGAGCACGTCGTAGCCAGCCTCGGCCAGGTGGGCGACGACGGTGCGGCCGAGCTTGCCGGAGGAGCCGGTCACGGCGACGCGGCGCCGCGGGTGGTGGGGGGATGCAGAGGTCATGGCTCCATCCTGCCCCACTCTGCGCCCTTCCCCAACAGCAGGGTATGCCGCCTGCTCACCGCGAGCAGACGGCATACCTGTTGTCCCACAAAGGGATTCACCCGCGATCCGGCCCTCGGTGCGCGCCGGCGGTGAGTCGGGTCAGCTTTCGCCGCCCGCGTTCCCGGAGGTGCCGGCAGTGACGTCGAGCAGGCGGTACCGCGCGGCGGCCTCCCGAGCCACCTCGCCGTCGATCTCGCCGCGCTCGGCCAGCATCTGCAGCGCCCGCACCGTGACCGAGGGGCCGTCGATGTGGAAGTAGCGCCGCGCGGCGGCCCGGGTGTCTGAGAAGCCGAACCCGTCCGCGCCGAGCGAGGCGAAGTCACCGGGCACCCACTGCCGGATCTGGTCCTGCACCTGGCGCATGTAGTCCGAGACCGCGACCACCGGGCCGGGGGCGTCCTTCAGGCGCTGCGTGACGTAGGGGACCCGCTGTTCCTCGTCAGGGTGCAGGAAGGCCTGCTCGTCGCAGGCCAGGCCGTCACGGCGCAGCTCGGTCCACGAGGTCACCGACCACACGTCGGCGACGACGCCCCAGTCGTTGCGCAGCAGCTCCTGCGCCTCGAGCACCCACGGCACACCGACACCGGAGGCGAGCAGCTGCACCCGCGGTGCGTCGTCGCCGAGACCGTCGGTGGTCCCCGGGGAGAAGCGGTGCATGCCCTTGAGGATGCCCTCGCTGTCCACGTCCTCCGGCTCGGCCGGCTGGCTCATCGGCTCGTTGTAGACGGTGATGTAGTAGATGACGTTCTCCGGGTCGTCGCCGTACATCCGGCGCAGCCCGTCCTCCATGATGTGCCCGATCTCGAACCCGAAGGCCGGGTCGTAGGACACCACGGCGGGGTTGGTCGCCGCGAGGATCGGGCTGTGGCCGTCGGCGTGCTGCAGACCCTCACCCGTGAGGGTCGTACGGCCGGCGGTGGCACCGATGAGGAAGCCGCGGGTCATCTGGTCGCCGGCCGCCCAGATCGAGTCGCCCGTGCGCTGGAAGCCGAACATCGAGTAGAACATGTAGATCGGGACCATCGGCTGGCCGTGCGTGGCGTAAGAGGTGCCGGCAGCCGTGAAGGCAGCCATCGAGCCGGCCTCGTTGATACCGAGGTGCAGGATCTGGCCGTCCTTGGCCTCCTTGTAGGCCAGCATCAGCTCGGCGTCGACGCTCGTGTAGTTCTGCCCGTGCGGGTTGTAGATCTTGATCGTCGGGAAGAACGAGTCCATACCGAAGGTGCGGGCCTCGTCGGGGATGATCGGCACCACGCGCTTGCCGAACTCCTTGTCGCGCATGAGCTCCTTGAGCAGTCGCACGAACGCCATGGTCGTGGCGATCTGCTGCTTGCCGGTGCCCTTCTTGACGATGTCGTAGGCGGAGTGGTCCGGGAGCTTGAGCGGCGCGTGCTGGACGCGGCGCAACGGTAGGGGCCCACCAAGCTTCTCGCGGCGCTCGCGCAGGTACTGGATGGTCGGGTCGTCCGGCCCCGGGTGGAAGTACGGGGGGCTGTAGGGATCCTTCTCCAGCGCCTCGTCGGAGATCGGGAGCCTCAGGCTGTCGCGCGGGCCCTTGAGGTCGTCCAGGGTCAGCTTCTTCATCTGGTGGGTCGCGTTCCGGCCGGCGAAGTGGCTGCCGAGGCCGTAGCCCTTGATCGTCTTGGCGAGGATGACGGTCGGCTGCCCGGTGTGGTTCATCGCCGCCTGGTAGGCCGCGAAGACCTTGCGGTAGTCGTGGCCGCCACGCTTGAGCTTCCACCAGACGTCCTCGTCGGACCAGTCCTTGACCAGCGCACGGGTGCGCGGGTCGCGACCGAAGAAGTGCTCGCGGACGTACTTGCCGTCGTTGGCACGGAAGGTCTGGTAGTCGCCGTCGTTCGTGATGTTCATCAGGTGCGCGAGCGCGCCGTCGCGGTCTGCAGCCAGGAGCGGGTCCCAGCCACGGCCCCAGACGACCTTGATGACGTTCCAGCCCGCGCCGCGGAAGAACGACTCGAGCTCCTGGATGATCTTGCCGTTGCCACGCACCGGACCGTCGAGGCGCTGGAGGTTGCAGTTGATGACGAAGGTGAGGTTGTCGAGCTCCTCACCGGCTGCGAGCTGCAGCAACCCTCGGGACTCCGGCTCATCCATCTCGCCGTCGCCGAGGAAGGCCCAGACGTGCTGCTGGCTGGTGTCCTTGATCCCACGGTGGTGCAGGTACTTGTTGAACTGGGCCTGGTAGATCGCGTTCATCGGGCCGATGCCCATCGACACCGTCGGGAACTGCCAGAAGTCCGGCATGAGCCGCGGGTGCGGGTAGGACGGCAGGGCGAGCGGCTTGCCGGCCACGACGTGGCTGTGCTCCTGGCGGAACCCGTCGAGCTGTTCCTCGGACAGCCGCCCCTCGAGGAAGGCGCGGGCATACATGCCGGGGGAGGCGTGGCCCTGGAAGAAGACCTGGTCGCCGCCGCCGGCGTGGTCGGGTCCGCGCCAGAAGTGGTTGAAGCCCACCTCGTAGAGGGTCGCGGCCGAGGCGTAGGTGGAGATGTGGCCGCCGACACCGATGCCGGGGCGCTGCGCGCGGTGCACCATGACCGCCGCGTTCCAGCGGAGGTAGGCGCGGTAGCGTCGCTCGACCTCCTCGTCACCGGGGAACCACGGCTCCTGCTCGGGCGCGATGGTGTTGATGTAGTCGGTGGCGGTCAGCGACGGCACGCCGACCTGCATCTGGCGGGCCCGCTCGAGCAGCTTGAGCATCACGTAGCGGGCTCGCTGGCGACCGCCCTCCTCGATGACTCCGTCGAGGGAGTCGAGCCATTCCTGGGTCTCATCGGGATCGATGTCCGGGAGCTGGCTGGGGATGCCATTGAGAATGGGTCCGGCTTCCTCGCGTGCGGCCACGGTGGTGAGTCCTTTCTCGCGCCTCGGTCGCGGGTTGTCTGCGACCAGTGCCCATCTTCCCCCTTCGGTAGGCGTCGGTCGCAACCCGGTCCGGCCTACTGGCCGGTATCAGGGGCGTGGGCGCACCGATGCGGGTGGTCGCCGTGGCGGCGCGGTCAGTCGAGGTCGAGGCGGTGCTCGCCGGCGTAGACCGTGAGCCGTGGGGCCCGGGCGAAGCCGACCAGCGTCAGCCCGGCCTCGCGGGCCAGCCCGGCGGCCAGCGACGACGGAGCGGAAACCGCCACCAACGCGGGGATCCCGGCCATGACCGCCTTCTGCACGAGCTCGAAGCTCGCCCGCCCGCTCACGACCAGGACGTGCCCGGTCAGGGGGAGCCGGTCTTCGCGGCCGGCCCAGCCGATCACCTTGTCGACGGCGTTGTGGCGGCCCACGTCCTCCCGGACGACGAGGGGCTCACCTCCAGGGGTGAACAGCCCGGCCGCATGCAGCCCGCCGGTCTTGTCGAACACCTTCTGACGCGTCCGCAGGGTGTCGGGCATCGCAGCCACGACGGCAGGTGACAGGCGCACGGGGTCGGTGTCGACGGCATACGGGCGATGGGTGGTGATCGCCTCGATGCTCGTCTTGCCGCACACGCCACACGCACTGGTCGTGTACTGGTTGCGCTCGCTGCGCGACAGGTCCACGGTCGCGTCCGGAGCCAGCGTCACGTCGACGACGTTGTAGGTGGGGGAGCCGGACTCGTCCTCGTCGAGGCAGTGCATGAGCCGAGCGACATCGGTGGCGCGGCGCAGCACCCCCTCGGTGAGCAGGTAGCCCAGGGTGAGGTCGAAGTCGTCGCCGGGCGTGCGCATCGTGACCGAGATCGACGTGCCGTCGACCCGCATCTCCAGGGGCTCCTCGACGGCCAGCGTGTCGGGTCGCGACGTGGACCTCACCCCCTCGGGGGTCACCTCGAGGCGTACTGCCGGCGTCCGCTGCGTCACCCTTCCCACACCGGCCAATGTAGGCGCTGCCGCCCTCCGGCGCGCACCCGGAGGGCGAGTTCGCCTGCCAGACGCGCGGTTTCGCGCCAGTCGGGTTAGCGTTTCCGGGTCGGTTCTTTGCCCCGAAGGCCGCATACAGGAGGTAAGTGCATGTCGGTCCTCGATCGCAGCCGGACCATCGCCGGTCCTGGCTACAGCAAGTGGCTGATCCCCCCAGCCGCCCTCGCGGTGCACCTGTCCATCGGACAGGTCTACGCGTTCAGCGTCTTCAAGACATCGTTGGTCGCGCACTTCGGCACCTCGCAGACTGCCGTCGCGTGGATCTTCTCCATCGCCATCGTCATGCTCGGCCTGTCCGCCGCAGTGCTCGGCACCTGGGTCGAGCGTGAAGGGCCGCGCAAGGCGATGGTGGCAGCCGCCATCTGCTGGGGGGTGGGCTTCCTGGTGGGTTCGGCCGGTATCGCCACGAGCCAGCTGTGGCTGCTCTACCTCGGGTACGGGGTCATCGGCGGCATCGGCCTGGGCATCGGCTACATCTCACCGGTATCGACCCTGATCAAGTGGTTCCCGGACCGTCCGGGCCTGGCCACCGGCCTGGCCATCATGGGCTTCGGAGGTGGCGCACTCATCGCCTCACCGGTCTCCAACAAGCTGCTTGCCGTCTTCGACTCGGGGTTCGTCGCGACCACCAAGGGTGCGGTGGCCGACGGCCATGCCCTGAGCATGACGTTCCTGGTGCTCGGACTGGTCTACCTGGCCTTCATGCTCTTCGGCGCCTCCCTGATCCGGCTCCCCGCTGATGTCGACCAGACGCACTCCGAGGGGGCAGCGCACCGGACCGGCAAGAACGGTGCTCAGGTGCGCGCGGCGACAGCCATCCGCACCAAGCAGTTCTGGTTGTTGTGGGTCGCGTTGTTCTGCAACGTCACGGCAGGTATCGGCATCCTGGAGCAGGCCAGCCCCATGATCCAGGACTTCTTCCGGGAGGGCGGCTCCTCGACCATCACCGCCGCCGCCGCCGGTGGGTTCGTCGGTGTCCTCTCGCTGGCGAACATGCTGGGCCGGTTCGCCTGGTCGAGCACCTCCGACGTCATCGGCCGAAAGCCCATGTACATGGTCTACCTCGGGGTCGGGATGGTGATGTACGTGCTGCTGGCCACCGTCGGGCACACCTCCACGGCGGTGTTCGTCATCGTCGCCACGGTGATCATCTCCTTCTACGGCGGCGGGTTCGCGACCGCACCCGCGTACCTCAAGGACCTCTTCGGCACTGTCGAGGTCGGTGCCATCCACGGACGGCTCCTCACGGCCTGGTCCGCAGCGGGAGTGGCAGGACCACTGATCGTCAACAAGGTCCTCGACGCCGCGGGCAAGCCCGGGACGCTGACCAACACCGACTACCGACCGGCCCTGTTCACCATGGTCGGGGTGCTCGTCGTCGGTTTCGTCGCCAACCTGCTGATCACCGATGTCAGCCCCGACCGCTTCGACACCACTGCCGACGCGGACGCCGTCCGCACCGAACGCACCGACCCCGTCGGCGAAGGAGCCCTCCGATGAGCCAGACCCCAGACCAGCAGACGACGGCCGCCGTGACGACCAACCCGATCGTCGTGACCGCCGCCTGGCTGGCCGTCGGCACGCCGCTCGCCTACGGCCTGTGGCAGACGATCCTCAAGGCCGCCAAGCTCTTCGGCGGATAGGTTGGGGGGCGTGAGCACCACGCCCCCACCGTTCCATCCCCAGCAGGACCGGGACGCCGCCCCGGGCGGCGTCCCGGTCCATGCTGCGGTCCGGCTCTACGACGACCTGGGTATGGCGTGGCAGCCGGTGTCGCAGCGGCTCGCCACCGCCCGCCTCCTCGTGCTCGGCCTCGTGCTGAGTCCGGCGGTGCTCGTCCTGGTCATCCTGGCGGCGGTGGTCTGGTCCTGGTTCTGGCTGGGCGCAGCCCTGGTCGGTGCCGCTGGGCTGTGGGGATCTTGGCTCATCGGACGCCAGGTCTCGGCGATCAGCTGGGCCGAGGGGGCCGAGGAGCTGGTCGTGCGACGCGGTCGGTTGTTCCGCTCGGTCGTGTCGGTGCCATACGGCCGGCTGCAGTACGTCGATGTCGAGTCCGGTCCGCTCGCGCGGCGTTTCGACATGGCAACCGTCGAGCTGCACACCGCCTCCCCGGAGAGCGGGGGACAGATCCCCGGCCTTCCGACGGCTGAGGCCGAGCGGCTGCGCGAGCGGCTGGCCGCCCGCGGGGAGTCGCAGCGGGCCGGCCTGTGAGCGAACGCGAGGCCGAGCTGGGCAGTGGTCCGGGCGGCGGAACGGGCAGCGAGCTGGACCCACGCGGCGACCCGTCGAAGCCCCCGTCCGCCGTGGGTCGGACGAGGCAGCCGTGGCTGCACCTGCACCCCCTGTCGCCGATCCTGCGTGGCGGGCTGGCCTCTGCGGCGGTGGTGGCCTACATCGTGTCGCAGCAGCTCGACACCCTCTTCGGTGCCGGTAGCAGCGACGACCCGACGCGCGGGCACCTCGGCTGGGCTGCCCTGGTCGTGGCGGGTGTGCTGCTCGTGATCGTCGCGGGGTCGTGGCTGTCCTGGCGGTTCTCGCGATACCGCGTCGGGGAGACCCTCATCGAGCTGCGCACCGGGTTCGTGTTCCGCCAGCACCGGCAGGTGCGGTTCGACCGCATCCAGGCCGTCGACGTGGGGCGGCCGCTCCTGGCCCGTCTCACCGGCCTCTCTGAGGTCGTCGTCCAGTCCGCCGGTGGGCGCAACTCCCAGCTGAAGCTGTCGTTCCTCGCCTACTCCCGGGCCCAGCAGGTGCGCGAGCAGCTCATGTCGCTCGCGAGCGTGGTGGACTCGCGGGTCAGTGGTGACCAGGCCCCGGCGGGCACCGAGGGTGACGCTCGCGGCGTGACAGAGCCCGCCCGTCCGGCTCCGGACGGTACCCCGGCGCCACCAGCGGTGGACGGCCAACGCGTGGTGCGTGTGCCGAACGCCCGGGTCGTGCAGTCGGTCCTCTACCGGGGCCAGAGCGTCTTCCTCGTGCTGGCTGTGCCGGCGCTGGTCGGGTCGCTCGTCGCCGGGGTGGGCGGCATGGTGGCCTGGCTCGGCCCGATGACGCTCGCCCTGGGCACCGGGCAGGTGAAGCGGCTGATGCACGAGTGGAACTTCGAGCTGCTCCACGGTGGCGACCGGCTGCGTCTGCGACACGGCCTCACGGACCTGCGGGCGACGACGGTGCCGTTGCACCGGATCCAGGCGGTCGAGGCCACCCAGCCACTGCCCTGGCGGCTCACCGGGTGGTGGCGACTGCGGATGAATGTGGCCGGAGCCGGTCAGGGTGAGGATGCGACCGAGACCGTGCTGCTTCCCGTGGGCACCCTCGAGGAGGTGCTGGGCGTCCTGACCCTGGTGCTGCCGGGGACCTCGCCCGAAGTCATGGCAGCGGCCCTGCTCGGCGAAGGGACCGGGCACGGCTTCACCACCGCGACGGCCCGGGCCCGGCGACTCGATCCGGTCGGCTGGCGTCGGCTCGGCTACACCGCCGCCCCCCAGGTGCTGGTTACCCGTCGCGGGCGTCTGTGGCGCAGGGCGCAGTTCGTGCCGCACGCCCGGGTGCAGTCGCTCAGGGTGTCCCAGGGACCCCTGGAGCGCTCACAGGGCGTCGCTTCGGTGCGGCTGGTGTCGACGCCCGGACCAGTGTCTCCCGTCGTCTCCCACCTCGACCTGGTGGAGGCCGAGCGCCTGCTCCAGGAGCAGGTCGCGCGGTCCGGCTTGGCCCGCCGACACACCTGAGGAGAGCAGCCCCGAACCGCCCAGGTCAGCGACGCTCGAGGCGGATGACCAGCGCCTTGGCCACCGGGGTGTTGGACCGCAGCGCGACGTGGTCGGCCGCCATGAGGACGTTGGTCTCGGGGTAGTACGCCGCAGCGCACGAGTCGGCGGTGGGGTAGGACACCAGGGTGAAGCCCTCTGCACGCCGTTCGGTGCCCTCGAACTCGCTGACCACGTCGACCACCTCGCCCTGGTGGAAGCCGAGCCGGTGCAGGTCCCGCGGGCTGACCAGGACGACGCGGCGGTTGCCGCTGATACCGCGGTAGCGGTCGGCGTGACCATAGATCGTGGTGTTGAACTGGTCGTGGCTGCGGATCGTCTGGAGCAGCAGCCGACCCTCGGGGAGCTCGAGCAGGGGCACCTCGCGGGCGAGGAACTCGGCCCTGCCGGACGGGGTGTCGAACTCGCGGTGGTCGCGTGGCTTGTGGGGCAGCAGGAAGCCCCCGGGCTCGCGGACCCGGGCGTTGTAGTCCTCGAAGTCCGGCACGACGCGTGAGATGTGGTCGCGGACGAGGTCGTTGTCCTGACCCAGTGCCGCCCAGTCGACCGAACCGACATGGGGCACGAGGTGCTCGGCGAGCCCGGTGACGATCGCGACCTCTGAGCGGCACTGGTCCGACGGCGGCTCGAGACGGCCCTGGGACAGGTGGACCTGGCCCTGGGAGTCCTCAACGGTGACGCCCTGGTCTCCCCGGGGCGTCGCGTCACGGTCGGTGCGGCCCAGGCAGGGCAGGATCAGCGCCTGGCGGCCGGTGACCGTGTGTGACCGGTTCAGCTTGGTCGACACCTGGACGGTCAGGTCGCAGGCCCGTAGCCCCTCGTGGACGACGGGGGTGTCGGGCGTGGCCATCGAGAAGTTGCCGCCCATCCCGACGAACACCCGGACCGTCTTGGCGCGCAGCCGCTGGACGGCGGCAACCGCGTCCACGCCGTGGTCGGTCGGGGGAGTGAACGCGAACTCCGCCTCGAGCGAGTCGAGAAAGGTCTGCGGCATCTGCTCCCAGATGCCCATGGTGCGGTCGCCCTGCACGTTGGAGTGGCCGCGGACGGGACACGGCCCGGCACCCGGCTTGCCGATGTTGCCCTGCAGGAGCAGGACGTTGACGATCTCCTGGATCGTGTTGACCGCGTGCACGTGCTGGGTCAGCCCCATCGCCCAGCAGACGACGGTCGCCCTGGACTCGACGAAGCGCTGCGCCAGTGCCTCGATCTCGGGCCGGTCGAGACCGGTCGCGAGCTCTGTTGCGGCCCAGTCGATCTCACGCACCGCCGCGGCATACTCGTCGTAGCCGGCGGTGTGCTCGTCGACGAACGCGCGGTCCACGACCGTGCCCGGTGCGGTGTCCTCGGTGCGGACGAGCAGGTGGCCCACCGCGCGGAAGAGCGCGTGGTCGCCGCCAAGGCGGATCTGGAGGTAGTCGTCGGCCAGCGCCGTGCCCGGCCCGATCATGCCCTTGGGGGTCTGGGGGTTCTTGAAGCGGATCAGCCCGGCCTCGGGCAGGGGGTTGACGGCGACGATGACCGCACCGTTCTTCTTCGCGTTCTCGAGGTGGGTGAGCATGCGGGGGGCGTTGGTGCCGGGGTTCTGCCCGGCGATGACGATGAGCTCGGCCTGCTCGAGCGACTCGAGGGTCACCGCGCCCTTGCCGATGCCGATCTGCTCGCTCATGGCCGTGCCGGAGGACTCGTGGCACATGTTGGAGCAGTCCGGGAGGTTGTTGGTGCCGTAGGCGCGGACCATCAGCTGGTAGAGGAAGGCGGCTTCGTTGCTCGTGCGGCCGGAGGTGTAGAACACCGCGTCGTCGGGCGTGGGGAGGGCCAGGAGATGTCGGGCCATGAGCTCGTTCGCGGCCTCCCACGAGATCGGCTCGTAGTGCGTCCCGCCCTCGGGGAGGTACATCGGCTCGGTGAGCCGACCCTGCTGGCCCAACCACCACTCGCTCTGCCCGTCGAGGGCGGACACCGAGTGCTTCGCGAAGAAGTCGCGGTCGACCCGGCGCTTGGTCGCCTCCCAGGCGACGGCCTTGGCGCCGGACTCGCAGAACTCGGCGACGTGGCGGTCACCTGCCTCGGGATCCGGCCAGGCGCAGGACGGGCAGTCGAAGCCCTGGTCCTGGTTGAGGCGCCCCAGCACCCGCGCCGTGCGGGGCAGGCCCATCTGCTCGGCTCCGTGGCGCAGCGAGTTGACGACCGCGGGCAGCCCGGCAGCCCACTTCTTCGGCTCGTGCGCCTCCACGGCACCGGTGGGGTCGGCAGTGGCCAGGGGTTCGCTGCTGGTGACGTCGCTCGAGGGGGCCATATGGCGACCCTAACCCGCGTGCAGGACGTTTGCGCCGTGGGCGGCGACGTCCACATCGCGGCTGATCTGCGACGATTCTGCGGAGTTGGTTGCGCAAACGGCCCGGACAGAGTGGACTGTGCGCCACGGTCCCCGACCACGAGGGTCGATGACAGGAAACAGGAGAAGGCACGTGAGCACGTCCGCACAGGCGGCGCCGCACGGTGGGGCCGACCGTCTGGGATTCATCGCAGGCCAGGTGATCCAGGAGTTCGGCTACGACTCGGACGTCGACAACGCCCTCCGCTTCGCCATCGAGGACCGCACCGGCACCGATCTCGAGGACGAGGACTACGCCGACGTCGCCGACTCCGTCCTCATCTGGTGGCGCGAGGACGACGGCGACCTCGTCGACGCCGTCGTCGACGCCCTGACCAACCTGGCTGACGGTGCCTCCATCGTCATCCTCACGCCCAAGGCCGGTCGCCCCGGGCACGTCCAGGCCAGCGACATCGAAGAGGCAGCCACCACCGGGGGCCTGCACACGTCCGGCACCGTCAACGCCTGCGAGGACTGGACCGCGACGAGGCTCGTCGCCCCCAAGTCGGCCCGCCGGTGAGTTCGCTGGCAGACTGCCAGCCATGACCTCACCGCTCGCCGTCGGCGACGCCGCACCCGACTTCACCCTCAAGGACCAGAACGGCCAGGACGTCACACTGTCCTCGTTCCGGGGGGAGAAGTCGGTCGTCGTGGTCTTCTACCCGTTCGCCTTCTCTGGCATCTGCACCGGCGAGCTCTGCGAGATCCGCGACAACCTCGGCGCCTTCGTCTCCGACGACGTCCAGGTGCTCGGCATCTCCACCGACCACATGTTCACCCAGCGAGCCTGGGCGGACAAGGAGGGGTACTTCTTCCCCCTCCTTTCCGACTACTGGCCCCACGGCGCCGTGGCGCAGTCCTTCGGTGTCCTCCACGAAGGTGCCGGGGCGGCCGTCCGCGGAACGTTCCTCATCGACCGGGACGGCGTCATCCGCTGGTCGTTGGTCAACGAGATCGGCTCGGCCCGCGACTTCACCGGCTACCACGAGGCCCTGCGCGAGCTGGCCTGACCGTCGCGACGAGGGCGGACGCCGCCCTCTGGTCGACGCAGACAGGCCCGGTATGCCGTTGGTGCGGCATACCGGGCCTGTCTCGTGCCGTGCGGGGTTACTTCTTCGGCGGGGTCACCATGAGCCGCGCCATCTGGTTGCGCTGCATCGTCATCGCGACGGTCACGGTCGTGCCGTAGCCGACCTTCGAGTCCGCCGGGTTGCCGGTGCCGAACCCGTCGCCGAACTGAGCCGGGACGAGCTTGCCGGACTTGTCGACGATCCTGACCGTGTACGGCGCGTTGCCCTTGGAGGGGACGACCGTGGAGGCGTCGGCATCGCGGTAGAAGTACGGCCTCGCCGCGTCGAGGTCGGGGCGGTACTCGATGCCCGGGTACCAGCCCGTGTTGTCGGTGAACGTCCGGACCGCAGCCTGCTTCGGATAGGTGTTGCAGGCCTCCTTCGTGACCGCGTCGTTCGTCACGCACTCCTTGAAGGGGTAGGTCCCCACGAGGTTGAACGCGGCGTTGGACGACTGCGGTCGCGACGGCAGGTTCTTCAGCAGGCTCGGGTCGAGCGCTGCCGCGGCACCGGTGCGGCGCAGCGGGTCGAAGTGGCTGTCGACGATGAGCAGTCCACCCTTGGCGCCCTCGCTCGGCAGCGCCGAGAGGTTGTTGAGGACGTGGTTGGCGTTGCCGAAGGTGGTGTCGCGGTACCAGACCAGGGCACCCGGGGCGTTGTACTTGATCTTCTCGACCTTCCAGGCGCCTTCGGCCTGGTAGGTCGTGTCGTAGGCGTACTGCAGGCCCTTGTCGAACCCGTCGAAGTTGCGCCACTCGATGAGGTAGTACTGCGCCTTGTTCTGGGTGCCCGTGTCGAGGATCCAGCCGGCACCCGTGGTGTCGACGAAGGTCCCGACCTTGGCGGTCCAGCCGTTGGTGGCCTCGGCGTCGTCGCTCCAGACCGTGGTCGCACCGTTGGTGAGCGAGAGGTCGTCGACGAACCAGCCACGGTCCTCGAAGCCGGCGTCGGTGGCGTAGCGCAACCGGACCTGGATGGTCTTGCCGGCGTAGCCGGTGACGTTGGCGTAGTGGTGCTGCCAGCCGTCGGTGGCACCGGTGAGGCCGTACTTCTTGTTGCCGTAGGTCTTGAGGTTGCCGTTGGGGTCGGCGTAGCCGTCCTTGGTGGAGACCTCGGCGCCAGCGGTGTCATAGACCTTCTGCTCGGTCCACGTCGTGCCGCCGTCGGTCGAGACCTCGACGAAGCCGAAGTCCCAGTCCTGCTCGATGGAGTAGTTGTTCCACATCCAGAACTTCGCGTCGCTCGCTCCCGCGGGGACGCTGACCGTGCGGGTCAGGGTGTTGTCGGCCCAGGACTGGTCGGCGTTGGAGTACCACATCTTCGCGCCGCTGTGCGGGGTCGCGAGGGTGATCGTCTTGTTGGGCAGGTTGATCTTGATGCCGTCGTTGGTGCCGCGCGGGGTGCGCGACGCCTGTCCGACCAGCACCGACTGGCGGCGGTCACCCGGGTTGATGACCTTGGGGTCGGCCCAGCCGAGCACCCACTTGTCCCAGATGCCCATGTGCGTCGGCATCGACTGGAAGATCGGGCCCGAGTGCGAGCCCGAGCTCATCAGGTCCCAGAAGTCGACGTCGGAGTCTCCTCCGCTGGCCGTGTCGTAGAGGTCGGGCAGACCCAGGTCGTGACCGTACTCGTGGGCGAAGACACCGACTCCGGAGTCCTCCGGCTGCACGATGTAGTTGCTCAGCTTGAGGTTGGTCCCGGGGACCGGAGCGCCACCGGCCACGGCCGAGGAGTGCGCCCAGATGGCGTAGGTGCCCTCGGCGCCGCCACCGCCGGACTTGTCCTCACCG
The DNA here is from genome assembly GCA_039916625.1 of Pedococcus sp. GTDB lineage: Bacteria > Actinomycetota > Actinomycetes > Actinomycetales > Dermatophilaceae > Pedococcus. The sequence goes on from JBDSKZ010000034.1 coordinate 32,041, forward strand.
GCGTGGACGAGCACGACGTGGTCGATGACACCGTCGGGCTCGTAGTAGTTGCCGTCACCGTCGACGTCGCCCTGGTCCTCGATGTCGTAGTCGGCCCAGGGGAAGCTCGGCTGGGCCTTGGCGAGCGCCGCCACGGCGTCGATCGGGAGCTGCCCGGCACCGAGCGGGTTGCTCGGGTGCCCCTGCATGTCCTGGATCGCGTCGTAGGTCCACGTGCCGGTGTCGTCCTGGTGGCAGCGGGTGGCGCCGTAGTAGGCCTCCGAGTGGGGCACGGTGATCCATGGGGTGGCCGCACCGTCCACGGTGTAGGCGCCCTTGGACATCTCCTCGTACATGTTCTTCATCGTGTAGCCGGAGATGTCGAAGCCGGGCTTGCCGTCGGGCCCCTTGAGGTCGGTGCGCACCCGTTGGGTGATGCCCGTCTTGGTGTAGAGCATCGTGTTGTAGTGCGCGGACGAGAAGTCCTTGACCCACATGGAGTTGTTGTCGAGCAGCCGGGTGCTCGCAGGGTTGGGGATCATGTTGTGCTTCGGGCCGTTCTGGACGTTTCCCGGCGCACACGTGTCGGAGCCGAACTCGGTGGGCACCATCGAGGAACGGAAGTCGTCGTTCGCCTTGTCGTTGAACTCGACGAGGATCGTCAGCAGCTTGGCCTTCTGCGTCGTGGGCGCCTGCTTGTACCTGCCCTTGATCGCCTGGGGGCTCTGACCGGTGCGCAGCGACTGCGCCTCCACCTTGGCCAGGCCGCGTGCGGCGACCGGGTTGCCCTTGGCGTGCTTGCCGTCGAACCTCTTGGCCTTCTCCAGGGCGGTCGCCTGACGAGCGAGCACCTTCTTGTCCTTGGTGACCCGGGTGTCGTTGCCGAAGGCACGCTCGACCTGGGGAGCAGCGGTGTTCAGGTAGGTGCTGCCGCCTGCTGCGGCACTGGGACTGGCCGGCGCGGGTGCGGGGGCGGCCGACGTGGGGCCCGCTGCGCCGACAGCCGCAAGGCTGGTGGCGACGAGGGCGAACGTCGGAACCACCGCGGCGGCCCGGAGGGCACGCCCCGTGATCCTGCGATGAGTCATTTTTCCTCCAAGTTCTGACCCGGGCCAGATGTCGCCGGGTGCAGGGACCTCTCGCTGTGAGAGATCACAATGGAGGGCATCTTGCACCGCTTGGAGGGCTTTGGGAAGGAGAACCCCCGCAACCCGCCTCGTCCGCCGCAATTTTCCCCGTAGCAGGGCGGGCCTGACACAATGGCGCCGCGCCGTGCGGCAGGCCCGTACGCGCAGGGGCCTGTAGCTCAGTTGGTAGAGCACCGCGTTTACACCGCGGGTGTCGTCGGTTCGAGCCCGGCCGGGCCCACGTGCACCCCACCCTCGCCGACGTCGTCCGCGCCCTCGAGGGCTTCTACCCGCCGTCCACGGCACAGTCCTGGGACCAGGTGGGACTGGTGTCCGGTGACCTCGACCAGCCAGTGAGCCGGATCCTGTTCGCCGTGGACCCGACGCTGGCCGTCATCGAGGAGGCTCGTGGTCTGGGCGCCGACCTCGTCGTGACCCACCACCCGCTCCTGCTGCGGGGAGTGCACAGCGTTGCCACGTCCACGGCCAAGGGCGCCAGCATCACCGCGCTGGTCATCCACGACATCGCGCTGTACGTCGCCCACACCAACGCCGACGTCGCGGAGCCCGGCGTGAACGACGCGCTGGCGCAGGCCTGTGGACTCACCGAGGTCGCGCCGCTGGCCGTGGTCGAGGGCCAAGCCCTCGGCCGGGTCGGCGAGCTGCCCGCGCCGCTGAGCCTGGCCGACTTCACCGCAGCCCTGTATGCCGTCCTGCCGCCGTCCGCGGGCGGGATCCGGGTCGCCGGGCCGCCGAACGCCCCGGTGCGCCGGGTCGCCGTGATGGGAGGCGCCGGCGACGACATGTTCGACCACGTCCGGGCCACCGGCGCGGACGTCTTCGTCACCGCCGACCTGCGACACCACCCGGTGCTGGAGGCTCGTGAGGAGGCTCGCGGAGGCACCCCCTACCTCATCGACGCGGGCCACTGGGCCACCGAGTCGCTGTGGCTCGCGGCGGCGGCGCGACGGCTGGAGACCGTGCTTGCAGGCGGTGACCTGGCGGCCCCTACAGTGGAGACTCTTGTTTCCACACTGCGCACCGACCCCTGGACCTTCGTCGTCGGTGCCGAGTCGCCCGGAGGTACGTCCTGAAAGCCGACCCGTCCCGTCAGTGGAGGCTCCTGGACCTGCAGGCGATCGACACCCGTCTCGACCAGATCGCCCACGCGACCAAGAACCTTCCCCAGCGCGGCCAGCTCGCCGAGCTCGAGCGACGCGCAGCAGCCCTCGACTCCGACCTCGTCCGGGCCCAGACCGCGTTCGGTGACATCCAGCGCGAGGTGGCCAAGGCCGAGACCGACGTGCAGGTCGTCCGCGACCGGGCCGCCCGCAACCGTGGACGGCTCGAAGCCGGCACCGGCACGGCGAAGGACCTGCAGGCGCTCCAGCACGAGCTCGACTCGCTGCACCGCCGGCAGGCCGAGCTGGAGGACGTCGAGATCGAGATCATGGAGCGGGCCGAGGGGGCCGAGGCCGACGTGACCCGACTCGAGGCCGAACGGGCCGCGCTCTCCGCCGAGCTGGAGACTGCCACGGCAGCCAGGGATGACGCGCTCAAGGACTTCGAGCTCGAGGCCGCCAAGGTCGTCGGTCCGCGGGCCGACACCGTCGCAGGTGTGGGCGCCGACCTCGTCGTGCTCTACGAGAAGATCCGCACCCAGACGGGAGGCCTGGCCGCAGCTCCGTTGCGCCAGCGTCGTTGCGGTGGTTGCCAGCTCGAGCTCAACACGGTCGAGATGAACCGCATCAAGGCAGCGCCCGATGACGAGGTGCTGCGCTGCGAGGAATGTCGACGGATCCTGGTCCGTACGTCCGAGTCCGGCCTCTGACCAGTGGGTCGTCGGCTCGTCGTCGAGGCTGACGGCGGCTCCCGGGGCAACCCCGGGGTCGCCGGCTACGGCGCACTGGTTCGTGACCCCGCGACCGGCCTCGTCCTCTGGGAGGGTGCTGCACCGCTGGGCAAGGAGTCCAACAACGTCGCCGAGTACTCCGGCCTGATCGCCGGACTGCGCGCAGCCCAGCGCATCGACGCGGCGGCCCGGGTCGAGGCCCGGCTGGACTCCAAGCTCGTCGTCGAGCAGATGTCCGGCCGCTGGAAGATCAAGCACGAGGACATGCGCCGACTAGCTCTCGAGGCCCGTGAGCTGGCTGCCCTGATCAGCCGTGGTGGTGGGTCGGTGTCCTACACGTGGATCCCGCGCGAGGAGAACAAGGACGCCGACAAGCTGTCCAACGACGGCATGGACGGCCGCACCATCGACCGGATGCTGGGGCAGGCCCCTTCGGGACAGGGGGCGCAGCAGGAGGCAGCGAAGTCCGCGGCCAGCCCCGCGACAGCGGCCGTGCTGGTCGAGGAGATCATCGACCCTGATCCCGGCACCACAGCCCCCCCGCACGCCGCGGGTCAGGGCGCGCCCGCCCGGCTGGTGCTGGTGCGACACGGCGTCACTGACTTCACCGTCAACGCACGGCTCGACGGCCGCGGCGGCGCAGACCCCGCCCTGAACGCGACTGGCCGCGCCCAGGCCCGAGCGGCCGGTGCAGCTGTTGCGCACCTGCTCGGTGGCACCTCGGCCCGTGTCGTCACCTCCTCGTTGGCACGTGCCGTGGAGACCGGCGCAGTCGTGGCGACTGCCGTCGGGGTGGAGGCGGAGTGCGACGGCGCTTGGGACGAGCAGGACTTCGGTGACTGGGACGGTGCGAGCATCCACGACCTCGCCCGTGAGCAGCCGGCCGAGCTGACCCTGATGCGCAGCGACGCGGCATACGCCCGTCCGGGGGGCGAGACCCACCTCGAGCTCGTCGAGCGCGTTCTGGCCGCCTACGCCCGGGTGGTCGGCGCGGGTGGCACCACGGTCGTGGTGTGCCACCGCAAGCCGATCATGGTGGTCCTCGCGCACGTGCTCGGGATCCCGCACGACAAGGTCTGGCGGCTGGCGGCGGCGCCGGGCTCCCTGACCGCGTTGGAGGTCTGGCCGGACGGCAACGTCTCGGTGGCGTTCACCAACCGGACCTGAGGCACGTCCCGGCGCGATCCGCCCACGATGTGGCCGACCGGCCTCGCCACGGGCCATCCGCCTACCCTTGGGACATGAGCTATGCCGGAGATGTGGCGCCCCAGGATGTGTATGCCGCGCTGGCGGCCGACGAGGACGCGGTCCTGGTCGACGTGCGCACCAGCGCCGAGTGGAACTACGTCGGGCTGCCCGACCTCACCGACCTCGGCAAGAGGGTCATCTGCGTGGAGTGGCAACGCTTCCCGGACGGCGCGGTGAACGGTGACTTCGTCGAGCAGCTGCGCGACGCGGGCCTGCCCGACGGAGCCCCGATCTACTTCCTGTGCCGTTCCGGGGTCCGGTCCGTCGCCGCCGCTGAAGCGGCCACGGGTGCCGGGCTCGAGCCGTCCTACAACGTCACCGAGGGTTTCGAGGGTCCGCAGGACGAGCAGGGGCACCGCGCCGTCTCCGGATGGAAGAACGTGGATCTACCGTGGCGGCAGGGATGAGCGACGGGACGCCGTTGCGGCCGGACACGGTCGCGGTCCGCGGCGGGCTGACCCGAAGCCACTTCGACGAGACGTCCGAGGCCCTCTACCTCACCTCGGGCTTCGTCTACGAGAGCGCGGAGCAGGCCGAGGCCGCGTTCAAGGACGAGGTCGACCACTTCATCTACTCGCGCTACGGGAACCCGACGGTGTCGATGTTCGAGGAGCGCCTGCGCGAGCTCGAGGGTGCCGAGGCCTGCTTTGCGACCGCCTCCGGAATGTCGGCGGTCTTCGTGGCCCTGGCCGCACTGCTCGGTCAGGGCGACCGCGTCGTGTCCTCGCGCGCACTGTTCGGCTCGTGCTTCGTGATCCTCGACGAGATCCTGCCGCGCTGGGGCGTGGAGACGGTGTTCGTCGACGGCCGCGACCTCGAGCAGTGGCGGGAGGCGTTGTCCGTGCCGACGCAGGCCGTCTTCTTCGAGACCCCGAGCAACCCCATGCAGGAGCTGGTCGACCTGCGGGCGGTGTCCGACCTCGCCCACGCCGCGGGGGCACAGGTCGTCGTCGACAACGTCTTCGGCACCCCCGTCTTCTCGCGGCCGCTGGAGCACGGCGCGGATGTCGTCGTCTACTCCGCGACCAAGCACATCGACGGCCAGGGCCGCACCCTCGGCGGTGCCGTGCTGGGCACGAGCGCGTTCATCGCCGGTCCTGTCAAGAACCTCATGCGCCACACGGGACCGGCGATGTCGCCGTTCAACGCGTGGGTCCTCGTCAAGGGCTTGGAGACGCTGAGCCTGCGGGTGCGTCAGCAGGCCGCCAACGCGCTCGCTGTGGCCGAGGCGCTGGACGCCCACCCCGCCGTGACCCAGGTGATCTACCCGTGGCTGCCCACGCACCCCCAGCACGAGCTGGCCCGTCGGCAGATGCTCGGCGGCGGCACCGTGGTGACGTTCGAGCTCGACGGGGGCAAGGCTGAGGCCTTCGCGCTCATGAACGCCCTGCAGGTCGTCGACATCAGCAACAACCTCGGCGACGCGAAGTCGATGGTGACCCACCCCGCGACGACCACGCACCGCCGACTGTCGCCCGAGGGGCGCGCTGCCGTCGGCATCACGGACGGCACCGTGCGCATCTCGGTCGGGCTCGAGGACCCGCAGGACATCATCGAGGACCTGCTCCGCGGCCTGTCCGGCTGAGTCGCCTGGTTGGGCCGGGGGCGTCAAGGGGGCCGTCGGCGCGCCGGGGAGGCTCAGGCGAACCGGACGAGGGCGGCGACAGACAGGCCACCGGCAACCAGCGCGCACGCCAGCCCTTGGGCCGCAAGGGTCCACGGGCTGACGGTCAGGCCGCGGGCCCGGCACCGCTGCGCCCACGGCAGCGTCGCCGGCGACGCAGCGCCAGCAACCGCTGCGGAGCGTCAGGCGTGACCGACTCCAGGGCGATGTGTGCGGGCACGTTGGTCGCGATGTTGGTCACCAGCGCGGGCTTCCGGCCAGCCGGACGAGGTCCGAGGGCGCCGTACCCATCCTTGTGAGCGACTCCAGCAGCGGCCCGTCGCGGACAGCGGCTGCAGGCAGCGCCGCAGGTGCCACGAACGAGACCCACGCGGGCGAGAGCCCGAGCGCGAAGAGCGGGCCGACGGCGAGGCAGACCCCGCCGGCGGTGCGGAGCATCACGGCGTCGTGCGGCTCAGGGGGAGCATCGAGCTCATAGCGCCCTCGTAGGTTCTTGCGGTTGAACAGCTACAGGCGGTTGAACAGCCACAGCACGATCAGGGTGCCCGCGACGGCGGCCAGAGCCGGGGCCGCCACGAGGCGGACGTATCCGACGTGGCCTACTCCGAGCTGGTCGAAATGTCGCAGTGACAGCAGGTTCGTCGAGAAGGTCAGGACCGGGCCACGCGGGACGAGAGGTCGGCAAGCCCAGCGCCGTTCACGCCGTGGTCGTCGTCATGCGCGTGCCGTGGCGTCGAGCACCCAGGGTCGGCCGGCCTTCGTCGGGGGCGTGAGGATGACCTCGAAGTCGTCGTGGAGGACTTCGAGCAGCTGGGGGACCTTGCGCACGTCCTGGCCAGCCGCGCACAGGTGTCGGGTCACCAGCCCTCGCGTGTGCTTGGCCATGTGGGTGGCACCCGGCACGCGGACCTGGACCCACCGGTCAGCGAGCCCACCCACCGGAGTCCAGGCCGCGGCATACGTGCTGGAGCGGCAGTCGACCACGAGGCCGCGGCCGGCGAGCTCCGGAAGCACCTCGCTGAGCTGGGGCTTCCAGGTGCTGGCGAGCGGTCCGACCCCGGGGAGGTTCACGGCCATCGAGAGCCGGTACGGCGCGATGGCATCGCTCAGGCGCACGGCGCCGTAGAGCGCGGAGACCACGACGACCCACCTGTTGGCGCGGCGCTTGGCGGCGCTGTCGAGAGAGGCGTGGTCGAGCGCGTCGTAGAGGACGCCGGAGTAGACCTGCGAGGCGGGCAGCGAGGGCGCGGAGCCGAGCACCGTGTTGCGCGCGATCTCCCGCGTGAGGTTGGGGCTGATGCCCAGGACCTCGGCGGCAGCGGGGTGGGCGCTGACCTCGGCCACCGCGGCCGCCACCGCGCGTCGGGTGTCGGTGAGCTGCGGGAAGCTCAGCCTCACGGGGTCGACAGGGCGTCCGCGGGTCCGACCCGTCTTCGACTCCGACGGGGGCAGCAGGATCAGCACGCGGCAAGCCTAGGTCCGCGCTCCAACAGGTGCCGCGCCGGTCCGCTGGGTAGGTTGGCGGCATGCCCATGCGACGAATCCAGGTCAAGGAGCCAGTGGCCGAACAGGCCGTCGCCCAGTCTGCAGAGCTCCAGGCGCGTTTCGATGCGGTGCGCGCCGAGAACGGTGTGCCCGAGGCGTTTCCACCGGAGGTGGAGGCCGAGGCGCAGCAGGCGGCAGGGTCACCGGACCTGCCGGAGCGTGACGAGACCGCGGTCCCCTTCCTGACGATCGACCCGCCGGGTTCCATGGACCTCGACCAGGCCCTGCACATCGAGCGCGACGGTGCCGGCTACCGCGTGCGCTACGCCATCGCGGACGTCCCGGCGTTCGTGCGTGCCGGTGGTGCCATCGACGCCGAGACGAGGCGCCGTGGTCAGACGATCTACGCCCCGGACCACCGCACCCCGCTGCACCCGCCGGTCTTCAGCGAGGGTGCGGCGAGCCTGTTGCCCGATCAGGTGCGTCCCGCGTTCGTCTGGGACCTGCGCCTTGCTGCGGATGGCGAGGGAACGCAGGTGAGCCTCTACCGGGCGATGGTTCGCAGCACCGACCGGTTCGACTACGACCAGGTGCAGGAGGCGATCGACGCCGGAGGCGCCGACGAACGGCTCGAGCTGCTCAAGGAGGTCGGCACCCGTCGCATCGAGCTGGAGCGCCGGCGCGGGGGAGCGAGCCTGCCCATGCCGGAGCAGGAGGTCACCGAGGACGAGCACGGTCACTACCGGCTGCACTTCCGACCACCGCTCGACGCCGAGGACTGGAACGCCCAGGTCTCGCTCATGACCGGTATGGCGGCGGCCGAGCTGATGATCGGGGCGAAGGTCGGCATCCTGCGCACCATGCCCGCACCGGACCAGGACGCGGTCCGGAGGTTCCGGCACGCGAGCCGGGCCCTGGGCGTGGAGTGGCGCAAGGATGTTCCGTACGGCGAGTTCCTGCGCACCCTGGACCGGACCGACCCCAGGCACCTGGCCCTGATCCACGAGGCGACCGCGTTGTTCCGCGGCGCCGGGTACACCCCCTTCGACGGCACGGTGCCGCAGGACCCCCAGCATGCCGCGGTGGCAGCCGCCTACGCCCACGTCACCGCCCCGCTGCGCCGTCTGGTCGATCGGTTCGGCCTGGCCGTCTGCGAGGCGATCAGCGCCGGCACGGAGGTCCCCGGCTGGGCGCGGGAGGCGCTGCCGTCGCTGCCCGAGGTGATGTCGGCCTCGGACAAGATGGCCAGTGCGGTGGAGCGTGGCTGCGCCGATGCCGTCGATGCCGCCGCGCTCGCGGACCGGGTGGGTGAGATGTTCGACGCGATGG
>JBDSKZ010000035.1:0-16430 GCA_039916625.1 Pedococcus sp.
GACGCCCGGCTCGACCTGCACGTCGTCGAGATCCTCGAGGAACCCCCGCAGGACTGGCGGGGTGAGGTCGGCTGGCTCACGGAGGCGGTGCTCGGTGCGGCGATCCCGCAGCACCGCGTCCCGGGGAAGGTCGACTTCTTCATCTGCGGACCTGCACCCATGGTGGCCGCCTCGGTGCGCATCCTCGACGACCTCGGTGTCCCGCCGCGCCGGGTGCACACCGAGCTGTTCGATGTCGTGTGAGATCGCGACGACCCGCTTCGACCCGGGTCGATGCGTCGTACTACTGCTGGGTGCGACGGTTGAACGCGCGAATGGCCAGTGGGGCCATCACCGCGGTGATGCCCGCACACCAGACCACCGTGGTCAGGATGGGGTGCTGGAGCGGCAGTGCCGCATCGCTGGGCGCCGGGCCGACGTTGCCCCACAGCTCTCGGACGGCCTGGACCAGGGACGAGATCGGGTTCCACTCGGCGATGGTGCGCAGCCACGGCGTCATGCGTTCGGTCGGCGCGAAGGTGTTGGCCAAGAAGGTGATGGGGAACATCATCGTGAACATCAGGCCGTTGACGGCCTCGACGGAGCGCATCGCCGACCCGACGAGGATCCCCACCCAGATCATGGCAAAACCCCACATGAGCAGGAGGCCGTAGGCGAGCACGGCGTTGCCCAGGCCGTTGTCGATGCGCCACCCGATGGCCAGCCCGGTCACGGACATCACGATGATGCCGATGCTCGAGTGCATCAGGCTGGAGATGCTGCGCCCGACCAGGACAGCAGCCGGGTTGATCGGCAGTGACCGCATGCGGTCGACGATGCCCTTGTCGATGTCGGCGGTGAGCCCCACCGCGACGACGAACGAGGCGAAGGCGATCGTCTGGCCCATGATGCCACCGAGCAACCACTCCCGGTAGTTGGAGCCGCCCCCCGGGATCTGGATCGAGCCGCCGAAGACGAAGGCGAACAGCAGCACGAACATCACCGGCTGGATGGTGACGTCCATGAGCATCTCGGGCATGCGCTTGATGTGGATCAGGTTGCGCCGCGTGATCGCCCACGACTGGCGCAGGAGCCCGGTCTGGCGGATCTCCGGCCGGGCGATGGCTCCGGAGCGGACTGCGGCCGTGGTCTGGGTCGTCATGACGCCTGCTCCTGGGTCGTGTCGCCGGAGTCGTCACGGCCGGTGGTGTCCTCGGCCCGGTGGCCGGTGAGGTGGAGGAACACGTCGTCGAGGCTCGGTCTCTTGAGCCCGAGGTCGTCGAGCTCGATCTTGCTGTCCTCGAACACCGCGGCGATCCGGGTCATGTCACGCAGACCCTCGGCCGGCGAGGTGAGCTGGCGGGACGCCGCGTCGACGTGCACCTCGGACACCCTCGTGCGCAACAGCGCCTCGGCGGCCGGCAGGTCGTCGGCGTGCGACACGGTCAGCACCAGGCTCGCCTTGCCCGAGCGGTCCTTGAGCTCCAGTGCGGTCCCCTCGGCGATGATCCGGCCCCGGTCGATGACGACGATGCGGTCGGCGAGCTGGTCGGCCTCCTCGAGGTACTGGGTCGTGAGCAGCAGGGTGGTGCCCTCCTTGACCAGGGTGCGCAGCACCTCCCAGAGCTCGACGCGACTGCGAGGGTCCAGACCCGTGGTCGGCTCGTCGAGGAAGAGCACCGGTGGGGTCGCGACCAGGCTGACCGCGAGGTCGAGCCGCCGCCGCATCCCACCGGAGTAGGTCTTGGCGGTGCGGTCAGCGGCGTCGGTGAGGGAGAAGCGCTCGAGCAGCTCCTCGGAGGCTTGCTTGACATAGGACGAGGAGAGTCCGTAGAGAGAGCCGATGAGCCGCAGGTTCTCCCGGCCCGTGAGCAGCTCGTCGACGGTGGCTGCCTGTCCGGTCAGGCCCATGGAACGTCGCACCGCGTCGGGCTCGCTCACCACGTCGTGCCCCGCAACGCGGGCCGTCCCGCTCGTCGGCCTCGTGAGGGTGGTCATCATCCGGACCGTCGTCGTCTTGCCGGCACCGTTGGGCCCGAGCAGTCCCAGCACGGACCCCTGCGGCACCGAGAAGCTGACGTCGTCGACGGCACGCTGGTCGCCGAACGTCTTGACGAGGTGCTCCGCCTCGATGGCCGGGGCGCTCATGGAGTCCACCTGTCGACGGTAGGTCGTCCCGATGGGTCTGCGCCAGCCCATTTCTTCCTCGCAGCCCACGCCGCATCGCGTCGTGCTGAGCGCGGCACGTCAGCCCTGCCCGGTGAGGCCGAACGGGTGGCCGGCCGGGTCGAGGCGGACCTTGAAGGTCCTCGCCTTCGACGGCTCGTGGTCGTGGACCGTGGCACCGGCGGCGAGGACTGCTGGCTCGGCCGTCCCACGGAGGACGTCGGTGTCGAACGTGGCGAGGGCCAGCGCGTCGGGGCAGTCCAGGACGACGAGGTCGAGCTTGGGCCTGGGCGCCGATCCTGACGTCCGGTCGGGCGTCGGGTCTGGGGTCGAGTCTGAGGTCGAGTCTGAGGTCGAGTCAGCCATCCTCCGATGCTAGGACCCACCACCGACAGCGCGACCCACGACGGAGCGGGCGAGGGCCCGCGCGACCTCTGGGTGGCTGGCGCGCAGCAGCCCCACGGCAAACAGGAGGTATGCCGCGTCGGTGACCACCGAGGCATTGCGCGGCACCTTCCAGCCCCCGGCGTGGTCGGCGGCCACGGCTCCCAGCACGTGGGCCCGCCCGGGCTCGTCGGCGTGCCGTAGCACCCCGCCCGACCCCACGACGACCGCCACGTCGGCGAGCGGCCGCGGACTCACTCCAGGACCCGACGGTCGCGCGTGGCGGCGGACCGCGACGAGGGCGGCAGCACGAGCCAGGGCGAGGTCGTGGCCGCGCTCGGTCGCATCGACGGGTAGGTGGGCCGGGTCGGCAGCGACCAGGGCGGCATACGCGTCGAGACCTGCGGGGACGTCCAGGTGCTCGCGCCTCGCAGCCTCGACGACCCCGACGGCGTTCCACCGCATGCCGAGGTCGGCCTCGACGGTACGCGACTGCCACAGGGGCGCCACGACGTCCTTGGCGAGCTTGGCGTCCTCCCCCTGGGGCCGCAACGCGGAGTACACATCGGTCGTCGCGCCGCCGACGTCGACGACGAGCACGTCGCCATCGAGCTGGTCGGCCAGGACCTCGACCCCGTCGAGCACCGCGTCGGGGGTGGGCGCCTGCACCATGGCCGCGAACCCCGGCCCTCGCGACAGCCCCTTGCCGCCGATGACGTGCTCGAGGAAGGCGGCCCGGATCGCGGCCCGCGCCGACTCGGGGGCGATGACCCCTATCGAGGGCAGCACGTTGTCGGCGAGGGAGAAGCGCCGACCGGTCGACGTCAGCGCCTCGGCGACCTCCGCCTGGGCCTCCCGGTTGCCAGCGACGACCACCGGCGCGCCGAAGCGGGCGCGCGCCATACGGGCAGCGTTGTGCAGCAACACTTCTGCGTTACCGCCATCGGTGCCTCCGACGAGGAGGACGAGGTCGGGTCGAGCGGCACGCAGCCCCGCGAGGTCGCCACCGGACATGGGCCCGGCGACGAGGTGGGCCACGCGTGCGCCGGCGCTGAGACCAACGCGGTAGCCCGCCTGCGCGGTCACCTCGCGCTCGTACCCCACCACCGCGAGCCGCAGGCCGCCGCCGGCGCTGGAGCAGGCGAGCACCTCGTCGACCTCGCCGTGCGCAGAAAGCCGCTGGCGCAGCAGGCGGTAGCCATCAAGGACGTCGGTGCCGATCGTCGTCGGCGTCGCAGCGGTGGCGACCAGCTCACCCGAGGAGTCGACGAGCGCGGCCTTGGTGAACGTCGAGCCGAAGTCGACGCAGAGCAGCCGGGCCACGGGGTCGCCGGTCGCTCAGCCGAGCCGGTCGAGGGCCTGCTTGAGATCCTCGATGAGGTCCTCGACGTCCTCGATGCCGGTGGACAGGCGGATCAGGTCGGCAGGCACCTCGAGCTCTGTGCCCACTACCGAGGCGTGCGTCATCCGGGCCGGGTGCTCGATGAGCGACTCGACACCGCCGAGGGACTCTCCCAGGGTCCAGACCTGGGTCTCGCCGCAGACCTTGACCGCGACGTCCTCACCACCACGCACCTGGAACGAGACCATCCCGCCGAACCGCTTCATCTGGCGGGCGGCGACCTCGTGGCCGGGGTGGCTCTCGAGGCCGGGGTAGTGCACGGCGCTCACGGCCGGGTGGCCGAGCAGGAACTCGACGACTCGCTCGGCGTTGTCACTGTGGCGCTCCATGCGCAGCGCCAAGGTCTTGAGGCCCCGAAGCACCAGCCATGCATCGAAGGGGCCGGCCACGGCTCCGAGCGAGTTCTGGTGGAACGCGACACGATCCACTGCGTCCTCATAGCCCGGGACGGTGATCCCCCGGCCGACGACGACCGCACCACCGACGACGTCGGAGTGGCCGCCGCAGTACTTGGTGGTCGAGTGGGTGACGATGTCGGCACCGAGTGACAGCGGCTGCTGGAGGTAGGGCGAGGCGAAGGTGTTGTCGACGACGAGCAGCGCGCCGGCATCGTGGGCGACCTCCGCGAGGGCCGCGATGTCGGCGATGCCGAGCAGCGGGTTGGTGGGCGTCTCGACCCAGACCACCTTGGTCTGGCCGGGGCGGATCGCGGCGCGGACGGCCTCGACGTCACCCATCGGCGCGATGGTGTGCTCGACCCCCCACGGGACGAGGACCTTGTTGAAGAGGCGGTAGGTGCCGCCGTAGGCGTCGCTCGGCACGACGACGTGGTCGCCCGGCGTGAGCAACGCCCGCAGCACGGTGTCCTGGCCGGCCAGGCCGGAGGCGTAGGCGAACCCGCGCTCGCCGCCCTCGAGGGCGGCGAAGCACTCCTCGAGCGCGGTGCGGGTGGGGTTGGCCGAGCGGCTGTACTCGTACCCGCCGCGGAACCCGCCTATGCCGTCCTGCTTGTAGGTCGACACCTGGTAGATCGGGGTGATCACCGCACCGGTGGCGGCGTCCGGCGCCTGGCCCGCGTGGATGGCGCGGGTGGAGAAGCCCCCCGAGTCCTGGCTGTGCTGCTGCTCGCTCATGGCGGCAAGGCTAACGGCTGGCCACCGGCCGCCGGGCACTCCCCCGAGGTCGACCAGAGGGCGTGGGTGGGCGCTCGCCGCGCCCAGCGACCTGCCGCCCTCAGACCGCCTTCTGCCACACCCGCAGCCAGGCGTCCGCCTGGGACCCCAGCTCGCGGTTGACCGCGAGCATGTGGAGGTTGTCGTCGGCGTTCCACGTGCGGATCCGGGTCACGTCCGGCAGCTCGGCCATCACGGCCACCGTGCTGGCCGCCTTGAGGCGCAGTCCGAGGCCGTGGCCCCGGTGCTCGCGAACCACCAAGGTGTCCTGCTGGTACCCGAGGTCGCCCGGACAGCCGACCTGCACCTGCGTGTAGCCGACGAGCCTGCCGGTCTCCTGCTCGACCGCGAAGGTGTCCACGACCCGTCGACCCATCCCCGCGATGCGCGCATAGCTCTCCCGCACGCGCTCCTCGTCCCAGACCTCTTCCTCGAGGAGGAGGTCACCGTGGGGGATGTCCGTGCTCATGCGGCGGCTCAGCTCCGCGCGTCCGACCAGCCAGCGCTCCGGTATGCCGTCCCAGCAGCTCTGCATCGTGTAGGCGTCCCCGCCAGCAGCGCTGAGGACGGCTTGCAGCCGGTCCGGGTCCGCAGGCAGGGACAGGGCGCTGCGCAGGGTCGACTGGGCGGCGGAGTACCCGTGCCTCGCGGCGAACCCCGCTCCGCCGTCCTGGCCGTCGACGGCCCACTCCGTCACGGCGACGAGCACGGTCCGCCCCTGCGCACGGGCGGCCTCCTCGGCCGTCACCAGCAGTCGGCTGCCGATCCCGTCCCTGCGGTGGTCGGGGTGGACCGCGAGGCTCGTCTGGGCCGTGGTCCGGTTGTCGTGCAGGGGCATCACGACGAGGACGGCCCCCACCACACGACCGTCGCACAGTGCGGCCCAGGCGAGCCGGCGCTGCCCGGTGCTGCGCTCCAGCTCGCGCAGCTCCTCCACACCCCAGCTCGAGTGCGCGTCCCCGAGACCGTGCCGGCCCGAGGCGTCGTACACCGCGGCCCAGCCGAGGAAGAGGTCTTCCCGAGACGGGTCGAGCCCGGTGACTGGCTCGATCTGGACGTGGGCGGTGGTCATCGGGCCAGCCTGCCCGCCCGGCGCCCGCGCTCGCCAGCGCTTTGCTCGACCGGGGCGGCCAGCAGTGTCCCGGGGAATCTTCGCGTGCCCGTGAGCATTGGACTGGCTGTACCCCAGCAGACGGAGACCCCATGTTCGGCTCGCGCGCCAAGACCACGTTGCCCACCGCGGAGAACGCCCTCCAGGGCCGCTCCACGCGCCCGTTCCACCTCGACGGGACGCATACGGTCCTGAAGACCGCGATCGAGGGGCCCTGGCCGGCCGGCACCGAGGTCCTGCACATCGCGATGGGCTGCTTCTGGGGCGCTGAGCGCATCTTCTGGCGCCAGCCCGGGGTCGTCACGACCGCGGCCGGCTACATGGGCGGCATCACGCCGCACCCCACCTACGAGGAGAGCTGCACCGGGCTGACCGGTCACACCGAGGCGGTGCTCGTCGCCTACGATCCGCAGCGCACCAGCCCCGAGCTGCTGCTCAAGCAGTTCTGGGAGAACCACGACCCGACCCAGGGCAACCGGCAGGGCAACGACATCGGCACGGCCTACCGCTCGGCCATCTACTGGACCACCCCGGACCAGCAGCGCGCCGCCGAGGCGACGCGTGAGGCGTTCCAGGACGTGCTGACCGACCACGGGTTCAAGACCATCACCACCGAGCTGCGGTCCGCCGAGGACGCCGGCACGTTCTACTACGCCGAGGACCACCACCAGCAGTACCTCGACAAGAACCCCGGTGGCTACTGCAACCACGGCCCGAACGGCATGACCTGCCCGGTCGGCCTCGTGAAGCAGGACCAGCTCCCCTCGCAGGAGAGCGTGCTTCCGCCGAAGTCCTGAGCCTGGCTCGGACGGTCAACCACGGGGTATGCCGCGGCGCACGAACCCGGCCAGAGCCAGGGCGAGCAACCCCACGGCGACGGCGGTGAGCTCCCACAGACCCCACGTGTCGGCCACCTCCAGCGGGACGAAGCCGACGTGGCCGGTCGGCGCCAGCCCGGCGACCCAGGCCGGGAGGCCGAGCGGCGTGGCAAGGAAGGCGACGAGGGTGGTCACCGCGAAGAAGGTCCACCCCAGCGGCTGGAGGCGAGGCGCCACCCCGAACAGCGCGACGGGCACCGCCGCGAGGACGAGGATGGCCGGAGCGTATGCCGTCACGGCCAGGAGCAACCGAAGTCCCTGACCCCTGTCGCCCGTGGACCATGTCGCCCCGACGGCCAGGGCGAGAGCGCCGAGGGCGGCTACCACGACCGCACCGGCCAGGATCACGCCGATCTGCAGCGCCAGCCAACGGCTGCGTGCCGTGGTGCCGGCGAGGGTCGACTCGAGGCGGCCCGACACCTCCTCGGCCCGCAGCGCCGAAGCTCCTTGGATGCCGTATCCGGCGCAGAGCAGGACGAGCAGCAGCACGGTCATCGACAAGAAGCTGTCAACGCTCGACGCCGACGTGCCGGGACCGCCGAAGGCCGTTCCCAGGGCTGGGTTGCCGACCAGCGCGTCGCTCACCTGCTGCGTGAGCGCACCGAAGACGCCCGAGACCACCACGGCGCCGACCGCCCACCCGATGATGCTCCCTCGGTGGGTGTGCACGGCCAGCCCGACCGGTCGCCGCAGGGCGGACGACGCCCGCGGGTTCGCTCCCGCTCGGTGGAACAGCGCGCTGGTGAGGTCGCGACGTGCGGCCAGCGCGACGGCTGCTGCGGCCAGCGCCGCTCCCGCGACGAGCGGGACCAGCAGGGGCCACCACCGAGTGGCACCGAAGGCGCGGACCTGCTCCTGCCAACCCAGCGGCGAGGCCCAGACGAGTTCGGAGCCGCGCACGTCGGCGACCCCTCGGACGAGGTAGGCCACGACGAGGACGCCGAGGCCGACCCCGCGGACGGTCCGGGCATGCTCGACCACCTGCGCTCCGAGCGCGGCCACGCCGGCGAAGACGAAGCCCAGGGAGCCGAGCGACGCGGCATACGCGACCGCGCCCTCGGTCGGGACCCCGATCGCGACGAGGGAGGCCGCGAAGGCGACCGACGTCAGCACGAGGGCCACCGTCGCGATGACGACAGCGGCGACCAGGGGTGCCGCTCGCCCGATCCGCCCGGCCAGCAGGAGCTCCAGGCGCCCGGACTCCTCGTCCCGTCTGGTCGGGCGCGCGACGAGGGTCAGCCCCATGAGTGGCAGGGCGAAGGCGGCCAGGAAGCCGAACTCGTTGGCGACGATGCCCCCGAGCGAGTCGATGCCCGCCACCTTGCCGTTGACCGCGACGAGCGCGTCGCCCGCGGTCAAGGCCTCGGCGTAGCCGTGGATCTTCGTCGCGCTGTCGTAGAGCCCGCTGATCGAGCTGGTGGTGCCGACCATGGCAGCCGAGACACCGACCACCCACAGGGCGGCTGCCTTCCACCCGGTGCGCAGCTGGATCGCGAGCATCGTCGGCAGGCCGGCGATGGTGGCGCCCATCACTGCTCCCGCCCGGCGGAGTAGGCGGTGCGGAAGAGCTCATCGAGGCTCGGCGGTGCGGCAGTCAGGCTCCGGACCCCCGCGTGGTGCAAGAGGCCGAGGACGGCGTCCAGGTGCGCCGTGTCGACGGTGAGGCGCACGTCGTGCACCAGACCCGAGCCGACCTCGCCCGACGGCGTCGCGTCCTGCACCACCACGTCCGCGGTTCCGCGCGCGCCCTCGAGGTTTTCCGGCCGGGACGACGTCGTGGCGTGCAGGCTGGTGCGGGTGTGTCGACGCAGCTCGGGCAGCGACCCCGACGTGACGGTGCGCCCCCGGCGGATGATGCTCACCCGGTCGGCGAGGGCCTCGACCTCGGCGAGGATGTGGCTGGACAGCAGCACGGTCACCCCGGCCGCGCGACGCTCCCTCACCACGTCCTGGAAGACCGCCTCCATCAGGGGGTCCAGGCCCGAGGTGGGCTCGTCGAGCACGAGCAGGTCGACGTCCGTGGCCAGCGCCGCAACCAGGGCCACCTTCTGGCGGTTGCCCTTGGAGTAGTCCCTGCTCCGCCTGGTCGGGTCGAGGTCGAAGCGCTCGACGAGATCGGCCCGGACCAGCTCGCGCAGGCCTCCGTGGGCCTGGGCCAGCACATCGATGCACTCCCCGCCGGTGAGCCCCGGCCACAGGGTCACGTCGCCGGGCACGTAGGCGAGGCGGCGGTGCAACCGCGCCGCATGCTGCCACGGGTCCTCGCCGAAGAGCGTCACGTGGCCGGCGCTGCGGCGCATCAACCCGAGCAGGATCCTGATCGTCGTGGACTTGCCCGACCCGTTGGGGCCGAGGAACCCGTGCACCTCTCCACGGCGGACGCGCAGGTCCAGGCCGTCCAGGGCGTGCACGGGCCCGAAGGTCTTGACCATTCCCTGCGCCACGACCACGTCGTCGCCGGGAGCATCCGCTCGGGGGACGGTCTCGGTCGCTGGTCGTCGTGCCGGCGTGGAGGCCGGGTCCATCGTCAGCTCCCTTCTCGGGCCGCGAACCCGGACTCGGTGTCGGTGTCGGTGTCGGTGTCGGTGTCGGTGTCGGGTGAGTCGTGGCCAGCCTCGGGCCGGGTGCTCCACAGACCCTCGCGGTAGACGGTGGTCACCTCGGCGACCCAGCGCCCCATCCCGGCGGGCTCCATGGGGTCGAACCCCAGCACGTCGCGCAGCGCCGGACGCAGGAGGACCAGGGCGAGGTCGTTCGCGAGCAGGAACGCGGCCCGGACCTGCGGGTCCTGGCTCGAGGACGCCATCCCCAGCGCGTCCAGCTGGGCGAGCAGCGCGCGGGTGCCCTCGAACCAGACCCGGAAGAGCTCGGTCCCGGCCGGGTCGCCGGAGAGCATCAGCCGGCGCAGGTAGGCGGGCAGCGGCGAGTCGAGCGGGAACACGGCGGAGAACGCCTGCGCGAGGGACCCGCTGTCCCCGTCCGTCAGGGTCTGCGCGAGGTCCTGGGGGCTGACGGAGGTCAGTACCTCGTCGAAGGCCGCGCGCGCATGGGCGTCGACCGCCTCCCGCAGACCGGCCTTGCTGCCGAAGTGGTGCAGCACGAGCGCTGCAGACACCCCCGCAGCGGCGGCGATCTGCCGCACGCTCACGGCATCCGGTCCGTGGTCGGCGAAGAGTCGCAGCGCGGCGTTGCGGATCGCCGCCCGGGCCGTGAGGTCCGGGTCGTCGACCGAGTCGACTGATCGCATGTTCACCATTCTAAACGTTCGTTCAGCGTAGTCAACGATGCGCTAAGGCTGAGATGCGTCCCGCCGTCGGGGCTCGCACGCCTGCCCGTAGGGTCGGGCCATGCGCATCGTCTCGCTCCTGCCGTCGACGACGGAGATCTTGTTCGCGGTCGGCGCCGGCCCCCAGGTCGTCGGGGTGACGTTCGAGTGCGACACCCCGGCCGAGGCGCGCGAGCGCACCATCGTCTCGACCACCGCGATCCCGGAGGGGTTGGCACCACACGAGATCGACGCCTTCGTGAGCAGTGCCATCGCCGCGGGCGACGACCTCTACCACCTCGATGCCGGAGCGCTGTCCGCGCTCGACGCCGACCTCGTCGTGACCCAGGACCTGTGCGCCGTGTGCGCGGTGGACGTGTCGGTCGTCGACGACGCGCTGGCCTACCTCGGCTGCCGCGCCGAGGTCCTCACCATCGACCCGCACAGCCTCGACGAGGTGCTGGCGTCGGTGGGCCTGCTCGGTGCGGCCAGCGGGTGCGCCGACACCGCAGCCGGCCTCGTGCGCGACCTGCGCAAGCGCCTCGCCTCCGTGCAGGACTCGGTACGCGGCGCGGCCCAGCCTCGCGCGCTCGTCCTGGAGTGGACCGACCCCGCCTTCGCCCCCGGGCACTGGGTGCCGGAGATGGTCACCGTCGCGGGTGGCACCAACGCCCTGGGTGACGCCGGGGAGAAGTCGGTGCGGGTGACCTGGGAGGCCGTGCGCGACAGCACACCCGAGGTGGTCGTGTGCGCTCCATGCGGCTACGACCTCGAGGGGTCGACCCAGCTCGCCCACGCGGTGATCGCGTCCGGGGAGCTGCCGAGCGGCATACCGGTCTGGGCGGTTGACGCGAACGCGAGCTTCGCCCGCCCCGGTCCGCGGCTGGTCGACGGCGTGGAGGCCCTCGCCGGGATCCTGCACCCCGACCGAGCCCCGGCACCCCGGGCCGACCTGGCCCGCCGCGTGCGCTGACGCGCAGGCCCTTCGCTGACCAGCGTCGCAACCAGTCCGCCAGATCCGCTGGCGCCAGCCCACCAGATCCGGCGGTCAGCCCATCAAGGAGATGAGCAGGTCCGCCCGGGTCAGCACCCCCACCGGCTTGCCGTCCTCGACGACCATGATCGCGTCGGACTTCTCCAGCTCGTGCCGGGCGACCGACACCGGCTCGCCGGCGCCGACGAGCGGCAGCGAGGGCTCCATGTGCTTCTCTACAGGGTCGGTCAGGTGGGCGGTGCCGTTGAACAGCGCCTCGAGCAGGGCACGCTCGCTCACCGAACCTGCGACCTCGCCCGCCATGACCGGGGGCTCGGCACCGACGACGGGCATCTGCGACACGGAGTACTCGTGGAGGATCTCGATGGCGTCGCGGACCGTCTCGGTGGGGTGGGTGTGCACGAGGGCCGGCAGGTCACCCGCCTTGCGGTGCAGCACCTCGCCGACAGTGGCCTGGCCGGCGGAGCGCATGAACCCGTAGGAGCTCATCCACTCGTCGTTGAAGATCTTGGACATGTAGCCGCGCCCGCTGTCGGGCAGCAGCACGACGACGACCGCGTCGGCCGGCAGGTCCTTGGCCGCGCGCAGGGCCGCGACGACGGCCATGCCGCAGGACCCCCCGACGAGCAGGCCCTCCTCCTTGGCGAGGCGACGGGTCATCTCGAACGAGTCGGCGTCACTCACGGCGATCACGTCGTCCACCACGGACGGGTCGTACGCGGTCGGCCAGAAGTCCTCGCCCACGCCCTCGACGAGGTAGGGGCGACCGGTGCCGCCGGAGTAGACCGAGCCCTCGGGGTCGGCACCGATGATCTGCACCCGGCCGCCCTCGCGGTCGACCGAGGCATCACGCAGGAAGCGACCGGTGCCGGTGATCGTGCCGCCGGTGCCGACGCCTGCCACGAAGTGCGTGACGCGGCCGTCGGTGTCGTTCCAGATCTCGGGTCCGGTCGACTCGTAGTGCGAGGCGGGGCCGTTCTGGTTGGCGTACTGGTTCGGCTTCCACGCGCCCTCGATCTCGCGCACGAGGCGGTCAGAGGTCTCGTAGTAGGAGTCCGGGTGGTCGGGAGCCACGGCGGTCGGGCACACCACGACCTCGGCGCCATACGCCTTGAGCACGTCGCGCTTGTCCTGGCTCACCTTGTCGGGACACACGAACACGCAGTGGTAGCCCTTGCGCTGCGCCACCAGCGCCAGCCCCACACCGGTGTTGCCGGAGGTCGGCTCGACGATGGTGCCGCCGGGCTTGAGCTCGCCGGAGGCCTCCGCGGCCTCGACCATCTTCAACGCGATGCGGTCCTTCACGGACCCGCCGGGGTTGAGGTACTCGACCTTCGCGAGAATGGTGGCCGAGATGCCCTCGGTCACCGAGCTGAGCTTGACCAGGGGCGTGTTCCCGACGAGGTCGGCGATGTGCTCTGCGTACTTCACCGGCTCATCCTCTCAGACCGTTGCAGGAGGCCGGACCACGCCCGGTGGGGCACGCTGACGCCTGGTAGGGCGTGGATGAGTGACACTCGGTGAGGGCAGGACAGCAAGGAGACACTGATGGGCCGGGCACGAAGGGCACGCAGGATCGCCGCCACGGCGGCCTATGGCGGTGGCGGACTCGCCGCCGGCATCGGTGTCGTCGGTGCGCTGGGCTACGGCGTCCTCAAGGTCGAGGCCGGCATCGCGCGACGCCTCGTCGGGCAGTCCTTCGACGGGGCACCGGACGACAACGGCACGTATGGCGCGGGCTCCGGCGAGCCGGTCGAGCTCGTCGTCCTGGGGGACTCCTCCGCCGCCGGCATGGGCGCCGACACCCCCCACCAGACCGTCGGGGCGATCATCGCCAACGGCGTCTCCGCCCTGACCGGTCGCCCGGTGCTCCTCACCAACGCCGCCGTCGTCGGCTCCGAGTCCTCGGGCCTGGAGCTCCAGCTCGCCAACGCCCTCGACCGCGTCCCGCAACCCCATGTCGCGGTGATCATGATCGGCGCGAACGACGTCACCCACCGGATCGACAAGGCCATCGCGGTGCGTCACCTCGAGACCGTGGTCCGCTCACTGCGCGACCTCGGCACGGAGGTGGTGGTCGGGACCTGCCCCGACCTCGGCACCATCGAGCCCATCCCCCAGCCGCTGCGTCTCATCGGACGCCGCTGGTCGCGTGACCTCGCTGCCGCCCAGACGGTGGCCGTGGTGGAGGCGGGCGGCCGCACCGTCTCGCTCGGTGACCTGCTCGGGCCGGAGTTCTACGAGCGCCCCCAGGAGATGTTCAGCGCCGATCGCTTCCACCCCTCCCCCGCCGGCTACGCCCGTGCGGCGGCAGCGCTGCTCCCCAGCGTCTATGCCGCCCTGGGCGTCTGGTCCGGCGAGCCCAGCGAGGACCGCCAGCCCGACGCCCGCCGAGGCGAGGGTGTCGGCCCGGTCGCCGTCGCTGCCACGTATGCCGTGCGCGACCCCGGCACCGAGGTCAGCGCCACGCAGATCGCTGGACAGGCCCGCGGCCCGCGCGGCCGCTGGGCCAAGCTGCTGCGCCGCCCACACGACGCGGTGCCGGACCGTCAGGACGACGACGGCCCTGGCCCGGACGACGAGCCGGTCGTCGAGGACACCGCAGTCGTCGACGGTGTCGGCGAGAGCAAGACCACACCGGTGGGGCCGCGCCCGGACCGGGCCCCACGGCATACCATCGAGGGTGACTAAGCGACCGCTTATCCCGCGGTCGCCCTCGACGAGGAGGAACCCCCGTGACCGAAGCCGTCATCGTCTCCACCGCCCGCACGCCGATCGGCCGGGCCTTCAAGGGCTCGCTGAAGGACGTCCGACCCGACGACCTCTCCGTGCAGGTCATCCGCGCCGCGCTGGCCAAGATCCCTGAGCTGGACCCGACCCTCATCGAGGACCTCTACTGGGGCTGCGCCGAGCCGTCTGGTCGCCACGGCTCCAACATGGCGCGCGTCGTCTCGGTGCTGGCCGGGTTCGACGGGCTGCCTGGGTCGACGATCAACCGGTTCTGCGCCTCGTCGGTGCAGACCACCCGCATGGCCTACCACGCGATCAAGGCCGGCGAAGGCGACATCTTCCTCTCCGGTGGCGTCGAGTGCGTGTCGCAGTACACCAACTGGTCGGGAGCGGGGGGCACGGCCGGCGACGACCAGAACCCCGCCTTCACGACGGCCCGGGAGCGCAACGAGGCCATCGCGAAGTCCAACCAGACGTGGACCGACCCGCGCGAACAGGGCCTGGTCCCGGACGTCTACCTCGCCATGGGCCAGACCGCCGAGAATGTCGCCAACCTCAAGGGGATCAGCCGCGAGCGCCAGGACGAGTGGGGCGCCAGCAGCCAGAACCGCGCCGAGAAGGCCATCGCCAACGGGTTCTTCGAGCGCGAGATCGCGCCGGTGACGCTGGCCGACGGCACCGTCGTCACCAAGGACGACGGCCCCCGCGCCGGGGTCACGGTCGAGACGCTGCAGGGGCTCAAGCCCGTGTTCCGCGAGCAGGGCACCATCACGGCCGGCAACTGCTGCCCCCTCAACGACGGGGCGGCCGCGGTCGTCGTCATGAGCGACACCAGGGCCAAGGAGCTCGGCCTGACGCCCCTGGCCCGCGTGGTCTCGACCGGGGTGTCCGCCCTGTCGCCCGAGATCATGGGCCTCGGTCCGGTTGAGGCGTCGCGCCAGGCGCTTGGCC
This sequence comes from Pedococcus sp., assembly GCA_039916625.1. Classification (GTDB taxonomy): domain Bacteria; phylum Actinomycetota; class Actinomycetes; order Actinomycetales; family Dermatophilaceae; genus Pedococcus. Next base: position 15,033 of record JBDSKZ010000035.1, read on the forward strand.
GGGCGGGCATGACCATCGCAGACCTGGACCTCTACGAGATCAACGAGGCCTTCGCCGCGCAGGTGCTCCCGTCCGCGGACGAGCTCGGCATGGACTTCGACAAGCTCAACGTGCACGGCGGGGCCATCGCCCTCGGCCACCCGTTCGGTTCGACCGGGGCGCGGATCACGACGACGCTGCTCAACGGTCTGTCCGCGCGCGACGGCCAGCTCGGCCTCGAGACGATGTGCGTCGGCGGTGGCCAGGGCATGGCCATCATCTACGAGCGCCTGAGCTGACCCTCCCCTCCTCCCCTCCTTTCGCCTTGGGTCGAGGTGAACTCGCCGGTGGTTCCCGGCGTGTTCACCTCGACCCGGCTCAGGTGGACCCGAGTCAGGTGGTCCCGGGTCAGGAGGCGCGGCGCCGCGAGAGCAGGTCGTGGGCCGCGCAGACCTGGTCCATGAACTCCTGCGGTTGGAGCCGCAGACCCAACAGCGTCATCCGCAGCACCCGGTCACCGCTGAGGACCAGGGAGTTCTGCCGGAACTGGTCGTCGGTCGAGGCCAGGCCCCACGCGTGCTGGGCCCCGTCGATCTCGACGACCAGACCCAGGTGGTCCCAGCGGACGTCGAGGTAGACCCTCCCGCGGTGGCCCCGCCGCACCGCCTGCCGGGTCGGGGCGGGTAGTCCACGCGCTCGGCACAGCGCGGCGAAGTCGAGCTCGCCGAGGGACTGCGCGCCATCGGCGATGTCAGCGGCAACGGTCCTGATGAACGCGCGACGGTTCCGGCCCGGGGCCAGCTGCACCGCTTCGAGGAGCTGGCGACCGGTCACCAGCCGTTGCTGCACGGGCATGACGAGGAGCAGGGCCGCCTGCCGGGAGCTCGTCGCCCAGTGCGCGGCTCGGACGCTCGCCACAGCCGGGACCGTTCGCGCCAGGTCACCAACGGCCAGCTCGCCGTCGACTCGGCGCACCACCTTGTGCAGGCTGGTGCCGCGTGGTGGCCGTACGCGAGCGGTGTGCACCACCGAGACGTGCACCCGGTCGTCGTCGAACCCGGTCAGCCCAGCCGCCTGCAGCGCCGTGACGCCGTCCAGGGCCGCGATGTCGTGTCCGACCTCCCAGATGGCGCTCCACCAGATAGCTTCCCGATCCAGCGGCCCGGTGTGGACCGCGACAGTCTGCCGGCCGCGTACCGCCCAGCGCTCGGCGCGGACCTCCCGAGCCACCGCGTCGCGGTCCCAGCCCATCGCCCGCAGCTCGGCGCGCGAGATCGCTCCAGCGTGCGCCTGGGCGCGGACCTCCGAGCGCGACGGGCGTGGACTCGACATGTCGCCAGCATGCTGCTCGGCGACAGATCGGCCGGGCCGTCATCCACAGGCCCGGCTCCCCGCCGCTGGGTCGAGGTAAACACGCCC
>JBDSKZ010000036.1:0-22451 GCA_039916625.1 Pedococcus sp.
CCTCGGGCTCGGTGTCGAAGAAGACCGACTACGTCGTCGTCGGCGAGAACGCCGGGACCAAGGAGGAGAAGGCCCGCGAGCTCGGACGGCCCATCCTCGACGAGGCAGGCTTCCGTCGGCTGCTCGAGGACGGTCCTGAGACGGCCCCCGAGCCAACCCCTGAGCCAACCCCTGAGCCTGGCCGCGAGGCGGCGGTCGGAGAGGACCAGAGGTGATCGACGCGCAGACCTATCTGCGGTTCTGCGACGAGGCCCTGCTCGCCATGCGGGACGTCGTCCTCGACCTCGGTGACGACCTCGCCAACACGCGGCCAGACCTGCCCGGCGCCAACAGTCCCTTCGCCATCCTCACCCACTGCCTCGGAGTCGTCGCGAGGTGGGCCTCCACGGTCAACCTGGGCGAGATCGTGCCGCGGGACCGTGACGCCGAGTTCGCCGCGGTCGGCCCGGTGTCAGGACTCGTCGCGGAGACTGACGAGTTGCGGATGTCCCTGCGGGAGTGGGTTGCCCGTTCGAGCCTGCGATCACCGCCGGCCAACCCCACGGGCGACCGGCAGGACTGGTATGCCGCCACCCAGGGCGGTGTCCTGATGCACGTCTACGAGGAGCTCGCCCAGCACCGTGGCCAGATGGAGGTCACCCGCGACATCCTGCTCGCCGGGCACCGTCCCTAGCGCGTACGTCGCACACGCCTTACGACGGGTTTGTGTGACTCACCCACATTGAGCAGGCACGTCGCCCTGGCGAAGCATGGCGGCATGCGCCCGACAACGACGTCACGCCGGCGGATCACCGCCCTCGCCACCATCGCCAGCCTCGCCCTCCTGGGTGGGCTGGCCACCGCTGCCCCCGCCTCGGCGGACAAGCCACGAAGCGGGCACTGCGCCCGCCAGTCCAAGGTTTCGGTCCCCGGGGCGCAGGTGCAGAAGGTCGCCTGCCTCGGTGACCTCACCACCGCAGGCACGGTCGCCTCCGGCCACACCAACCCCAACGACTGGGCGGGGCTGCATGCGGCAGGCACCGTCAACCCGACCGGGGTGCCCGGCATCCAGGTCGACGGGTACTTCCCTGACACCTCGACGACGAACGCCAACAACGGCTGGAACCACGACTCGCAGTTCGTCCTGCGCATCCCCGACCACTGGAACGGCAGCCTGGTGGTCAGCGGCGCACCCGGAGTCCGCGGCCAGTACGCCAACGACTTCATCATCAGCGACTGGGTCCTGAGCAAGGGCTATGCGTTCGCGTCGACGGACAAGGGCAACACCGGTACTGCGTTCTACCGTGACGGCAGCGCCCCCGGGGGTTCGATCCGCGAGTGGAACTCACGCGTCACCCAGCTCACCGTCGCGGCCAAGACGACGCTGCGCAAGGTCTACACCAAGTCGCCGAAGCGCACCTGGATGGTCGGCATCTCCAACGGCGGCTACCTCACCCGCTGGCAGCTCGAGAACCGTCCGGACCTCTACGACGGTGGTGTCGACTGGGAGGGCACGCTGTTCCGCGCCGAGGGCCCCAACCTGCTCACCTACCTGCCCACCGCGCTGAAGAACTACCCCAAGTACGCCGCCACCGGTGACCAGGCGGCGCACGACGCGATGATCGCAGCGGGTTTCGTCCCGGGATCGGAGTTCCTCTGGGCCTTCCACTACTCCTACTACTGGGACCTGACCCAGCGGATCTACCGCGAGGAGCTCGACCCCCAGTGGGACGGCGCCCTCGATGCCGGCGTGCCCTTCTGCGCGAGCGGGACCCCGAACTGCGACGCCGACTACGACTACGCGTCACGGCCCAGGTCGGTGAAGGAGGCGGTGAAGTCGGTGTCCCTCACGGGCAAGATCGGCAAGCCGATGATCACCATCCACGGGACGCTCGACACGTTGCTGCCCCCGGCCACCGACTCCGACGTCTACGACAAGCTCATCGACCGGGCGGGATCGGGCCGGCTGCACCGCTACTACTCCGTCGAGGACGGCACCCACACGGACGGGCTCTACACGGCCTTCCCGACGCAGCTGCGTCCGTTGCTGCCGTGCGCGCGCAGTGCATTCGACACGCTGACGGCTTGGGTGGAGCGGGGTACGGCGCCGCCGGCCGACGGCCTCGTCGCCCGCCCGAGCGGTGGTGACCTCCTCAACACCTGCGCCCTGTGAGCTGACGCGTCCGACCAGAGCGTGGTAGTCCGATCCGTGCCGACCACTCCGTCAGTCCGCGGCGGTCCCTTCGGGGCCGCCGCGGTCCGGGTGTCGCGGGGCACGACCCCGGTAAGTCCGTGAGGATGGTGATCATGACCACCGTCACCCGCCCACCTCTCGTCGTGGCCATGGGGGTGTCCGGATCCGGCAAGACGACCGTGGGAGCAGCCCTCGCGGAGCGGCTGCAGGTCCCGTTCGCCGATGCCGACGACTTCCACCCGCCGCAGAACATCGCCAAGATGGCTGCCGGGATCCCGCTGGACGACGCCGACCGCGGTCCATGGCTGCAGACCATCGCCGCCTGGCTCGGCGAGCATGCCGACACCGGTGGGGTCGCGAGCTGCTCAGCACTCAAGCGCTCCTACCGCGACATCCTCACCTCGGTCGCCCCGCACGCCGTGTTCGTCCACCTCCACGGAGACCGTGACGTGCTGGCCGCCCGGGTCGCCGGTCGCCCCGGGCACTTCATGCCCTCAGCCCTGATCGACTCGCAGCTCGACACGCTGGAACCGCTCCAGCCGGACGAGTCGGGAATCGTCCTCGACGTGCGGGACCCGCCGCAGGAGCTGGTGTCGCAGGCGGTGTCCTGGCTCCACAGGTGAGCCGGGCACCCGACAGCAGCGAGTCGGTGCGGGGGCCCTGGGGCGACCCGTCCCAGGAGACGGTCCGGTCCGGGAGGCGGGTGCCATAGAGTTGGTCCTCGTGGCCGTCGACTTCCAGCAAGAGATCAAGAACCTGCGCACCACCATGGGCTCCGTGCGTGACGTGACCGACCTGGCTTCGCTGCAGGAGCAGATCACCGACCTCGAGGCGAAGGCGTCCGCGCCCAACCTCTGGGACGACCCCGATGCCGCGCAGCTGGTGACCTCGGCGCTGAGCCGCGCCAACTCCGAGTACGAGCGCGTCGTGCACATGGACTCGCGCATCGACGACCTCGAGGTGCTCGTCGAGATGGGCACCGAGGACGGGGGGGACGCTGCCACCATGGTCGAGGCCGAGAAGGAGCTCGTCTCCGTCCGCAAGGCCGTCGGCGAGCTGGAGGTCCGCACCCTGCTGTCGGGGGAGTACGACGAGCGGGCCGCCGTCATCACCATCCGCTCCGGTGCCGGTGGCGTGGACGCCGCCGACTTCGCCGAGATGCTCATGCGGATGTACCTGCGGTGGGCCGAGCGTCACCACTACCCGGCCCAGGTCATGGACACGTCCTACGCCGAGGAGGCCGGGCTCAAGTCCGCCACCTTCGAGATCAACGTGCCCTACGCCTTCGGCAACCTGTCCGTGGAGGCCGGCACCCACCGCCTCGTGCGGATCAGCCCGTTCGACAACCAAGGGCGCCGCCAGACCAGCTTCGCTGCCGTCGAGGTGATCCCGCTCATCGAGCAGACCGACTCCATCGAGATCCCCGAGAACGAGATCAAGGTCGACGTCTTCCGCTCCAGCGGTCCCGGTGGCCAGAGCGTCAACACCACCGACTCGGCCGTCCGCATGACCCACATCCCCACCGGGATCGTCGTGTCGATGCAGAACGAGAAGTCCCAGATCCAGAACCGCGCGGCAGCCCTGCGCGTCCTGCAGTCCCGACTGCTGGTGCAACGCCAGGCCGAGGAGGCCGCCGAGCGCAAGGAGATGGCCGGCGACGTCAAGGCCAGCTGGGGCGACCAGATGCGCTCCTACGTCCTGCAGCCCTACCAGATGGTCAAGGACCTGCGGACCGAGTTCGAGGTCGGCAACCCCTCCGCGGTCTTCGACGGCGACATCGACGGGTTCATCGAGGCTGGCGTGCGGTGGCGCAAGGAGCAGCAGAAGGCCGCCGAGTAGGACGCGGCGCAACGCCGAGCAGGCGCTGCTGCGCGGCATACCGAGGTCTGAGACCTATCCTCGGGTGGTCGTGCGCGGGCAGCCGCGCGCAGCAGGTATGCCGTCCCATCCCGCCACTCCGGTAAGGCTCACGTCCCGCGCATGATCCGTTTCGAGAACGTCAGCAAGGTCTATCCCCGGTCCACCCGACCGGCGCTGAGCGACATCAACCTCGAGATCGAGCGAGGCGAGTTCGTCTTCGTCGTCGGGTCGTCCGGATCGGGCAAGTCGACCCTCCTGCGCCTCGTGCTCAAGGAGGAGGGCGCCTCCCAGGGCACCGTCCTCGTCGCCGGACAGGAGGTCGGGCGCCTGCCGCAGCGCAAGGTCCCGCGACTGCGTCGCGAGATCGGAACGGTCTTCCAGGACTTCCGACTGCTGCCCAACAAGAGCGTCTACCAGAATGTCGCGTTCGCCCTGCAGGTCCTCGGGCGCTCCGGCCACGCGATCCGCCAGGTCGTCCCCGAGACCCTGGAGATGGTCGGCCTCGACGGCAAGGAGAAGCGCCTGCCGCACGAGCTCTCCGGTGGTGAGCAGCAGCGGGTCGCCATCGCGCGCGCCTTCGTCAACAAGCCGCCGATCCTGCTCTGCGACGAACCCACCGGCAACCTCGACCCGACGACCAGCCTCGACATCGTGCGGCTGCTCGACCGGATCAACCGCACGGGCACCACGATCGTCATGGCGACCCACGACGACGACATCGTCGACCAGCTGCGCAAGCGCGTCGTCGAGCTGAAGAACGGCCACATCATCCGCGACGAGAACAAGGGCGTCTACGGCAGCGGTCGCTGACCGCACGCCACGGACTTCGGGAGACCTCAACCCCATGCGACTGCAGTTCATGCTCAGCGAGATCTGGACCGGCCTGCGCCGGAACCTCTCGATCGCCGTCTCGGTCATGCTCGTGACCACGGTCTCGCTGTACCTCCTCGGACTCGGTCTGCTGGCCCAGCGCGAGGTCGACACGCTCAAGGGCTACTGGTACGACCGCATCCAGGTCTCGGTCTTCTTGTGCGGTGAGGACTCGGCCGAGCCCAACTGCGCCGGTCGGGCGGTGACCGAGGAGCAGAAGACCGCCCTCAAGGACCAGCTCGAGCAGATGAAGCCGCTGGTCAAGAATGTCTTCTACGAGTCCGAGCAGCAGGCCTACGACCGGTTCCAGGAGCAGTTCCGCAACAGCCCGCTGGCCACGAACATCCGGGTCGGTGACATCCCGCAGAGCTACCGGGTGCAGCTGTCCGACCCGACGAAGTACGACGTCGTGGTCAGCGCCTTCAACGGTGCGCCCGGCGTGGGGCGGGTGCAGGACCAGCAGAAGACGCTGGACAAGCTCTTCACGGTGATGAACGGCATCACCATCGCCTCGCTGGGCCTGGCGTTCATCATGATCATCTGTGCCGTCCTGCTGATGGCCACGACGATCAGGCAGGCGGCCTTCACCCGCCGAAGAGAGACCGGCATCATGAAGCTGGTCGGGGCGAGCAACCTGACGATCCGGCTCCCGTTCGTCATGGAGATCGTCCTGGCGACCCTGGTCGGCGTCGGGGCTGCAGTAGGTCTGCTGTGGGCGACCATGGAGTTCCTCGTCGTGCCGTATGTCGCGGAGGTCCTCCCCGACGTGGCCCTGGTGGGTGTCACCGATGTCTGGCTCATCGCGCCCTACCTCGCTGCGCTCATGCTTGCGATCGCCATCGTGACCTCGTGGGTGACCCTCTGGCGGTACCTGCGCGTCTGACGGGGGTCTTCGAAGCAGACCCCTGCGGGCGGTGTCGGCCGATCGGACGATTCACAGGTCTCGAAACGACGCCAATCCGCTGGAACTGGTGTGCCCTGTGTTACCAATGAAGCCTATGAGCGCCATCCCCCCGCGTCGACGCGCGCATCACCCTGCTCGGCTCACGGCCCTGGGCCTCGCTGCGGCCTGCTCGTTGGGCCTTGCCACCCCCTCGTTGGCCGCCACCCCCGCGTCGAGCACCACCGCGGCCACGGCCGGCGCGGTCGACCTCACGAGGGCGCTGGGCGCCCCGGCGGCCACCGACCCGGGCCGGGCCAAGAAGAAGGTCGACAAACAGATCGACGCGCTCCAGGGACAGCTCGAGGACACCTCCGCCGACCTGCGTGACGCCTACCTCGCCCTGCGCCGCACCAAGGCCGCGATCCCGGGGGCCCAGTCGGTCCTGGACGAGGCGACGGCGAAGATGTCGGCGGCCGACGCCCACAACGACGAGATGGCGGTGGCCCTCGACGTCGCCAGGGCCAACGAGGCCCGCGCCGTGGACGAGCTCAAGGGCACCCGCAAGGACCTCTCCGACACCCGCACCCGGGTCGCCAGGTTCGCCTCCCAGCTCTACCAGGACCAGGGGATGGGTCAGCTGTCCGTGGCGCTCAGCGCCACCACCCCCGAGGACTTTGCCAACCGCATCGCCCTGACCGACACCGTGATGGACGTCCAGAACCAGTCGCTCACCAAGCTCGCGACGGCGCAGGCAGCGGCGACCGCCCAGGAAGCGCACATCACCGCGCTCAAGGACAAGGTCGCTGCCGCCAAGAAGTCCGCCGAGGTCGCCCTGGCCCGCGCCACCCGGGCTCGCGCGAGTGCTGTGGTGGCCAGGACCAGGCTCGACGCGCTCGCCGCGCAGCAGGTCGCGCAGTCCCAAGCCCTGGAGTCCAAGAAGGCCGGCGAGCGGAGCAAGCTCGCCGCCGCGGAGAAGGAGCAGGCCCGCCTCAAGGCTGTCCTGGTCGCCCGTGCCAAGGCAGCCAAGGCCGCTGCGGCCCGCCGAGCTGCCGCGGAGGCGCGCGCCCGGGCGGCTGCACGCAAGGCGAACAAGCCGGTGCCGAAGTCGACGCTGCCCACCCTGCCGAGCTCCGGAGGCTTCCTCAGTGCGCCGTCACCGGCCCCGATCTCCTCGGAGTTCGGGATGCGGTTCCACCCGATCTGGCGCGTCTGGCGCCTGCACGCCGGGCGCGACTACGCCGCCGCCTGCGGCACCCCGATCCGCGCGGCCGCGGACGGCACGGTCATCTCCGCCGGCGGGGCCGGCGGGTACGGCAACCGGATCATGGTCGACCACGGCGTCCTGCGCGGTGTCGACCTCGTGACCAGCTACAACCACATGAGCAGCTTCGCCGTTCGCGGCGGTCACGTCTCGCGCGGGCAGGTCATCGGATCTGTCGGCACCACCGGTTCGTCGACCGGCTGCCACCTGCACTTCGAGACCTACGAGGACGGCACACCCAAGGACCCGCGGCGCTGGCTCTGAAACCTGCTGGCCGTCCCCTGCCTTCCAACAGGTAGCGTTGACCTGCTGGCCCGCTCCCGGGCCGTCGGAAGGCACGCGCAGGTGTCGACAGAGGGGAACGGGGTCGTGGCCAAGGACGAAGGTCGCAAGGTGGTGGCGAGCAACCGCAAGGCACGCCACGACTACCTCATCGAGGACACCTTCGAGGCCGGGCTGGTCCTGATGGGCACCGAGGTGAAGAGCCTGCGCATGGGACGAGCCTCGCTCATCGACGGGTATGCGGCGTGGCGCGGGGACGAGCTGTGGCTCGAGGGCGTCCACATCCCTGAGTACACCCAGGGGACCTGGACCAACCACACGCCGCGGCGACGCCGCAAGCTGCTGCTGCACCGGACCGAGCTCACCAAGATCGCGCGCAAGTCCTCCGAGAGCGGCCACACGATCGTGCCGCTGCAGATGTACTTCAAGGATGGCCGCGCCAAGGTCGAGATCGCCGTGGCCAAGGGCAAGCGGCAGTACGACAAGCGGCACGCCCTGCGCGAGCGGCAGGACAACCGCGAGGCGCAGCGGGCGCTGGGCGCGAAGGGCCGACCGCAGGTATGAGCCGGTTCGGGGGGACCGGCGAGAGACGCCGGGTGCTCGTGGGGTGGGCGGTGGCCCTCGGGTTCGCCGTGCTCGTCGTCTCCGGGGGCGCCGCCGGCGCTGCTGGCGCCGACGACCTCGCGACGAGGTTCCACGTCGACTTCACCGTCAACGAGGACGGCTCGGTCGATGTCGCCGAGAACATCACCTGGCACTTCCCGTCCGGCCAGGACCGGCACGGTATCGAGCGCTTCGTCACCGTGCGTGCCGGGTACCAGGACCGCGAGGACACCTACCGCGAGTACCCGATCAGCGCCATCACCGCGACCTCCCCGTCGGGAGCTCCCGACGGGGTGTCGGTGAGCGACGCTGCCGACGGCACCTCCGTGCGCATTCGCGTCGGTGACCCCGACCAGACCGTGACGGGCACCCAGACCTACGTCGTGCGCTACCACCTCGACGCGGTCGTCAACGGCTTCGACGACCATGCGGAGCTCTACTACAACCTCGTCGGCCCGGCGAACGACAGCACCTACGAGGACATCAGCGCCTCGGTGACCGGACCGGGAGCCTCAGACCGGGCCGAGTGCTTCCTCGGCGAGCTCGGGTCGACAGATCGCTGCGAAGCCACCCCTGGCGCGACCGCGCAGTTCCGTGCCGACCGCGTCGACGGCGGCCAGGGGGTCTCCATCCTGGCCTCGTTGCCGCGCGACGGCTTCGGGACGCTCGAGCCGGTGCTGCACCAGGGCCAGGTGTCCAGCGACGGCAGCGTGCTGACCACCCAGACGTCCAAGGCCCTTGGCGCGCTGGCCCTCGGTGCCGGGGTGACCCTGCCGCTGCTGGCGGCCGGGCTGATGGGCACCCTCGTCTACACCCGTGGCCGGGACGAGCAGTACGCCGGGCTCACGCCCGGCCTGACCCCCGGCCTGACCCCCGGCGCGCGGGTCGTGCGGGCCGGCAAGCGGGTCGTCGCGGTGCAGTTCACGCCGCCGCCGGGAGTCACCCCGGGGCTGGTGGGCACGGTCATCGACGAGACGGCCAACACGGTGGACGTCTCTGCCACCCTCGTGGACCTCGCGGTGCGCGGCCACCTCACGATCGAGCCGCATGCCTCCGGCCTGTTCCGTGGCAAGGACTGGCGACTGACCCGGACCGCGCCGACCCCTGCGCAGGCGGCGGTGCCCCTGTTGCCGTACGAGGAGGCACTCCTGGCCGGCGTGTTCGCCACCACTGGGGTGCGCGACCTGTCGGACCTGAAGAACACCTTCAAGCCCACGCTGACGCGGGTGCAGTCGCTGATGTACGACGAGGTCGTGCGTCGTGGCTGGTTCCGCCGCTCGCCGCAGGCGCAGCGCGGCGCGTGGACGGCGCTGGGTGGCCTGTTGGTCTTCGTCCCGGTGTTCGTCGGCATCTGGCTCGGCGGGCCGCTGATGAGCCTCGGCTCCAGCAGTGCCGTGGGGGTGCCGCCCGGGCTGGCCCTCGTCGCGGGGTGCGTGGCTGCCGGCGGCATCGTGCTGTTCCTGGGCCGCAAGATGGCGGCGCGCACCGCCGAGGGCAGTGCCGTGCTCGCGCAGTCCGAGGGCTTCAAGCAGTACCTCGTGACGGCCGAGGCCTCGCAGATCAGGTGGGAGGAGGCCCAGGACGTCTTCAGCCGCTACCTGCCCTACGCCATCGTCTTCGGTGTCTCCTCGCAGTGGGCCTCGACGTTCGAGAAGGTCGCCGAGGCGGCTGCGGCCGCAGGTCACATCGTCACCCCGCCCCTGTGGTACCTGGGCAGCATGGGCTCCTTCGGGGGGATCGCCGACGGCATGGACTCGTTCGCGACGACCGCAGGGGGCACGTTCACCAGCACTCCCGGCAGCTCGGGCGGGTCCGGGTTCTCTGGTGGCGGCGGGTTCTCCGGTGGCGGCGGCGGCGGGTCGTCAGGCGGCTCCTGGTAGCCAGCGACACGCGACAAAGCGGGGGTTGCGCTGCGAAACCGGGGCATACAAGTCCCGGGTCCCGTCGCAACCCCCGCTTCGGGTGGTGCTGAGGTGCGCCGTCAGTGCTTGAAGGCGTCCTTGACCTTCTCGCCGGCCTGCTTCATGTCAGCCGAGGCCTGGTCGGTCTTGCCCTCGGCCTCCAGGCGCTCGTCGTCGGTGGCCTTGCCAGCGGCTTCCTTCGCCTTGCCGGTGGCGTCGTCCTTGCTGTTGTCCAGCTTGTCGGTGAGTCCCATGCCTGCGCTCCCTTGTCCGGTGTGGTGTGTCCGTGCGGTGTCGCACAGGCGTTGTCTGCGCCTGTGCCGTGCTCGGGCAGCGGCCGCTTCTTGACCACCCGTGCCCTTCGACCGTATCGCCGATCACGGGAAGTCGCAGGTCAGGGACGCCGAGGCGCCCGGTACGACGGCGTCAGGACACGAGGACGAGCAGCAGGTCGCCCCCCTCGACCTGCTGCTGGGCGCCGATCGCCAGCCGCTTGACCGTGCCGGCGACGGGGGCGGTGATGCTCGCCTCCATCTTCATGGCCTCGATCGTGGCGACGACGGCACCCGCCTCGACGGACGCGCCCTCCTCGACCGCGAGGCTGACGACCCCGCCGAACGGGGCAGCCACCTGCCCCTGGTCAGAGGGGTCCGCCTTCTCGGCAGCCTTGACGTCGACGGCGATCTTCTCGTCCCGCACCTGCACCGGGCGCAGCTGGCCACCCATGGTGAACATGACGGTCCGCAGGCCGCGCTCGTCGGCGTCCGAGACCGACTGCAAGCCGATGAGCAGTCGCTTGCCGGGCTCGAGGTCGATCTCGTGCTCGTGCCCGACCTCGAGCCCGTGGAGGAACTCGCGGGTGCCCAGCACCGCCAGGTCGGAGTAGGAGTCGCGCGACCTCTCGAAGTCCTTGGTCGGACCGGGGAAGAGCAGCCGGTTGAGTGCCTGCCGCGGACCGGCCTGCAGGGCCTGGGCGTCCTCGTCCGACAGGTCGGTGACGCGTGGCTTGGGGTTGCGACCCTCGAGCGCCCTGGTGCGGAACGGCTCGGGCCACCCACCGGGCGGGTCGCCGAGCTCGCCCGACAGGAAGCCGATGACCGAGTCGGGGATGTCGTACTTCGTGGGGTTGGCCTCGAAGTCGTCCGGGTCGGCCTTGGCCCCCACCAGGGCCAGGGCGAGGTCGCCGACGACCTTGCTGGTGGGGGTGACCTTGACGATGTTGCCCAGAATGCGGTTGGCGGCGGCGTAGGTGTCCTCGACCGCCTCGAACCGGTCGCCGAGGCCGAGGGCGATCGCCTGCTGGCGCAGGTTGGACAGCTGGCCGCCGGGGATCTCGTGCGTGTAGACCCGGCCGGTGGGGGAGGGCAGCCCGGACTCGAACGGGGAGTACAGCTGGCGCACGGCCTCCCAGTAGGGCTCGAGGTCGCACACCGCCCGCAGGTCGAGGCCGGTCTCGCGCGACGTGCCGTCGGTGGCGGCGACCAGGGCCGACAGTGGCGGCTGGCTCGTGGTGCCCGACATGGCAGCGCTCGCGACGTCCACCGCGTCCACTCCTGCGTCGATCGCCGCGAGCAGGGTGCCGAGCTGGCCACCGGGCGTGTCGTGCGTGTGCAGGTGAACCGGCTGGTCGAACCGCTCCCGCAGCGCTGTCACCAGGGTGCGGGCAGCCGGTGCCCGCAGCAGGCCGGCCATGTCCTTGATGGCGATGACGTGGGCCCCGGCATCGGCGATCTGCTCGGCGAGGCGCAGGTAGTAGTCCAGCGTGTAGAGCTTCTCGCCGGGGTTGGTCAGGTCGCCGGTGTAGCAGAGCGCCACCTCGGCGACGGCGGTGCCGGTGGCCCGCACGGCGTCGATGGCAGGGCGCATCTGGTTGACGTCGTTGAGCGCGTCGAAGATGCGGAAGATGTCGATGCCCGTGGCCGCGGCCTCGGTGACGAACGCGTCCGTGACCGCGGTGGGGTATGGCGTGTAGCCGACCGTGTTGCGCCCGCGCAGGAGCATCTGGAGGGGCAGGTTGGGCATGGCTGACCGCAGCTGGGCGAGCCGGTCCCACGGGTCCTCGGCGAGGAAGCGCAACGCCACGTCGTACGTTGCGCCACCCCACGCCTCGACGCTGAGCAGCTGCGGGGTGAGCCGGGCGACGTACGGGGCGACGTGCATGAGGTCGCGTGTGCGGATCCGGGTGGCGAGCAGCGACTGGTGCGCGTCGCGGAAGGTGGTCTCGGTGACCCCCACTGCCTCCTGGGCACGCAGCGCGTCGGCGAAAGCCTGGGGTCCCTCGCGCAGCAGCCGGTCGCGCGCGCCGGGCGGCACCGAGGAGGTGGTGTCGAGCGCCGGGAGCTTCGATCGCGGCGAGACGCGCGTCCGTCCGGGGCCGTGCGGCTGGTTGACGGTGACCTCGGCGAGGTAGGTGAGCAGCTTGGTGCCGCGGTCGGCGGAGATGCGCGCCGTACGCAGCTCGGGCCGCTCGTCGATGAACGAGGTGGTCAGCCGCCCGGCCTGGAAGTCGGGCTCCTCGAGCAGCGCCTGCAGGAACGGGATGTTCGTCGACACGCCACGGATGCGGAACTCGGCGAGCCCACGGCGCGCCCGCCGCACCGCCGTCGGGAAGTCGCGGCCCCGGCAGGTCAGCTTGACGAGCATCGAGTCGAAGTGGGCACCGATCTCGGCACCGACGAACACCGTGCCGCCGTCGAGGCGGACGCCGGCGCCTCCGGCCGAGCGGTAGGTCGTGATCCGCCCGGTGTCCGGGCGGAACTCGTTGGCCGGGTCCTCGGTGGTGATGCGGCACTGCAGCGCGGCGCCGCGGATCTGCAGCGACTCCTGGGAAAGGCCGAGGTCGGCGAGGGTCTCGCCGCTGGCGATGCGCAGCTGGGAGCTGACGAGGTCGACGTCGGTGATCTCCTCGGTGACCGTGTGCTCGACCTGGATGCGTGGGTTCATCTCGATGAACACGTAGCGACCGTCGGGGGCCAGGAGGAACTCGACGGTGCCCGCGTTGACGTAGCCGATCTGCTGGGCGAACGCGACGGCGTGCGCGCACATCTCCTCGCGCAGTGCAGGGTCGAGGTTGGGCGCCGGGGCGATCTCGACGACCTTCTGGTGGCGGCGCTGGACGGAGCAGTCGCGCTCGAACAGGTGGATGACGTTGCCGGCACCGTCGGCCAGGATCTGGACCTCGATGTGCCGCGGGCTGACCACGGCCTCCTCGAGGAACACGGTCGGGTCGCCGAAGGCAGACTCGGCCTCACGCATACAGGCCTCGAGGGAGTCGCGCAGGTCCTCGCGGCGCTCGACGCGCCGCATACCGCGTCCGCCACCGCCGGCCACCGCCTTGGCGAAGATGGGGAAGCCGAGCTCCTCCGCGCCCGCGATGAGCTCGTCGACGTCGGTGCTCGGGGCGGCGCTGCGCAGGGTCGGCAGGCCGGCCTCCTTGGCGGCGGCGATCGCGCGGGCCTTGTTGCCGGTGAGGTGGAGCACCGAGGCGGGTGGACCGACGAACGTCACGCCGCTCGCTGCGCAGGCCTCGGCCAGGTCGGGGTTCTCGGAGAGGAAGCCGTAACCGGGATAGACGGCATCGGCCCCTGCCTCGACCGCGGTGCGCACGATGCCCTCGGGGTCGAGGTAGGCACGCACGGGGTGGCCCGCTTCGCCGATCTCGTAGGCCTCGTCGGCCTTGAGGACGTGCTCGGACTTGCGGTCCTCGTACGGGAAGACCGCGACGGTCTTGGCGCCGAGCTCCGTGGCGGCCCGGAAGGCCCGGACCGCGATCTCACCTCGGTTGGCGACGAGCACCTTGCTGAACAC
This sequence comes from Pedococcus sp., assembly GCA_039916625.1. Lineage (GTDB taxonomy): Bacteria > Actinomycetota > Actinomycetes > Actinomycetales > Dermatophilaceae > Pedococcus. The sequence continues at coordinate 13,641 of JBDSKZ010000036.1, forward strand.
GGGACCTCCTGCGACTACTGCTGGCCGGACCACTGGGACGAGCGTGCAGGACGACTCTAGTGAGCGTTCGCGGGGTGAGACCGTGCGACCGCAATGCGGACGCACGGCCTCGGGCACGCGAGCCGAGGGCCTTCGCGGGACTGGTCAGAGCCGCACGACCATCTTCCCCGTGTTGCCACCCGAAAGCAGGCTGCGGAACCCCTCGACAGCGCTCCCGATGCCCTCGACGGCGGTCTCGCGCCACGCGATCCGGCCGTCGGCCAGCCACGCCGACATCTCCTGCTCGAACTGCGGGCGCAGGTCCTCGTGGTCGTTGACCAGGAAGCCGCGCAGGGTGAGCCGCTTGCCGATCGCCTGGAAGAGGTTGCTCGGCCCCGGCACCGGCTCGGTGGCGTTGTAGGCCGAGATGGCCCCGCACATCGCGACCCGTCCGTGCGGCCGCAGCGCGGAGATGGCCGCCTCGAGGTGGTCCCCCCCGACGTTGTCGAAGTAGACGTCGATGCCTTCGGGGGCAGCCTCCTTGAGGCCGGTCGCGATGGGCTGGGCCTTGTAGTCGACGACGCGGTCGAAGCCGGCCTCGTCCACGGCCCACTGCCCCTTCGCGGGTCCGCCGGCCGAGCCGACGACGAGGGAGGCGCCCTTGAGCCGGGCGATCTGGCCGACGAGGGAGCCGACGGCACCGGCAGCGGCGGAGACGAAGACCCGGTCTCCCTCGCGCAGCTCGGCGGTGCGGACCAGGCCGGCGTAGGCCGTGCGGCCGGGCATGCCCATGACTCCCAGGTAGGCGGAGGGCGAGGCAAGGTCGGAGTCGACCACGCGTGCGTGCCGACCCTCGAGCAGGGCGTGGGTGCGCCAGCCATAGGGGTGCAGCACGGTGTCGCCGACCTTGATGGTCGCGCCGGTGGCGTCGGTCGCCGCCTCACCCAGTGCCTCGACGACGCCGACCGCGTCACCCGTCATCGGTTGGCCGAGCTCGAAGGGGGCCACGTAGGACCTGGCGTCGTTCATCCGTCCGCGCATGTACGGGTCGACCGACAAGAACGTGTTGCGCACGAACAGCTGACCCTCACCGGGCGAGCCGAGCTCGGCGTCAACGAGGGAGAAGTCGGCGTCGACAGGCGCGCCGTGGGGTCGACGGACGAGGTGCCACTGGGTGCTGGTCGTCATGGGTTGCCTTTCGTGAGGGGAGGACCGAGAGCTCGGGACCCGTGGGCGCAACGGGACCCACCTCGGTGGTGTTCCCCGTCGGGGGTGGGATGGGCCACACGAAAGCGTGGATGTGGGTGGCCCGGGCGTTGGACGCTAGGATCGGAGGAGACAACTGAACAGCGTGTGTGTGAGCACCCCGTGCGTCGAGCAGCAGCCTGCAAGCCGCGGCACCGGAGCATGGGGGTGATCGGTTTCGACATTGGTCGGCATATCAGGGGAAGCGGGTCGAGGATGCCTGGTTATCTCGTTAACGCTCCCGGCAAACCAATAGGTGCCAATTCCAAGCGCACCGACTTCGCCCTCGCCGCCTGAGCGAGCCACGAAGTCCGTCAGCCTGAGCTAGTTCTCGACTCAGTGTCTGGCGTCAGCTAGAGAACTTGCTGCGTAGTCATGTCGGGGGACTGCGCGGGACTCTTACTCGACTGGGCCTGTCAGCGGACGTGTGCGCGCGAGCGCTGGGGCCGAGAAATGCCGGGCTGCTCGTTGACGCGAGTGGTCCACAGCGCACTGCACCCGGAGAAGCCCTGGTTTCCCGTCAGTGGACGCGGGTTCAATTCCCGCCACCTCCACCACCTGTGCCCACACACGCGCACCAGCTGTCAGAAGGGTCCGGCTCAGGCGCCGGGCCCTTCGTCGTCCCTCCTGCGGTTCCGGCGACCAGCGCCAGCGACCGCACCGGTCCAGCGCCCGACCGGTGCCATGGGGGTCGTCCTGCAAGGATGGTCTGATGCTGCGCGATGACACTGTTCACGAGGAGCGGATCGGCGCCCGCGACCTCGCTTCCTGGCCCACGCCGGTAGGGCGCGCCGTGGCCCGTGTCGCGATGGTGCTCGGTCGCCGCGTCGTCCGGCTGGGGAGGTGGAGCGCGGCTCACGTGGTGCTGCTGCTCACCGCCCTGGTCGGGGGCCTGGTGGTGGTCGCACTCACCGCGGGCACGGCAGAGGTCTATGAGTCGGTGGTCGAGGCCGACGGGCTGGCCGGCCTCGACGGTCCCGTGCTCGATGCCGCGGTCGGGTGGCGCAGCCCCGGGCTGAACCAGGCGATCACCCTCTACACGGAGGTGGGTGGGCCGATCGGCATGCCGGTCCTGGCGCTGCTGGCCACCGTGCTGATGGTGTGGCGCTGGCGCTCGCGCACCCCGTTGCTGCTCATGGTCATCGCGGCGGTCGGCTCGCTCGCCATGACCATCACGGGCAAGCAGCTCATCGGCCGGGCCCGGCCACCCCAGTCCCTGGCCGTGCCGCCGTACGAGAGCTCACCGTCGTTCCCGAGCGGCCACACCCTCAACGCGACGGTGCTCACCACGGTCGCGGTCTACCTGCTGCTGCGCCGGCTCGACTCCACGATGGCGCGAACGGCGGCAGTGGTGGCCGGTGTGCTGTTCGTGGTCACGATGGGACTGACCCGGGTGTTCCTCGGGCACCACTGGCTCACCGACGTGGTCGCAGGGTGGGCTCTGGGCCTGGCCTGGGCTGCGGTGGTCGTCACGGCGCACCGGCTCTACCTCACGGTCCGTCGAGACGCGCCCGATGGTGCTGCCACGCCCGATGGTGCTGCCACGACCGATCGGGCTGCCACGACCGATCGGGCTGCCACGACCTAGGCGAGATCGGCCACCCAGGGGTCGCCTGCTCGCGGAACCTGAGCCGTGCGTAGTGCGGGTTCACCATCCCCGGCGGGGTCAGCCCTGATCGGGCGACGCCCCCTGCTGCTGGGCTGCGGTCTGCTGTGCCTCGGTCTGCTGGGCTGCGGTCTGCTGTGCCTCGACGTCGGCCTTGACGGCCTCCATGTCCAGGCCGTTCACCTTGGTGATGACGTCTTCGAGCATCGGCGCGGGCAGCGCACCGGCCTGGGCAAAGACGAGGATGCCGTCGCGGAACGCCATGAGCATCGGGATCGAGCTGATGTTGGCGGCGGCGGCGAGCGCCTGCTCCGCCTCGGTGTCGACCTTGCCGAACACGATGTCGGGGTGCTGCTCCGAGGCAGCCTCGTAGACGGGTCCGAAGCGCTTGCACGGGCCACACCACTCGGCCCAGAAGTCGACGAGGACGGTGCCCTCCTCGAGGATCGTCTTCTCGAAGTTCTGCGCGGTCAGGGTCGTGCTGGCCATGTGTCTGCTCCCAGTCCCAGGCGACCGCGCGGGTCGCGGTCACGGTGTGCTCACCCACCACAACGTCGCACGGGTCCCGGACCTTCCCCACGCCGACTGCCGACGCATCCTCCTCGGCCACACCCAGGCCCTGCGCCGATGTCAGGCAGTCGTGGTTGGCTGGTCGAAGCATCGTCAGGAAGGACAGGTAGGACCGCATGACGCAGCACACCGACACCACACCCACCGCCGCCTCCCTCTCCACGGCCGCGTGCGAGGGCCTGGACCGATCCCGGAGCTCGACCGGGACCGACCTCGACCTCGCGCAGGTCCGCCGCCACTGGGATGACTTCGCCGCGGAGTACGACCAGTACCCCGACCACGGGCTGCTCGACTCCGACATCCGCGCCGCGTGGAAGGACCTGCTGCGCACGTGGTTGCCGGCCCGGCCCGCCCGCGTGGTCGACCTGGCCTGCGGCACCGGCTCGATGACGGTTCTCGCCGCCGAGCTCGGTCACCAGGTCAGCGGAGTCGACCTTTCCGGCGAGATGGTCGCCCGGGCTCGCGCGAAGACTGCCCCGTTCGGCAGTGCCGTCGACGTGGTGCAGGGCGACGCCGGATCCCCTCCCTTCGCGACCCACACGTTCGACGTGGTGCTGGCCCGCCACATCCTCTGGACGCTGCCGGATCCGATGGCCGCGCTGCGGTCGTGGGTGGAGCTCCTGCGCCCCGGTGGGCGGCTGGTCCTCGTCGAAGGGCGGTGGGGGCTGGAGGGCGCCGCCGACAAGCCGCCGTCGACATGGCGTTCGGGCGTCCCGTCGCAGGAGCTGGCGGCCGTCGTGCGAGACCTCGTTGGCGAGCCGGCTGTCGTCCAGCTGACTGACGCGACCTACTGGGGCAAGGAGATCGAGCACGAGCGCTACCTCCTGACCGTTCGGCTGGCGGGCCCGTCTTGAGCCGGCACCGTGGCTGACCAGGTTCCCAGTGCTCCGGTCGCGTCGAGTCGGTCCGTGCAGCTGGTCGGCTGGGCCTTTGTCGTCCTCGCGGCGCTCATGGTGCCGTGGACGGCATACCTGGCCCTTCACCTGCCCAGCTCCCAGGCAGCGGCGCACTATGACCTTGCCTGGGCCGGGTTCGACGTGGCGATGTTCCTCGCCCTGGCCGCCACGGCATGGTCGGCGCTGCGCGTGCACACCACCCTGCCGCCGCTGGCCGCGGTCACCGGGACACTGCTCGTCGTGGATGCGTGGTTCGACGTCGTGACGGCCCCCGCGTCCGACGACCGCTGGGTGGCGACAGCCATGGCGGTGCTCGTCGAGCTTCCCCTGGCGGGGGTCTGCCTGTGGCTGTCCGTGGCCGGCCACCAGCTGGTGGTCCGCAGGTTGCGCCGTCGTGGTCGCAGGAGTCCCGGTCTGCGCCCCGGCAGGTGAGCCGCCTCGGTCCTCGCGATCGGGGGCTGGCCACGACGCCGCGGTGGTCACGGTGCGCCGGGACGCCGCCGGGCGGACCCGGTGAGGGACCCGCTGAGACCCGCTGAGAGACCCGTGGGGGGGTCGGTCAGCGAGACCGAGGTGATCTTGGTTCGGCATACCCCCCAGTAGTAGGGACAATGCACGGCATGACCGCCCTGCCCTCCGTGTCCAACTCCATCACCGTCCGACTGACGCTCCCGGCCCGCGCCACCGCGGTCTCCGAGCTCACCGGGGTCATCGAGAGGAGCGGGGGGCTGGTCACCGGACTCGACGTCACGGGGTCGGGCTCGGACCGCATCCGGGTGGACGTCACGGCGGCAGCGCGTGACACGACGCATGCCGACGAGATCGTCGAGCAGATGCGCACCGTGCACGGGGTCGAGATCGGCAAGGTCTCCGACCGGACCTTCCTCGTGCACCTCGGGGGCAAGCTCACCATCGAGTCGAAGGTCCCGATCCGCAACCGCGACGACCTCTCGCTGATCTACACCCCGGGAGTGGCCAGGGTCTGCATGGCCATCGCGGAGAACCCCGCCGACGCCAGGCGCCTGACCATCAAGCGCAACACCGTCGCGGTCGTCACCGACGGGTCGGCGGTCCTCGGCCTCGGCAACATCGGGCCGCTCGGCGCGCTCCCGGTCATGGAGGGCAAGGCCGCCCTGTTCAAGCGGTTCGCGGGTATCGACGCCTTCCCCATCTGCCTCGACACCCAGGACACCGAGGAGATCATCACCGCCGTCAAGGCGATCAGCCCGGTGTTCGCCGGTATCAACCTCGAGGACATCTCGGCCCCGCGCTGCTTCGAGATCGAGGCGCGGCTTCGCGAGGAGCTCGACATCCCGGTCTTCCACGACGACCAGCACGGCACGGCGATCGTCACGCTGGCCGCACTGCGCAACGCCTTGCGCGTGGTCGGCAAGGAGCTCAGCGAGTCCAAGGTCGTCCTCAGCGGCGCCGGCGCCGCCGGCACCGCGATCCTCAAGCTGCTCCTCAAGGCCGGCGCGCAGGACGTCGTGGTCGCGGACCAGTACGGCGTGGTGCACAGTGCGCGGGAGGACCTCGCCGCCGAGGGCCAGCACAACCTCCGGTGGGTCGCCGAGCACACCAACCCGCGTGGTCTCGCCGGCACGCTCAAGCAAGCACTGGCCGGTGCCGACGTGTTCATCGGTGTCTCCGCCCCGGGCATCCTCACGGGCGAGGACATCGCGACGATGAACGACGCCGCGATCGTCTTCGCGATGGCCAACCCCGATCCCGAGGTCGACCCCGCTGAGGCCGCCAAGCACGCGGCTGTCGTGGCGACCGGTCGCTCGGACTTCGCCAACCAGATCAACAACGTCCTGGTCTTCCCCGGCGTCTTCCGTGGCCTGCTCGACGCGGCGTCGACGTCGATCGACCTCGACGTGATGCTCGCCGCCGCGAAGGCGCTGTCGGAGGTCGTCCACCCCGACGAGCTCAACGCGGCCTACATCGTCCCCAGCGTCTTCCACCCGGACGTGTCCAAGGTGGTCGCTGCCGCGGTCAAGGCCGCAGTGCTCGGACAGAGCCCCGAGGCGGCGGAGCGCGCAGCGGTCGCCGCGGCTCTCTCACCCTCGGGCGACGAGGCCGAACTCATCGGCTAGGAGCTCCAGGCTGCGCAGCTTCGCGTCGAGGTCCGGCGTCGGTGCCACGAGGGCGATCTCGTCGGCGCCCGCCTCGTCTGCCAGTGCCGTGAGGCCCTGGGCGACATCGGCCGCTGGTCCGGCGAAGACCCGACCCTCGAGGCTCGGCGCCATCCGCGCGAAGTCGTCCGAGAGCCGGAACTCGCGGATCTCGGCGGCGCTCGGCCGCGTCGTCTCGCCGCTGCGGATGCGGCGCATCTGCAGGGCCCAGCCGGCACGGAAGTCGGCGGCGACGTCCTTGTCGTCGGTCGCGAGCGCCAGCACGGAGATGATGACGCGAGCGGTGTCGCCGACCAGGCCGGGCCGGAAGTTGCGCCGGTAGGCTCGCAGGGCGTCCACAGCGAGCTCGGGAGCCATGTGGTGGGCGAAGACGGTCGTCATGCCGTTGGCCGCCGCGAAGGATGATCCCCAGCCGCTCGAGCCGAGCATCAACAGCTCCGGCGAGGTGTCGACCACGGGCGTCGCGAGGACCGCCTTGAACGGGTGGTCGTCGGGCCAGGTGTCGGACAGGAAGGCGATCAGCTCGCCCGCCTGCTGCGGGAAGTCGTCGGCGGACAGAGCCTCGCGCGATCGCCGCAGCGCGAACGCCGTGAGCTGGTCGGTGCCCGGCGCCCGCCCGAGGCCGAGGTCGATTCGCCCGGGGTACAGCATCTCCAGCGTCTTGAACCACTCGGCCACCTTGAGGGGGGAGTGGTTGGGCAGCATGATCCCGGCGGCGCCGACCCTGATCCCGGACGTCTGGCCGGCGAGGTGGGCGATGAGGATCTCGGGCGAGCTGCTCGCGAGTCCGGCGAAGCTGTGGTGCTCGCTGATCCAGTAGCGCGCGTAGCCCAGCCGGTCTGCTGCCTGCGCCACCCGCGTGCTGCGGGCGATGGCATCCTGCGCGCTCTGGCCGGCAGGGACGTCGACGAAGTCCAGCAGGGACAACGGTCGGGCTGTCTTCGGCAGGTCGGTCGTCGCAGTCACGTCGTGGCCAACACCGGCGGGCGGTGACCGATTCCACCGGGGCGGACCGCGCCGCATACGCTGACCGGGTGAACCAGCCGACCGACTCGACCCTCGGGTCGGGCCGGACCGGTCGGCCCGGTCGGTGGCGGCTGCAGGTCCTTGCCGTGATGGCCGTCGTCGTGCACCTCGCGGCGCTGTACTGGCCGCGGGTCGACCTCCAGGGGCCGGTGGTCTGGACCGACAAGGTGGTCCACGTCCTGCTGTTCGGGGTGCCGACCCTGCTCGTGCTGCGCGCCTGGCGCAGTCCCTGGTGGGTCGTCGGACTCCTGGCGCTGCACGGCCCCTTGAGCGAGGTCGCCCAGCACGTGTGGTTGCCGAACCGGTCCGGTGACATGGGCGATGCGGTGGCCGACCTCGAGGGAGTGGTGTGCGGCGTCTTGCTGGCCGTGGTCGGAAGGCGTCGCCGGCGCTGGTAGCATTACGGTGCTCAGTTCGGCAGGCGCCTGGCAGCGCCACCGGAGGCACAGTGGCCTCACCACGTTTTCCCGACTCCGACTGAGTCCCACCGGATGACAACTGTTGATCCGGTCCAACGGGCGCTGACGCGCCTGAGGCTCGTCTTCACCGTTGCCCTCGCCAGGTGGCTCGAGACGTGTCTACCTCGAGTACCTGAAGTGAGTTGAACATCTGTGCCCAAGAACCAGCGATCCAGCGCGCCCAAAAAGGCCCGTTGGACCCCTGAGCAGAAGGCTGACGCGAAGAAGGGTCCCAAGAAGGCCCACCGCGGACAGTCCGCTGTCGGCGGTTCGCCCGCCTCCCGTCCGGCCCGTGACGGCGACCGTACGGCGCGTCGTGAGTTCAGCCGTGACGACAGCCGCGGCGACCGCCGCCCCACCAACGACCGCGGCCCGCGCCGCGAGTTCAACCGTGACGAGCGCCCCGTGCGCACGTCCAGGGATGACCGGCCCCAGCGCCGCGAGTTCAACCGTGACGACCGCCCCCAGCGTTCGTTCAACCGCGACGACCGCCCGGTCCGTCGCTTCGACCGTGACGACAACCGTGGCCCGCGCCGCGAGTTCTCCCGCGATGAGCGCCCCCAGCGCAGCAACTACTCCCGTGAGGACCGCCCCGTGAACCGCGTTTCCAATGATGACCACCGTGGCCCGCGCCGCGACGCCGGCCGTGACGACCGTCCGGCCCGCACGTTCAACCGCGACGACCGCCCTGCACGTTCGTTCGACCGTGACGAGAACCGCGGCCCGCGTCGCGAGACCAGCCGCGACGACCGTCCGGCCCGCACGTTCAACCGCAATGACCGCTTCGACCGCGGCCCGCGCGAGGACCAGGTCGACCCCGAGGCCGAGCGCATGGAGGCCGACACCTGGGTCAAGGCGACCCGCAAGACCGTCGACGGTCCCGTGAGCGTCGACGC
>JBDSKZ010000037.1:0-40225 GCA_039916625.1 Pedococcus sp.
GCAGATCAGGCTAGGCCTTGGCCGCCGTCGCCTTGGTGCCGGTGATGCGGTAGACGTCGAAGACGCCGTCGATCTTGCGGACCGCCTTCATCACGTGGTCGAGGTGGCTCGGGTCCCCCATCTCGAAGGTGAACTTGCTGATCGCCACCCGGTCGCGCGAGGTCTGCACCGACGCCGACAAGATGTTCACGTGCTGGTCCGACAGCACCCGCGTGACGTCGGACAGCAACCTGTTGCGGTCGAGCGCCTCGACCTGGAGCTGGACGAGGAAGACCGACGCCGCCGACGGTGCCCACTCGACCTCGATCATCCGATCAGGCTGCGAGAGAAGGGATTCCGCGTTGGTGCAGTCGGTGCGGTGGACGGAGACACCGTTGCCCCGGGTGATGAAGCCCATGATGGGGTCGCCCGGGACGGGGGTGCAGCAGCGGGCGAGCTTGACCCAGACGTCGGCGGTTCCGACGACGACCACACCCGGGTCGCCTGAGCGGCGACGCATCGTCCTGGTCGGGGTGGTGGCCTCGGCGAGGTCCTCGGACGCACCCTCCTCGCCGCCGAGGGAGACGACGAGCCGGCCCACCACGTGCTGGGCTGACACGTGCCCTTCGCCCACCGCGGCATACAGGGCTTCGATGTCGTGGTAGCGGAGCTCGGAGGCTAGGCCGGTGAGAGTGTCGACGGTGAGCAGACGCTGCAGCGGCAGGCCCTCCTTGCGCATCGCCTTGGCGATGGCGTCCTTGCCGCTCTCGATGGCCTCCTCGCGACGCTCCTTGGAGAACCACTGCTTGACCTTGTTGCGCGCCCGGGGTGACTTGACGAACGTCAGCCAGTCCCGCGAGGGACCGGCGCCGTCGGCCTTGGAGGTGAGCACCTCCACGACGTCACCGTTCTCGAGGGTGGACTCCAGGGGTACGAGTCGGCCGTTGACGCGGCCGCCGATGCAGTGGTGGCCCACCTCGGTGTGCACGGCGTAGGCGAAGTCGACCGGGGTGGCGCCTGCAGGAAGGGCGACGACCTCACCCTTGGGCGTGAAGACGTAGACCTCGCGGGCGTTGATCTCGAAGCGCAGCGACTCGAGGAACTCCCCCGGGTCAGCGGTCTCCTTCTGCCAGTCGAGCAGCTGGCGCAGCCAGGCCATGTCGTTGATCGGGCCGGTCGCGCCGTCCCTGGTGCCAGCCGGCGGCGCGGTCCCGTCCTCCTTGTACTTCCAGTGCGCCGCAACGCCGTACTCCGCCCGCCGGTGCATGGTGTGAGTGCGGATCTGGATCTCGACCGGCTTGCCCTCCGGTCCGATGACCGTCGTGTGCAGCGACTGGTACATGTTGAACTTGGGCATCGCGATGTAGTCCTTGAACCGCCCGGGCAGGGGGTTCCACCGCGCGTGCAACGCGCCGAGGGCGGCGTAGCAGTCACGCACCGAGTCGACGAGCACGCGCACCGCGACGAGGTCGTAGATGTCCTCGAAGTCGCGGCCGCGCACGATCATCTTCTGGTAGACGGAGTAGTAGTGCTTCGGGCGGCCCGTGACCGTCGCCTTGATCTTGGCCCCGCGCAGGTCCTCGCTCACCTGGTCGCGCACGCCGGAGAGGAACTCCTCACGCGCCGGTGCCCGCTCGGCCACCAGGCGCACGATCTCGTCGTACACCTTGGGGTAGAGCGTCGCGAAGGACAGGTCCTCGAGCTCCCACTTGATCGTGTTCATGCCGAGTCGGTGGGCCAGCGGCGCGTAGATCTCGAGGGTCTCGCGGGCCTTTCGCTGGGCCGACTCGACCGAGACGTAGCGCCAGGTACGGGCGTTGTGCAGCCGGTCGGCGAGCTTGATGACCAGGACGCGGATGTCGCGCGCCATGGCGACCACCATCTTGCGGACCGTCTCGGCCTGCGCCGCCTCGCCATAGGTCACCTTGTCGAGCTTGGTGACGCCGTCGACGAGCATGGCGACCTCGCGGCCGAAGTCCTTCTCCAGCTGGACGAGGCTGTATGCCGTGTCCTCCACGGTGTCGTGCAACAGCGCGGCAGCCAGCGTGGACGGCGTCATCCCGAGCTCGGCGAGGATCGTCGTCACGGCCAGCGGGTGGGTGATGTAGGCGTCACCGGACTTGCGCTTCTGCCCGCGGTGGGCCTCCTCGGCCACGACGTAGGCGCGCTCGATGACGGCGAGGTCGGCCTTGGGGTGGGTGGCGCGGACGGTCTGGAGCAGCGGCTCGAGGACGGGGTTGGTGGGGGCACCCCGGCTGCCGAAGCGTGCCAGTCTGGCGCGTGCCCGGCTCGCCGAGGACGCGCCGGTGGGTACCGGCCCGGTGACGACGTCCTCAGTCATGGGATGAGCCTACGTGATGCAGCAGGGCCGGATCAGTCGCTACGGACGACGAGGCTGGTGTGCACCTCACGGCCCTCCAGCCGCTTGCGACCGCAGAGGAACTCGAGCTCGATCGGCGCCTCGAAGGCGACCACCGTCGCACCTGCGTCCTCCAGCAGCTGGCAGGCCGCCTGCGCCGTCCCGCCGGTCGCCAGGACGTCGTCGACGACCAGGACGCGCTCCCCGCCGACGAAGGAGTCCTCGTGCACCTCGATCCTGGCGCTGCCGTACTCGAGGTCGTAGGAGACCCCGAACGTCCGGCCCGGAAGCTTGCCCGCCTTGCGGACCGGGACGAACCCGATCCCGAGCTCGAGTGCCAGCGCCGCCCCGAAGATGAACCCGCGGGCCTCGATCCCCACGACGAGGTCGATGCTGCCACGACGGCGGTCTGCCATGTCGCGCACCACTGAACCGAACGCGTCGGCGTCGGCGAGCAGTGGTGTGACGTCCTTGAACACGACCCCGGGGCTGGGGAAGTCCGGGACGTCACGCAGCCGGCTCGCGATGAGGTCGACGAGGCGGGTGGGCTGGGCCGACGTCATGGGCTCGTCCTGTCGTGGGCGTGCGGAGTGGCCGCGGTGACGACCAGCGGGTCAGCGACGCGACTTGGGGGGGCGCTTGGGCTGGTTGCGCGGTCCCGTCTGCGCGTACTTGTGCGTCTCGCGCGCCACGCTCGCCGTGGCCGGGGCACCGCGTTCGGCGGTGCCGGCCCCGACAGCGGCCGACTCGCGGTCGTCATCGTTCGACTCGTCGGTGCCGTGCTCGACCGGCGCTGCGTCGGACGAGAGCACGGTGCCGCCGTGGCGCTGCTGGTACCGCGCAGCCTTCTTGGTCAGCTCCACCATCTCGGGCTCGCCGTTGCGCAGGTGCACCAGCAGCGGGGTGGCGATGAAGATCGAGGAGTATGCACCCACGGCGATACCGACGAACAGCGCCAGTGCCAGGTCGAGCAGGGTGCCCGGGCCCAGGAAGAGGAACCCGATGACCATGATCGACGCGATGGGGAGCAGCGCCACGACCGTGGTGTTGATCGAGCGCACCAAGGTCTGGTTGACAGCGAGGTTGGCCGCCTGGCCGTAGGACATCCGGCCGTTGCCGCGGGCCTCCGTGGTGTTCTCGCGCACCTTGTCGAAGACGACCACGGTGTCGTAGAGCGAGTACCCGAGGATCGTCAGGAAGCCGATCATCGTCGCCGGTGACACCTCGAAGCCCGCCAGCGCGTAGATGCCGACAGTGATGAACAGGTCGTGCATCAGCGCAGCGAGGCCGGCCAGGGCCATCTTCCAGGTGCGGAAGTAGATCGCCATGACGGCGGAGACCAGGGCGAGGAAGACCGCCAGCGCCTGCAGGGCCTTGGCGCTGACCGAGGCTCCCCATGACGGCCCCACGAACGAGGCTGAGACGCTGTCCTCGCCGGTGCTGAAGGCCTTCGCCAGAGCGGTGCGCACGGCAGCGCTCTGGGAGTCGTTGAGCTTCTCGGTCTGCACGCGGACCGTGCTCGTGCCGATCTTTGTGGCCTCGGCGCCTCCGGCGGCCTGCACGCTGTCGACCGCGTTCTTGGCCCTCTGCTCGTAGTTGTCGGAGTTTGCGACCCCGGACACCCGGAACTCCGAACCGCCCGAGAACTCCAGGCTCAGGTTCAGACCCTGGAAGATCAGTCCGAGCGCGGCAACGAGGACGAACACCCCCGAGAGCGCATACCAACGCCTGGAACGCCCGACGAAGTCGACCGACCGCTTGCCGGTGTAGAGGTCGTTGCCCACTGTGGCGAAGTTGATCACAGCGCACTCCCGTCGTTCGTGGCCGAGGCGGTCTTGGTCATGGCGGGCATCGCGACCCGTCCGCGCCCGGCATACCTCGGCTTGGTGGCCTTGACGCCGAGCCGCAGGGGGTCCAGGCCGGACCAGCGGTGGCCGCCACCGAAGAACTTGGTGCTGGCGAGCAGCCCAACGACCGGGTGCGTGAACATGACCACGATGAGGAGGTCGATGAGCGTGGTCAGGCCGAGCGTGAACGCGAAGCCGCGGACGTTGGACGAAGCGAGCAGGTAGAGCACGAAGGCGGCGAGGAAGTTCACGCCGTCGGCCGCAAAGATCGTGCGTCGCGCACGCCTCCACCCCGTGTCCACCGCAGCCCGCAGTGGGCGGCCCTCACGGACCTCGTCACGAATGCGCTCGAAGTACACGATGAACGAGTCGGCGGTCACACCGATGGCCACGATCAGGCCGGTGACACCCGCCATGTCCAGACGGAAGTTCTGTGCCCAGCCCAGCACGGCGATGGCGACGTAGGTCAGCAGCGCGGCGATGACGATCGAGGCGACGGTGACCAGTCCCAGGGCGCGGTACTGCACCAGGGAGTACAGGAACACCAGGACGAAGCCGATGACTCCGGCGACCAGGCCCATCCTGAGCTGCTCGCTGCCGAGCGTCGGGCTGATCTGGTCGCGGGTCTGCAGGTCGAACGACAGCGGCAGCGCACCGAACTTGAGCTGGTTGGCCAGGTCACGCGCGCTCTCGATGGTGAAGCTGCCGGTGATGCTGGCCTGGCCGTCGAGGATGGCCGCCTGCGCGGTGGGCGCGGTGAGCACCTGGGAGTCCAAGGTCACGGCGAACCTGTTGCGGGGGTCCTCGAGGTTGACCAGGCGCTTGGTCACGTTGCCGAAGGCGGTGGTGCCGCTGCCGCTGAACGACAGGCGGATCTCGACGATGCTCGACGGCTGGCCGTTCGACAGCGGCTGGTAGCCGGCCACGGCGTCCTTGATCTGGTCGCCGCGCACCTCGACGGGGCCGAGGATGTACTTCTCGGCACCGGTGTCCGAACAGGTGACCAGCGGCTTCTTGGCGTCGTCGACGATCCCGTCGAGGACACCCGGGGTCGCGCAGTTCAGCTCCTGGAACTGCTTCGAGAGCGCTGGGGTGACCTGTGCCAGGTCGCTGGCGTCCCCCGGAGCGGTGGTGCTGCCGGTGGGAGCGGCCGGAGCCGGGATGGTGGGCGTGGGCGCAGCGGCACCGGTGGTGGCTGCGGGCTGCGGGCTCGTCGTGCTCCTCACGAAGGCGCCCGGGAGGCCGCTGCCGGCAGTCGTGGTCGCGCCCGTGGCGGCGGGAGGCGTGGACTTCGTGGCGGTGCCGGTCGCCGTCGGGGGCGTGGACTTCGTCGCGGTGCCGGTCGCGGTGCCGGTGGCGGTGCCGGTGGCGGTGCCGGTGCCGGTCGGGGTGCTTGTCGGGACGGGGATGTTCGTGCCGGGAGCTGCGGCGAGCACCGGCCGGAACTGCATCTGCGAGGAGCGGCGGATGGCGTCCTCGGTGGCCTTGGGCGGGATGCCCGGCATGCTCACGACGATGTTGCGGCCACCACTGGTGGTCACCTCCGCGCCCGCGACGCCGTTGGCATCGACGCGCTGGACGATGATGTCGCGCGCCTGGTTCAGCTGCTCCGAGGTCACCTGCGCGTCACCGACGAGGCGCGGCGCGAGGACGAGCTGCGTGCCGCCGGCGAGGTCGAGGCCGAGCTTGGGCGCGAACTGCGCCTCACCCCAGGTGGTGGCCGCGAAGAGCAACCCGTAGAGGCCGAGGGTGATGGCCGCCAGCGCTGAGAGGACCTTCAGCGGCTTGCGGTTGTACGGGTTGATTGCCACGGGTGGTGACCTCTACTTGGTGGTGCCGGGGGTGCCCGGCTGGTCGGACGCCACGGTGGCGGCGGTCTTCAGGCCGATGGCCCGGCGGTCGAAGCGCAGGACGACTCCTTCGGCCACCTCCAGGGTGACCACCGCGTCGTCGATGGACTGCACCGTGCCGAAGAGCCCTGAGGTCGTGCAGACCTGGTCGCCGACCGCGAGTCCTGCCTGCAGGGTCTGCACTGCACGCTGACGCTTGCGCTGGCTGAACACCATGAAGAGGATGAGCAGCACGGGTAGGGCAAAGATCAGCAGGCTGGTTGTGGGCGAGCTGCCATTCGGCATGGAGCATCCCTTCACGGTTGGCTGGTGGTGCGCGCTGCCGGATCGTCGGGCACGCACGATTCTCCGGCACCGGCCGGGTGACCGCCCGAGTGTAGGTGACGCACGGCATACCGACCAACGTGCCTCACCGTGGTCGCGTTCCAATTGTGACCATTGCGCGGCCGTCACCGGCGTGGGCGGAGGCGGCTCCACGGGCCGGTATGCCGGGTGCCCACCGGCGAACATGCGGTCAGGAGCCGAAACGCCCTTCGCCGGTGTCCAGGGGCAGGGGCGGCTGGCGCTCGATCCCTGCCGGCGCGGTCAGGCCGAGGTGGTCCCACGCGAGAGACGTCGCGGCCCGGCCTCGCGGCGTACGGGTGATGAAGCCCTCGCGGACGAGGAAGGGCTCGGCAACGCTCTCGACGGTGTCAGCCTCCTCGCCGACGGCGACTGCCAGCGTCGACAAGCCGACCGGTCCCCCACCGAAGCGGCGGCAGAGGGCGTCGAGGACGGCCCGGTCGAGGCGGTCGAGGCCGCGGTCGTCCACGTCGAACAACGCCAGGGCGGCGTGGGCCGCGGGCTCGTCGACGACATCGCGGCCATGCACCTGGGCCCAGTCGCGGACCCGGCGCAGCAGGCGGTTGGCGATGCGGGGGGTGCCCCGCGATCGCCGGGCGATCTCCCCGATGCCGTCAGCGTCGGCGACAACCTCCAGCAGGCGCGCCGAGCGGTGCAGGATCGTCACGAGGTCGCCGGTGGCGTAGAAGTCGAGGTGGCCGGTGAACCCGAACCGGTCACGCAGCGGCGCCGGGAGCAGCCCGGCCCGGGTGGTCGCACCGACGACGGTGAAGGGCGGCAGCTCGAGCGGGATGGCGGTGGCGCCCGGGCCCTTGCCGACGATGACGTCGACCCGGAAGTCCTCCATCGCGAGGTAGAGCATCTCCTCCGCCGAGCGCGACATCCGGTGGATCTCGTCGAGGAAGAGCACCTCCCCCTCGGTGAGCGAGGACAGCACTGCGGCCAGGTCCCCGGCGTGCTGGATCGCCGGGCCACTCGTGATGCGGATGGGTCGCTCGAGCTCGGTGCCGATGAGCATGGCCAAGGTGGTCTTGCCGAGCCCGGGCGGCCCGGACAGCAGGACGTGGTCCGGCGGGGTGCCGCGGCGGCGGGCCGCCTCGAGGACCAGCGAAAGCTGGTCGCGCACCCGGGTCTGGCCGGTGAACTCGCTGAGCCGGCGCGGTCGCAGCGCCATCTCGACAGTGCGCTCGTCGGTGCCGCCAGCGGGGTCGACGACGCGCGCCGTCGCATCGAGCGAGGAGTCCTCGTACATCTCGGAGGAGAATCCGTCTGCCATCTGCGGCTACCTCCCCAGCTCGCGCAGGGCGGCGCGCAGCATCTGGGAGACATCGGCGTCAGCCGGGGCCGAGGCCGACACGGATGACACTGCGTCCTCGGCCTGCTTGCCGGAGTAGCCGAGGCCGGTGAGGGCGTCTGCCACCTGGTCACGCCACGAAGGTCCGGCTGCGGCAGGGGCGCTGGGCGTCGCGCCAGCGGTCTTCGACGCCATACCGATCTTGTCGCGCAGCTCCAGGACGATGCGCTCGGCGCCCTTCCTGCCGATGCCGGGCACCTTGGTGAGGGTGGCGAGGTCGGACCCGGTCACCGCCGCCCTCAGGCGGTCGGGAGCCAGGACCGACAGCATTGCCAGGGCCAGGCGCGGCCCCACGCCCGAGACGGTCTGCACCTGCTCGAAGATGTCGCGCTCGTCGTCGGAGCCGAACCCGTAGAGCGTCAGGGAGTCCTCGCGGACAACGAGGGTGGTGGCGAGCGTGGTCTCGCGGCCGTGGTGCTGGGCCGAGGCCGTCGCCGGCGTCGTGTGCAGGAGCATGCCGATCCCGCCGACCTCGACGACGACCCGGTCGAGACCGATGTGCTGGACCGACCCTCGGACCGACGCGATCACCGGGACACCGCCCTGGTCCTGGTCCCCGCGGTCGTGGTCCCCGCGGTCCCGCCGCCCTCGGCGGCGCGCGCGGCCACCGCCTTGAGCCGGGCCCGCTCGGACGCGGCGGCCAGCGCGAGCCGCTGGTCACCACCCCCACGCCAGTGGTGGCAGATGGCCAGGGCCAGCGCGTCAGCGGCGTCGGCTGGCTTGGGGGCGACCTCGAGCTCGAGGATGCGGGTGACCATCGCGGTGACCTGGGCCTTGTCGGCGCGCCCCGATCCCGTGACCGCGGCCTTGACCTCGGTCGGGGTGTGGGTGGTGAGCGGCAGGCCGCGTCGAGCCGCGGCGACGAGCGCCAGCGCTGACGCCTGGGCCGTGGTCATCACGGTCGGGACGTGGTCGGCGGCATACACCCGCTCCAAGGCGATCGCATCGGGCTGGAACCGGTCCAGCCAGGCTTCGATCTGGTCCTGGAGGTAGACCAGCCGCTCCCCGGTGTCGCGGTCACCGGGGGTGCGCACGACCCCCACGGCGACCATGGTCAGCCGGTTGCCGCGGCCACTGTCGACGACCCCGAGGCCGCACCGCGTGAGGCCGGGGTCGACACCGAGTACGCGCACTCCACTGCTCCCTGTCATGCCGCTGGTCATCCGAAGTCATGCCGCTGGTCATCCGAACACGTGTTCGGGTGAACGCTACACGGACGACGCCCCGCCTCCCCCGCAGCAACACGCGGGAAGGACGGTGCGTCCGGCGGGACGAGGCAGGGCGCGTCAGTCCTCGTCCTCCTCCAGCTCGGCCAGGACCTCGTCGCTGACGTCGCTGTTGGTGAAGACGTCCTGGACGTCGTCGGAGTCCTCGAGCGCCTCGATGACGCGGATCATCCTGCGGGCTCCGTCGGCGTCGAGCTGCACCTGGAGGTTCGGCAGCCAGGAGGCCTCGGCCGAGTCGTAGTCGATGCCTGCGTCCTGGATCGCCTTGCGGACGGCCACGAAGTCGGTCGCCTCGGAGATGATCTCGAAGGAGTCGCCAAGGTCGTTGACCTCGTCGGCCCCGGCCTCGAGGACCACCTCCAGGATGTCGTCCTCGGTCTTGTCACCCTTAAGCACCACGACAACGCCCTTGCGGTCGAAGACGTAGGAGACCGCGCCTGGCTCCGCGAGCTGACCACCGTTGCGGCTCAAAGCGGTGCGCACCGCTGCGGCGGCGCGGTTGCGGTTGTCGGTGAGGCACTCGATGAGGACGGCGACCCCACCGGGGGCGTAGCCCTCGTAGGTGATGGTCTCCCAGTCGGAGCCACCCGCCGTCGCACCGGAGCCGCGCTTGACCGCGTTGTCGATGTTGTTGTTGGGGACCGAGGTCTTCTTCGCCTTCTGGATCGCGTCGTAGAGCGTCGGGTTGCCGACGACGTCACCACCACCGGAGCGGGCCGCGACCTCGATGTTCTTGATCAGCTTGGCGAAGAGCTTGCCCCGCTTGGCATCGATGGCCGCCTTCTTGTGCTTCGTGGTCGCCCACTTGCTGTGGCCACTCATTCCATGCCCTCCAAGAGGTAGTCCCGCACGATCCCGACGAACAGTCCGTGGACCCGGTGGTCACCACTCACCTCTGGATGGAAGGAGGTGGCCAGCAGGGGCCCTTGGCGGACGGCGACGATCCTACCGGCGGCGGGTCCGTCCTCCACACGGGCCAGCACATCGACGGACTCCCCCGCCTCTTCCACCCAGGGCGCACGGATGAAGATCGCGCGCAGGGTGGCGGCGAGCCCGGTGAAGTGGATGTCCTCCTCGAAGGAGTCGACCTGCCGCCCGAAGGCGTTGCGCCGCACCGTGATGTCGAGCCCGCCCAGCGTCTGCTGGTCGGGGCGCGCGTCGGCGATCCGGTCGGCCAGCATGATCATCCCGGCGCACGAACCGTAGGCCGGCATCCCTGCGGCGAGCCGTTCGCGCAGGGGTTCATGGAGGTCGAACGCGCGGACCAGCTTGTCCATCGTCGTCGACTCGCCTCCGGGGATGACGATGGCGTCTACCTCGGCGAGCTCACGCGGGCGGCGCACGGTGGTGCCATGGGCACCTGCCTGCTCCAGGGCATACAGGTGCTCACGCACGTCTCCCTGGACGGCGAGGACCCCGATGGTCGGCTGGGCAGTCACGACGCGAATGGTACGGGCGGGCCGGACGGTCCTAACGTGGGGGCATGACCGGTGCCGTGACCATCCGTCCACGACGTCCCGAGGACCTGATCGCGCTGGCCGAGGTGTTGGCTGCCCAACAGCCCTACAGCGGCTACCCGCAGAGGTGGCCGCTGCCCTTCCCGGTCGAGCAGTTTCTCCAGCGAGCGGCCGAGCTCTCCGCCTGGGTCGCCGAGCTCGACGGCGTGGTCGTGGGTCATGTTGCCGCGACTGCCGTCCTACCCGGCGACCTGGCGACCGTATGGAGCACCGGCACAGGCCGCCCGCTGACCGAGCTCGCGGAGGTGTCGGTCCTCTTCGTGGACCACGGGGTCGCCGGTCGCGGCGTGGGGTCGGCCCTGCTGGCCACCGCGGTCGCCTTCATCCGCCGCAGTGGGCTGCGTCCGGTCCTCGACGTGGTGCAGGAGACGACCAACGCGGTGCGTCTCTACTCGCGGCACGGGTGGCAGGTCGTCGGCGAGACGAGGCCGTGGTGGCTGCCTGACGGGCACCGGCCAGTGCTGCTCATGGCCCTGCCCGACGACGTGGCCTGACCCCGGGTGAGGCGAGGCGGGCGGCTGGAACCCGTCTCCATGGGGCCAGCAGGACCGGCAGGACCGGCAGGATCCCCCCAACCCGCGCGGTCACGACGCCGAGCTCACCAACCGCGCTCGGCGAGCCGGTGCGGCTCCGGGATCTCTTCGACGTTGATGCCCACCATGGCCTCGCCCAGGCCGCGCGAGACCTTGGCGATCACGTCGGGGTCGTCGAAGAACGTGGTGGCCTTGACGATGGCCTCGGCGCGCTGGACAGGGTTGCCGGACTTGAAGATGCCCGAGCCGACGAAGACACCCTCGGCGCCGAGCTGCATCATCATCGCGGCGTCGGCGGGGGTGGCGATGCCACCAGCGGTGAACAGGACCACGGGCAGCTTGCCGGCCGCGGCGACCTCCTTGACCAGCTCGTACGGTGCCTGCAGCTCCTTCGCGGCCACGAACAGCTCGTCCTCGGGCAGGTTCTGGAGCTTGCGCAGCTGCTGGCGGATCTGACGCATGTGGGTCGTGGCGTTGGAGACGTCGCCGGTACCGGCCTCACCCTTGGAGCGAATCATCGCCGCGCCCTCGGTGATGCGGCGCAGGGCCTCGCCGAGGTTGGTCGCACCACACACGAAGGGGACGGTGAAGTTCCACTTGTCGATGTGGTTGGCGTAGTCGGCCGGGGTCAGCACCTCGGACTCGTCGATGTAGTCGACGCCGAGGGACTGCAGCACCTGGGCCTCGACGAAGTGCCCGATGCGGGCCTTGGCCATCACCGGGATGGAAACGGCCTCGACGATGGCGTCGATCATGTCGGGGTCGGACATCCGGGAGACGCCACCCTGGGCGCGGATGTCTGCGGGCACGCGCTCGAGCGCCATGACGGCGACCGCGCCGGCGTCCTCGGCGATCTTGGCCTGCTCGACGTTGACGACATCCATGATGACGCCGCCCTTCAGCATCTCGGCCATGCCGCGCTTGACGCGCGCCGTGCCGGTGGTGGGCTGCGACGAGGACTCTTTGGTGGGGGTGGTGGTGTCGGCGGACATGGCGGTCGAGCTCCAGATCTGTTCAGGGCGCAGCGCAGGGGGACGCGCTTCGACTTCCATGCTAGTTGGTGCGTCCCGACGTCAGGACCGAGCCCCGACACACCAGCAAAGCGGGGGTTGCGTGGCGACATCGGTGCCTACAAGTCCCGTGTTGCCGCGCAACCGCCGCTTTGCGGGGGCGGCTGGGCTTCAGGTGCGGACGGCGGGGGGCAGCTCGTCGTCGAACTCGACGGTGCGCGGCAGGACCGCGTGGCCGGCGAGGCGGAACAACCGGACCACGGACTTGCGGCGCACCCTGCGGACGTCGGTGACCGCGTCGTTGTGGAACCGCCGCGCCAGCTGGACGCGGACCCCGGCCGCCTCGACCCGCTGGAGGGCGAGCGCCCCGAGGTTGTCGTCGTGACGGATCTTGGAGACGACGTCCGCGCTCAGGGCGGCTTGCAGCGCGGCGGTGAGGTCACTCTCGAGCACCTCGCGCTGGCCGAAGCTCTGCCCTTCGAGGAAGTCCTCCTCCATGGCGCGTTCGTTGTGCGCCTCGAGCGCCTCCGAAGCAGCGCCGGCGAGGATGAGCGCGCTGGCCGGGTCGAGCGCTCCCGAGTTCGCGAGCTCGAGGGTGGCCTCGGAACGCCGGACGAGCTGGGCGTCCAGGGCCGACAGCGCACCCTCGGCGCGCGTGTGCAGGCGGTCGAGGCGGGCGGCGTTGTAGGAGAGGTACCAGGCGATGCTGAGCAGGACGGCCACGGCGACCGCGGTCCAGGTGACGGTCTGCATCAGTCCTCGCCTCCTCGCCGGCCGCGCAACAGCCGGGTCCAGCGGGTGTCGGCCGGGTCGATCCGGTCCTCGCGCCAGTCGTCGACCCCGTGGGTCACCGTCTCGTAGACAGCCATCACGTCCTCGGCGACGACGGCCCAGTCGAAGACCTGCGCCCGCCGGCTGCCCTCGACACGCAGACGGTGGCGCTCGGCTGGGTCGCCGAGCAGCCGCAGGAGCTGGCGGGCCAGGTCGGCCGGGTCCTCGTTGGCGAACATCGCCCCGCACCTGCCGGCATCGAGGACCCGCACGAAGGCGGCGAGGTCGCTGGCCACGACAGGTGCACCGGCGCTCATCGCCTCCACGAGGACGATGCCGAAGCTCTCTCCCCCGGTGTGTGGCGCGACGTAGGCGTCCACCGACGACAGCAACGCGGCCTTGTCCTCGTCGCTGACCATGCCCAGGAACTCTGTCGCCGCGGCGACCTGTGGGTCCATCCGCTCGCGGGCGGCCTCGACATCGCCGGGTCCGGCCACGAGCACGCGGGCGCCGGGGTGGCGCGCCAGGACGGCCGGCATCGCCGCGGCCAGGACCGGCAGGCCCTTGCGCGGCTCGTCGATGCGCCCGAGGAACGCCAGGGTCGGCGTCTGCTCGGTGCCGGTCCACGCGGGGTTCGGCTTGGCGTCGGCGAACCGGCTCACGTTGACCCCGTTGGGGATCACGACAGCGTCGCCGCCGAGGTGCGTGGTGACGGTGCGCCGCGCGTCCTCGGAGACGGCGATGCGCCCGTTGATCTTCTCCAGGCTGGGACGCAGCAGCGGGTATGCCGCCTGCATGGCTCGCGAGCGCAGGTTGGAGGTGTGGAAGGTGGCCACCACCGGACCCTCGGCCGACCACAGGGCCAGCAGCGAGATGCTCGGGGTGACCGGCTCGTGGATGTGCAGCACGTCGAACTCGCCACGCTCGAGCCAGCGCCCCACGCGGGCTGCGGTGACCGGGCCGAAGTTGAGCCGGGCCACCGATCCGTTGTAGCGGACCGGGACGGCGCGGCCCACCGACTCGACGTAGTCAGGCAGCGGGGTGTCCTCGTCTGCGGGCGCGAGGACGCAGGCGTGGTGTCCCTGCGCCAGGAAGTGCTCAGCGAGGTCGCGCACGTGGAACTGCACTCCCCCGGGCACGTCGAAGGAGTAGGGGCAGACGATGCCGATCCTCACGAGGCGGTCCCAGAGGTCCCGGCGGTCTCAGAGGTCCCGGAGGTCCGGGGTTCGAGGTCGTCGAGGAAGACCCGCTGCAGCATGTGCCAGTCGGCGGTGTGCTCGCGGATCGAGGCGCCGAGCACATCGGCGCACTGCTGGGTCATGGCGACCGCCTTGGCGCGGGTCGTGCCGGTGGCCGGCACCTCGACCCGGTCGTGGAAGGTGATGACGACGCGGTGCCGCCACGAGTCCGGCACGGGCTCGTAGTGGATGGACACCGGGTGCAGCGCCACGCCACTACCGAGCGCCAGGGCGGCCGGACCGGCCGCCATCTTGGAGCGATGCCCGAGCAGGTCGACCTCGATGCCGCGTGCGGTCAGGTCGCGATCGGCGAGCAGCGGCATCAGCACTGGTGAGGCCAAGTGGCCGCGCAGCTGGGCGAAGACATCGCCCCCTCCGGTCAGCGGCAGGATCGTCATGCCGAGGGACTCCCGGAACTCGAGGAACTCGGCATACACCTCCTCGGGCTCCAGCCGTTCCGCGACGGTGACGACAGGACCGAGGGCGCGGGTGCCCCACGCACCGGCGAGGTCCCAGTTGCCGAGGTGCCCGAGGAAGCAGACGACGGGGCGTCCATCGTCGAGCTCGGCCCGCACGGGCCCATCACCCTCGACGCGCACCTGGGCCGCGATGTCCTCCGGCGACCGGTCGGGCAGGCGGAAGGCCTCGCAGTAGTAGCGCAGGTAGGACCGCATACCGGACCGGACCAGGTCCTGGAGGGCAGCATGGTCGAGCTCGGGACGCGCCTTGGCGTAGTTGCTGCGCAGCCGCTGCACGCCCTTGCCGCCCCGTGCCACGGTGAGGTCCGCGAGGCGGTCGAAAGCGGCATAGGCGGCCCGTTCGGGCAGTCGCCGGACGGTGCCCCACCCGAGCCGGTAGCCGGTCACGGCGAGGACGTCGCCGAGGTGGCTCACAGGGCTGCGGCGAGCGCCTGGCGGCGCACCATGAGCATCCGCTGGACCACGGTGATCAGGCTCGCGACGGCGAGCAGGGCCAGGACCACCGTGAGCACGACCTCAGGGAGACCGATGCCGACCAGGCCCGTGGTGGCCAGCACGACCACCAGGCGGTCGGCCCGCTCGGCGATGCCCACATCGGCGGAGAACCCCAGCCCCTCGGCGCGTGCCTTGGCGTAGGACACCACGCTGCCGAGGATCAGGCAGGCCAGTGCGAGCCCGGCCATCAGGAAGTTGTCGCCGCGACCGGCGTACCAGAGCACGAGCCCACCGAAGATCGCAGCGTCGCCGACCCGGTCCAGCGTGGAGTCGAGGTAGGCACCCCACTTGCCCGAGCGGCCGGACATGCGGGCCATGACTCCGTCGACGGTGTCGGAGAACACGAACACGACGATGACGATGGTGCCCCAGAAGAACTCGTGGCGCGGGTAGAAGGCGAGGGCACCCGTGCACACCCCGATGGTCCCCACGACGGTCACGACGTCCGGGCTGATGCCGAGCTTGAGGAACAGGCGGGCCACGGGGGTGAAGATCGTGGTGAAGAGCGCGCGTGCGTACTTGTTGAGCATGGTGGGGGCAGCCTACTGAGGCTGGGCCGGCAGCTGCGGCGCGCACGCCGGGGTCCCCCCGGGAAGTACGTAGCGATGGTCGGCGACCCAGGCGTAGGCGCGGGCCGCGAGCGCCGAGACGCCGGGGAGCACCAACAGGTGGCCGAACGGTCGCCACAACGGCGCGCCGTGCGTGAGGCCCTCGGCGATGGCGAGGTGCCCGGCGACGACCGAGCCGTCGCGACGCACGAACTGCGCGGCCTCGATGCAGTCGGCCTCCGTGACCCCCAGCGCAGCGAGGTCGAGCTGCTGCCAGGGCTGCACCTCGTAACGCTGGTGCCGGTCGACCCAGCGCGACAGGAAGTGGGCGCTGGTCGTGCAGAAGCCGCAGTCACCGTCGAAGATGAGCAGGCCGCGCTCCCGAAGGGCGCTGTCCGGTGCGGTGTCCATGGCCGAAGTCTCTCACCCGCGTGGCACCATGACGGCCATGAGGGGGCGTCGGAGCGGCACCACGGAGCGGCTCGAGCCGTACTCCATGCTGTGGCGGCTGGCGACGACCGCGGTCGTCGTCACCACCGTCTGCCTCGGCACGTGGGTCGGCGACGACGAGTGGTGGCCCTTCGCACCGATGTCGCAGTACGCCTTCTCGGTGCGTGGCGACGGTGTCGTCAACTCCCTGACGATGGACGCCCTCACGACCGACGACGAAGTGGTCCGGGTGCCGCTGTCCAAGGAGATGATCGGTATCGAGCGTGCCGAGATCGAGGGCCAGGCGCCGCGCATCATCCGCACCCCGGAGCTGCTCCAGGACATCGCGGTGCTGCACCGGAGGCAGCTGCCCGACGAGACGCCCTACGCGGTCATCTGGCTGCGCAACACCTCCACGAGCATCCCCACGGGCAACGCCACGGTGCACACGCTAACCACCTGGCAGGTCCGCGCCCCCCTCGACCCGCAGCCCAGCGGCCTCCCGGGCGGGCGGGGTTCACGATGAACGCTGTCGAGCGGTTCCTCGCCCCCTCGCTCCCCCTGGCGCGGGTCGCGTGGCTGCGGCACGTCATCTACCCGTTCGTCCTGCTCGACGTCCTGTGGATCGTCACCGACCCGATCCCCCACGGCGACGTGCCTTCGAGCCTCTACCGCGGGCTGGTCGTCCGTGACGTCCTGCACCTGCCGGCCCCGTCACACCTCTACGTCCGGGTGCTGCTCGGGGTGATCGTCGTGAGCGCGCTGGTCGCCGCCACGGGGCGCCTGCCCCGCCTGGCCGGCTGGATCTGTGCGGTAGGGATGCTCGACTGGGTGAGCAACGCGTTCGCCTACTCCAAGGTCGACCACGACCACTTCGCGCTGGTCCTGGCCCTGTTCGTCCTGCCGACGGCGGGGCGCGCCCGCGTCTTCGACGTCGACGTGCGGTCGCAGGCCGCCGGCTGGGCGATCCGGATGGTGCAGATCGGGGCCGTGTCGATCTACTTCCTGTCCGCCAGCGCCAAGGTGCGCTTCGGCGGCTGGGGCTGGGCCAACGGCGCGACCCTGATCTGGGCGCTGACCCGCCGCCCCAACGGCATCGGTCCGTGGGTCGGCTCGCACCCCGCGCTGACCCACGCACTGCAGTGGGTGGTGATGGTCGCGGAGTTCTGCTCGCCCGTGCTGCTCTGGCTGCGCGGGCGGGCCCTGTATGCGGCGCTGGGCTTCTGGGGAGGGTTTCACCTGAGCACCTACCTCATGCTCAAGATCCACTTCCTTCCGCTGGTGGTCTGCCTGCTCAGCTTCCTGCCGCTGGAAGGCCTCGGCCCTTGGTGGGCGACCCGTCCGTGGCAGCGCCGGAGTCGTCCAGGGCGTCAGACCCGGTCGACCCGCCGGGCCAGGCTGCGGCGAGGCGCCCCCGCACGTCCTCGAGCAGCATCGGAAGAGCTTTCGTCTGCCCGATGATGGGCAGGAAGTTCATGTCGCCGCCCCAGCGGGGCACAACGTGCTGGTGCAGGTGCGCCTGTACCCCGGCCCCCGCAACGGCCCCCTGGTTCATGCCGATGTTGTAACCCATCGGCTGCGAGGTCGTGTCGAGGGCAGCGATGGCCTCCTTCGTGAGGCGGCCGAACTCGGCCGTCTCCTCGTCGGTGAGGTCGACGTAGAGGGAGACGTGGCGATAGGGGCAGACGAGCACGTGGCCGGGGTTGTAGGGGAAGAGGTTCATGACGACGTAGCAGTGCGCGCCGCGGTGGACCACCAGGCCGTCGGCGTCCCCGCGCCCCGGGGCCGCGCAGAACGGGCAGCCGTCGCCCGCCGACTCACTCGGCCGGTCCCCCGTGATGTAGGCCATCCGGTGCGGCGTCCACAACCGTTCGAACCCGTCCGGCACGCTCGCGAAGTCGGTGTCCGGCTCGGCCGCGTCACTCATGCCCCGATCCTATGCATCGGACCCGGCACCCGAGCCGGTGCAAACGCCATACGCCCCTTACCTGCTCTCGGTGAGCGGGGCCAGCGAGCCGCCGACATCACACCTGGACGCGGGACTCCACCGCGGCCACGACCTCGGCGATGGCGTCGGCGATCGGGACCCCGTTCTTCTGCTCGCCGCTGCGATAGCGGAACGACACCGCACCGGCAGAGCGGTCCTCCTCGCCGGCGATGAGGGTGAACGGGACGCGCGACTTGCTCGCGTTGCGGATCTTCTTCGGGAACCGGTCGTCGGTGTCGTCGATCTCGACGCGGATCCCCTTGCGGCGCAGCTGGTCCGCGACCTCGTGCAGGTACTCGGAGTACTCCTCCGCGACGGGCACCGCGAGGACCTGCACCGGCGAGAGCCAGGGCGGGAACGCACCGGCATAGTGCTCGACGAGCACCCCGAGGAACCGTTCGATCGACCCGAACTTGGCCGAGTGGATCATCACCGGCTGCTGGCGCGAGCCGTCGGCTGCCTGGTACTCGAGGCCGAACCGCTCCGGCTGGTTGAAGTCGTACTGGATGGTCGACATCTGCCAGGTGCGACCGATCGCGTCGCGGGCCTGCACCGAGATCTTCGGGCCGTAGTAGGCCGCGCCACCGGGGTCGAGGACGAGCTCGAGACCAGACTCGACCGCCACGTCTCGCAGCACGTCGGTCGCGAGCTCCCACTGCTCGTCGGAACCGATGAACTTGTCCTTCTTGTCGCCCTCGGTCTCGCGGGTCGACAGCTCGAGGTAGTAGTCGTCCATGCCGAAGTCACGCAGCAGGGACAGGACGAAGTCGAGCAGGTGCCTGATCTCGCCGGGTGCCTGCTCCCTGGTGACGTAGGAGTGCGAGTCGTCCTGGGTCATTCCCCGCACCCTGGTCAGGCCGTGCACGACCCCCGACTTCTCGTTGCGGTAGACCGAGCCGAACTCGAACAGCCGTAGCGGCAGCTCACGGTAGGAGCGGCCGCGCGAGCGGAAGATCAGGTTGTGCATCGGGCAGTTCATCGCCTTGAGGCGGTAGTCCGTGCCGTCGACGTCGAACGGCGCGAACATGCCCTCTGCGTAGTAGGGCAGGTGTCCCGAGGTGTGGAACAGCTGCTCCTTGGAGATGTGGGGGGTCCCGACGTACTGGAAACCCTCCTCGATGTGGCGCAGGCGGACGTAGTCCTCCATCTCACGCTTGATGACCCCACCCTTGGGGTGGAACACGGGCAGGCCCGAGCCGAGCTCGTCGGGAAAGCTGAACAGGTCCTGCTCCGCGCCGATCCGCCGGTGGTCGCGCTTCTCGGCCTCGGCGAGGCGTTCGAGGTGGTCCTTGAGGTCGTCCTTGGTCGCCCATGCGGTGCCGTAGACACGTTGCAGCTGAGGGTTCTTCTCGCTGCCGCGCCAGTAGGCGCCACCGCTGCGCATCAGCTTGAAGGCGTTGCCGAGCACCTTGGTGGTCGGCACGTGGGGGCCACGGCACAGGTCGCCCCAGGCCCGGCTGCCATCACGCTTGAGGTTGTCGTAGATGGTGAGCTGGGCACCGCCCACCTCGACGTCGGCGCCCTCGGCGGCCTCGCCGGCGGCGCCACCCTTGAGCCCGATCAGCTCGATCTTGTAGGGCTCGTCGGCCAGCTCGACCGCGGCATCCTCGTCGTTGACCTCCCGGCGAACGAAGGTCTGGCCCTCGTTGATGATGCGCTGCATGACCTTCTCGAGGGTCTTGAGGTCCTCGGGGGTGAACGCGTCGTCGACGTCGAAGTCGTAGTAGAAGCCGTCACGGATGGGCGGGCCGATGCCCAGGCGGGCCTTGGGGTTGGTCTCCTGGACGGCCTGGGCGAGGACGTGCGCTGCGCTGTGCCGCAGCACATCGAGGCCGTCCTGCTCCTGCGCGGTCACGGGCTCGACGACATCGCCGTCGACCACGACGTGGGCGAGGTCGCGCAGCTCGCCGTTGACGCGCGCGACGAGGACGGCGCGCTGACCCTCGAACAGGTCGGCGGCGGTCGTCTGCTCCGGCACCTGTCGCTCGCTCCCGGCGATGGTGACGGTGATCGGGGCAGGCACGGTGCGCTCTCCTTGGTTGGGGGTGTGGGACGAGGTCCCCTCGGTACGGCGCTCGCGGGGGTCCGCGGGCAGCCCTGCGATGTTATCGGCCGGGTCGTGGCCGGCGCGCGCGAGATACCGCGGCTCGATTCTTGACTCGTTCCAGATCAAGCGGGAGAATGGTCGTTGTGTCCACGCCATCGACCGTCCCCCAGGGCGACCTGCCACAGCTGCTGCGCGACGCAGGTCTCCGGGTCACCCGCCCGCGGGTCGCGGTCCTCGCTGCGGTGAGCGCCCACCCCCACTCCGACACCGACTCGCTCATCGCGGCGGCTCGTCACGGCGTGCCGGACGTGTCCCACCAGGCGGTCTACGACTGCCTGGGCGCCCTGACGCGCTCGGGCCTGGTGCGGCGCATCCAGCCGCCCGGCTCGGTCGCGAGGTACGAGACGCGGGTGGGTGACAACCACCACCACGTGGTGTGCCGCTCCTGTGGGGCCATCGCCGACGTCGACTGTGCCGTGGGCCACGCGCCGTGCCTCACGGCCTCCGACGACCATGGGTTCACCATTGACGAGGCCGAGGTCGTCTACCACGGGCAGTGCGCGGCGTGCGCAGCCGCGGCTGCTGGCTGAGCCACCCGGCGCACCCACCCGAACGAACCACACAGAACCCCTCTGCCGAACCCCTCGACAGAAACCTTGCAGTACGTCAGCGAACCCGTCCGGAAGGAAGTCATGTCCGAGAACGACACCACCACCACCACCACCACCAGCGCCGAGGGTCACCAGACCCGCGTCGGCGAGATGAACGACAGTGACCGCACGTGTCCCGTCGTGCACAACCGCGCTCCGGAGCCGGCCCAGGGCGGCGGCAGCCGCGGCTGGTGGCCCGAGCGCCTCAACGTCAAGATCCTCGCGAAGAACCCCGCCGTGGCCAACCCCTACGGCGCGGACTTCGACTACGCGACAGCATTCGCGTCCCTCGACCTCGCCGTCGTGAAGCAGGACATCGCCGAGGTGCTCACCACCTCCCAGGACTGGTGGCCGGCCGACTTCGGTCACTACGGCCCGTTCATGATTCGCATGGCCTGGCACAGCGCCGGCACCTACCGCGTCCAGGACGGCCGCGGTGGCGCGGGAGCCGCGCAGCAGCGCTTCGCGCCGCTCAACAGCTGGCCCGACAACGCCAACCTGGACAAGGCCCGCCGCCTGCTGTGGCCGGTGAAGAAGAAGTACGGCCGCAGCCTCTCGTGGGCCGACCTCATCGTCCTGACCG
Organism: Pedococcus sp.; assembly: GCA_039916625.1. Taxonomy (GTDB): domain Bacteria; phylum Actinomycetota; class Actinomycetes; order Actinomycetales; family Dermatophilaceae; genus Pedococcus. The sequence continues at coordinate 21,245 of JBDSKZ010000037.1, forward strand.
GCAACGTCTCCCTCGAGACCATGGGCTTCGAGACCTTCGGTTTCGCCGGCGGTCGCGTCGACGTGTGGGAGCCCGACGAGGACGTCTACTGGGGCCCGGAGACCGAGTGGCTCGGTGATGACCGCTACACCGGTGACCGCGAGCTCGAGAACCCGCTCGCCGCGGTCCAGATGGGCCTGATCTACGTCAACCCCGAGGGCCCCAACGGCGAGCCCGACCCGCTCGCCTCGGCGCGCGACATCCGCGAGACATTCGGCCGGATGGCCATGAACGACGAGGAGACGGTCGCCCTCATCGCCGGTGGTCACACCTTCGGCAAGACCCACGGTGCGGCCGACCCGGACGAGCACGTGTCGGACGAGCCCGAGGGCGCCCCGCTGGAGCAGATGGGGCTGGGCTGGAAGAACAGCTTCGGCACCGGCAGCGGCGCCGACGCGATCACCAGCGGCATCGAGCTCACCTGGACCACGACGCCGACGCAGTGGAGCAACGACTTCTTCGAGAACCTGTTCGGCTACGAGTGGGAGCTCACGAAGAGCCCCGCGGGCGCCCACCAGTGGAAGCCCAAGGACGGCGCCGGCGAAGCCACCGTCCCCCACGCCCACGACGCCACCCGGAAGATCGCTCCGAACTTCCTCACGACCGACCTCGCCCTGCGCGTCGACCCGGTCTACGAGCAGATCTCGCGCCGGTTCCTGGAGAACCCGCAAGAGTTCGCCGAGGCCTTCTCCCGCGCGTGGTTCAAGCTCACCCACCGCGACATGGGCCCGGTCGTGCGCTACCTCGGCCCCGAGGTACCGAGCGAGGTCCAGCTGTGGCAGGACCCGCTGCCTGCAGCGTCCGGTGAGACCATCACGGCCGACGACGTGGCCGAGCTCGAGACGATGGTGGCCGACGCCGGCCTCAGCGTCTCCCAGCTCGTCTGCACCGCGTGGGCCGCTGCGGCCTCCTTCCGCGGCAGTGACAAGCGCGGCGGCGCCAACGGTGCACGCATCCGCCTCGCCCCGCAGAACGGCTGGGAGGTCAACAACCCGGCCGAGCTGGCGAGCGTGCTGCGCACCCTCGAAGGTGTGCAGGAGTCGTTCAACAGCAAGGGTGCTCGCCAGGTCTCCCTCGCCGACCTCATCGTCCTCGCGGGCGGCGTGGGTGTCGAGCAGGCGGCCAAGGCGGCCGGCAGCGACATCAAGGTCCCCTTCACCCCGGGTCGCGTCGACGCGACCCAGGAGCAGACCGACGTCGAGTCCTTCGCCTGGCTCGAGCCCCGCGCCGACGGCTTCCGCAACTACCCGGGCAAGGGCCACCGCGTCGGGGCGGAGTACCAGCTGGTCGACCGCGCCAACCTGCTCACGCTGAGTGCTCCGGAGATGACCGTCCTCGTCGGCGGCCTGCGGGTCCTCGGGGCGAACTACGACGGCTCGGCGCACGGTGTCCTCACCGACGCACCCGGCACGCTGACGAACGACTTCTTCGTCAACCTGCTCGACCTCGGCACCCAGTGGACCCCCAGCTCCGAGGGTGCCTCGACGTTCGAGGCACGTGACGCCTCGGGTCAGGTCCGCTGGACCGGCACCCGCGCGGACCTCGTGTTCGGCTCGAACTCCGAGCTGCGCGCGGTTGCCGAGGTCTACGCCAGCGACGACGCGAAGGACCGCTTCGTCAGCGAGTTCGTGGCGGCCTGGACCAAGGTGATGGAGCTCGACCGGTTCGACGTCGCCTGAGTCGAACGACTCGGACTGACTCACACCGGGGCCGCCGGACGCACCGCGCGTCCGGCGGCAAAGGGTGAGGTGTAGAACAGGGACATGATCGTCGCCATCGCCGGAGGACACGGACAGATCGCCCTGCTGCTCGAGAAGGAGCTGACCGCTCGCGGCCACGAGGCCATCGCCCTGGTGCGCAACCCCGACCATGTCAGTGACGTCGAGAACCAGGGTGCCCGCGCCGAGGTCGTCGACCTCGAGCGAGCCACGGTCGAGGCCCTCTCCGCTGCCATCGCCGGGGCCGACGCCGTGGTCTTCGCTGCGGGCGCCGGCCCCAGCAGCGGGGCGCAGCGCAAGGACACCGTCGACCGTGGGGCAGCGGTCCTGCTCGCCGACGCGGCCGTCGCAGCTGGGGTCGGGCGCTACGTCATGGTGTCGTCGATGGGCGCGGACTCGGCCGACCCCGACTCCGACGACGCCTTCCAGGTCTACCTGCGCGCCAAGGCTGCTGCCGACGCCAACCTCCGGTCGCGCACCGAGCTGGCATGGACGATCGTCCGCCCCGGCCGGCTCACCGACGGCGACGCCACCGACCGGGTCGAGGTCGGCAGGTCCGTCGAGCGTGGCGAGGTCCCACGCGCCGACGTCGCCGCAGTGCTGGCCGAGCTGCTCAGCACCGGTGCCGGGGACGGGCAGGTGCTCGAGCTCGTGTCCGGCCACCTCCCGGTCGCGGAGGCCGTGGCGGCCCTGCGCGACTGACCGTGACAGATCTGCCTGTGCCCGTGGCACTTCCGGACGTGACCCTGCGCGCCGTGCTGTTCAGCGACCCGGTCGTCCAGCACCTGGTCGAGGAGGTGCAGTCCTACTACGCGACCATCTACGGCGGCCCTGACGTCTCCCCCATCGTCGACGGCGAGTTCGCCTCTCCCCAGGGCGCGTTCGTCCTCGCGACCGATGCCACGGGGCCGGTCGGCATGGGTGGCTGGCGGCACCGGCCGGACCTGGCCGCGCGGTTCGACGTGCCCGTCGCCGAGCTCAAGCGGATGTACGTCACGCCGCGGGCCCGTCGACGGGGCATCTCACGGCTGGTCCTCGCCGACCTCGAGCACACCGCCGCGGCCGCAGGGGCGCAGCTGCTCGTGCTGGAGACCGGGATCGTCCAGCCAGACGCCATCGCGCTCTACGAGTCCTGTGGCTATGTCCGGACCATCGACTTCGGTCACTACGCCGAGTCCGACCTCTCCCGCTGCTACGCCAAGACTGTTCGAGGCGAGGCCGCACGCACCCGCGACACAGGTCCCTCGACAGCCGCGGAGCCGGCGTCGTCCTGACTTCCCGGCGCTCCTCATCGCCCGCTCAGGCTGTGGCGGGTATGGGGCGGGGCTGGTTTCGTGCCTGGGTTCGGGTTCGGGTTCGCCATTGGGCGAGGGTGGTGTCGTAGGAGTCGGTGGTCAGGTCCCACTGGACCTGCGGTTTGCCTACGTCGTCGTTGGTGATGGTGGCGCCGTAGCGGTGGGTGTGGACGATGCTGTGGTGGGCTCGGCAGAGCAGGGCGGCGTTGTCGATGTCAGTGGGTCCGTGGTCGACCCAGTGGACCAGGTGGTGCGCGTCGGTCCATGCGGGGGGTTTGGAGCAGCCGGGGAAGGTGCAGTGCCGGTCTCGTAGCCACAGGTGCCGGATCTGGGCGCGGTCGAACAACCGCCTTGCCATGCCTTGGTCCAACACCTCACCGCGGGTGCCCAGGACCACGGGGATGACCTGGGCCTCACAGGCGAGCCTGCGCACGGTGCCCGCGCTGAGCACTTCCCCGGTCGGGGTCAACCCTGCCCCGCGGCAGCGACCCGTCAGCACGTCCAGCCCGATGGTGACGACCAGGGCGGTCTTGGCCTGGCGCGGCACCCCGGGCGGTGCGGACGCCGCACGGTCGACCAGGTCCAGCAACGCATCGGCTCGCCGCGCGGCGGGGGTTCGGGGGTCGAGGTTGCCGGTGTCGGCCTCACGGCGGGGTCTGGCCAACGCATCGACCGCACTGTCCAGAGCGGCGGCGCCTTCTTGGTCCAGGACCAGGGTGTAGCGCCACATCCCCACCGGGCCCTCGCCAGTGACCCGTGAGCAGCGAGCAGTGACCGGTGCGCCCGACGCACTGCCGCGTCGCGCTCCACGAGCCGGTCGGGGCGCATCACCTCACCCAGGTGGTTGATCGCGACCGCCAGGTCACGCTCGCTCAGCCCGTCACCGGCCCGGGCCCACCCCACCAGGTCGGTGGTCGCCTTTGCCAGGTCGCCCGGGTCGGCCAGGCCGCGGATGCTGGTGTGGAACCGGCAGATCTGTGCGGCCTTGCCCACCGCCAACGCCTGCCCCCGCACCCTGTCGCTGTGCGAGGTGGCCGCAGCGACAGCGTCGACGACCTCGTCCAGGTGGTGCTCCCCCGAGGCTGCGGCCGCGGCGACCCGGTCGACCTCGAGCAGGTCCCGCATCGCCAGCATCGGCGCCATGGCGTGCGCCCAGTCCACCGGGCCCCAGCCCTGCCCAGCACCCAGGCTGCGTCGCTTGGCCTCAGCCAGCACCAACACCAGCTGCGCCCTGACGCTCGAGGCCACCTCGCTCAACACGGACAGCGCCGCCGCGACCTCTGCGTCGCCAAGGGACCACAACCGGTCCGCGTCCGCACCCCCCAGCACCTGGCGCGCCACCCTGGCAGCCCCCAACACCGGGCGACCCTCACCTGAGCACCCACCCGAGCACTCACCCGAGCCCTCACCCGAGGTGAGGTTCGGCAGGTCTGGACTGGTCGCCATACCAAGGACACTATCGGCGACCACCGACAACACCCGACCCTCATCCACAGGGCCAGATCAGTTGCACCACAACGGTATTCGTGTCCTGGCTCGGTGGACACTCTCCGCCTGCAGGCGTCGACCTGGTGGGCGAGGTCAGGCCGAGAGGGTCAGGACCAAGTGCTCGCGCACGGGGTCGTGACCCGAGCGGAGCCCGGCCACCCAGCGGTCGCCGTCGTCGTCCACGACCAGCTCCACCGTGGACGGCAACAAGACCGGTTTGCGGAACCACACCGCCGTCGCCGAGGGGCCGTTGGCGACCGGACCCAGCGTGGCCAGCGTGCGGGCCGCTGTCCACATGCCGTGGGCGATGGCGCGCGGGAACCCCATGACCCTGGCACTCAGGGCGTGCAGGTGGATCGGGTTCACGTCGCCGGACACGGCGGCATACGCCCGACCCAGTCCCTCGGGGAGGTGCAGGAGGCCGGCGGCCGGACCGTCCGGCAGCGGCGGGGCAGCCTCGCCTGCCACCGCGTCGGCGTCGCCGCGCCCGCGGCGCAAGTAGGTGCTGCCCCCCTCCCACACCCGCTCACCGTCGACGTCGACCTCGGTGACGAGGTCGACCAGCGTCCCCTTGGCGTGCGGACGCAGGTCCTTGGCACGGACGGTCAGGTCGAGGCGGTCGTCGGCGGTGAGCCGCCGGTGGACGGTGATGCGGTTCTCGAGGTGCACCAGCCCGGGGAGCGGCAGCGGGAACCCTCGGTCAGCCATGAGCTGCACCTGGAGGGGGAACCCCAGCACGTGGGGATAGGTGTGCGGCAGGACGTCTCCCCCAGCGAAACGGCACAGGTGCTGGTAGTCGAGCAGGTGTCCCCGGTCGACTACCAGCCCGCCCAGGTGCAGGCCGTGGGTGGGCAGGTCGCCACCGCGACCCCGCTGGGTGACGGCGGCCCGGGCGAAGAGCGGACCGAGTGCCGGGGCGCAGGAGACCTCACGCAGCTCCACCTCAGGCTCCGAGCAGGCTCTGGCCGCAGACGCGGACGACGTTGCCGGTCACGCCCGCGTTGGCGTCCTGACTGAACCACGCGATGGTCTCGGCGACGTCGACGGGCAGGCCACCTTGGCTCAGGGAGTTGAGCAGCCGGCCGACCTCGCGGGTCGCCAACGGCACCTTGGCAGTCATCTCGGTCTCGATGAACCCCGGCGCCACGGCGTTGACGGTGATGGCACGCCGACGCAGCTCAGCGTCACCCGCCAGTGCTTCAACCAGCCCGATGACGCCGGCCTTGGAGGCGGCGTAGTTGGTCTGGCCGCGGTTGCCGGCGATCCCGGCGATGGAGGAGACGAGGACGACGTGGCCGCCGTCGCGGAGACCGACGTCACCCAGGAGGACCTCGTTCATCCTCAGGATCGAGCCGAGGTTGACATCGAGCACGGACGCCCAGCGTGACTGGTCCATGTTGGCGAGCAGCTTGTCCCGGGTGATGCCGGCGTTGTGGACGACGATGTCGAGTCCACCGTGGCGCTCGGTGGCGTGGTCGAGGATTCGTCGCCCCGCATCGGGCGCCGTCACGTCGACCTGGAGGGCAGTACCCCCGACACGGTTCGCGGTGCGGGCCAACGACTCCCCCGCTCCCGGGATGTCGACGCAGACCACCTTCGCGCCGTCGCGGGCCAGCACCTCGGCGATCGCCGCACCGATCCCGCGGGCCGCACCCGTCACCACCGCGACCTTGCCAGCGAGGGGAGCACTCCGGTCAGCGGGTTCGGTCGGGCTGCCCGCACCGACCCGGATGACCTGGCCGTCGACGTAGGCCGAGCGGCCGGACAACAGGAAGCGCAACGCTGCGTCGGCGTTGGCCCCCGCACCATCGGCAACGAGCACGAGGTTGGCGGTGGCACCGGAGCGCAGCTCCTTGCCGACCGAGCGCGTGATGCCCTCGAGCGAGCGACGGGCCGCGGCCTGGGCGAAGGTCGCGGCAGAGGAGGGATCGGCGCCCACGATGATGACGCGCCCCGATGCGCGCATCGCCTTGAGCGCGGGGGCGAGCAGGACGCGCACGACGTCGAGGTCAGCCGGTCCCTGCACCGCGGTGAGGTCGAGGATCGCCGCACCGACCTTCTCGCCGTCGGGCACGGCGTCCACGACCTCGATGCCCTCCTCTGCGAGCAGGTCCTTGGCGCGCGTGGCGACCGGTGCGTCGGTGAGGCCACCGACGAGGACGGGCCCCTCGATCAGAGGTGCCTCCGCGACATACCGGCGCAGCCGCACGGGTTGCGGGAGGCCGAGCCGGGTCGCGAGCTTGGTGCCGAGAGCACTGTTGACGAACCCTGCGTAGGCGCCCGCCATGTCAGGCCGCCTCGAGGATCGCCATGACGCCTTGGCCGCCGGCCGCACAGATGGAGATCAGGCCTCGGGCGCCAGACCCTTTCTCCTGCAGGGATTTCGCCAGTGAAGCGACGATGCGGCCTCCCGTGGCGGCGAAGGGATGACCCGCCGCCAGTGACGACCCGTTGACATTGAGCCTGCTTCGGTCGAGCGTGCCGATGGGGACATCCAGGCCGAGCCGGTCGCGGCAGAACGACTCGCTCTCCCAGGCCGCGAGGGTGCAGAGCACGGTGGCGGCGAAAGCCTCGTGGATCTCGACGAGGTCGAAGTCCTGCAGCTTCATCCCCTGCCGCTCGAGCAGGTGGGGCAACGCGTGGACAGGAGCCATGAGCAGCCCCTCGTGCCCGGTGACGTAGTCGACCGCCGCGGTCTGCGCGTCGACGAGGTGGGCGAGGACGGGCAGGCCGTGCTCGGCCGCCCACGTGTCACTGCCGAGCAGGACCACCGAGGCGCCGTCGGTCAGGGGCGTCGAGTTGCCTGCCGTCATCGTGGCGGCGTCACCACGGCCGAAGACCGGCTTCAGCCTCGCGAGCTGGTCGAGGGAGGAGTCGGCGCGCAGGTTCTGGTCGCGGGTCAGGCCGAGGTAGGGGGTGAGGAGGTCGTCGAAGAAGCCGCGGTCATAGGCAGCAGCGAGGTTGCGGTGGCTGTGGACCGCGAGCTCGTCCTGCGCCTCACGGCTGACGCCCCACTGGGCCGCCGTCTGGGCCATGTGCTCGCCCATCGACAGCCCGGTGCGCGGCTCGACGTTGCGCGGGATCTCGGGGACGACCTGCCCAGGACGCAGCCGTGCGACCGCCTTGAGCCGCTGGCCCGGCGTCTTGGCCTGGTTGAGGGCGAGCAGCACCTCGCGCAGCCCTTCGTTGACGGCGATCGGGGCGTCGGAGGCCGTGTCGGTGCCCCCGGCGACGCCGGACTCGACCTGCCCGAGGGCGATCTTGTTGGCGACGAGGATGGTCGCCTCGAGGCCGGTGCCGCAGGCCTGCTGCACGTCGTACGCAGGGGTGGTCGGCGCCAGGCTCGACCCGAGGACAGCCTCGCGGGTGAGGTTGAAGTCGCGGCTGTGCTTGAGCACGGCACCTGCAGCGACCTCGCCGACGGTCTCCCCCGCCAGCCCGAACCGGGCCACGAGGCCGTCGAGTGCGGCAGTGAGCAGGTCCTGGTTGCAGGCCTTGGCATAGGCCCTGTTGGCGCGGGCGAACGGGATGCGGTTGCCGCCGATGACGGCGGCGCGGCGAGGCTTCGCAGATGCGGCCACGAGATGCTCCTGAGAGGTCGAGGGTTACTGATACCGACGGTAGCAGGTACGTGCAGTACCTGCTAACGTCGGTCGCGTGAGCACCACCACGGACGGTCGCAGCACGCGTTGGGACCAGCACCGCACGAGCCGGCGACGCGAGCTCGTCGAGGCCACCCTGAGGGCCATCCGCGAGCACGGCGCCGGTGTCGGCATGGACGACATCGCCGCCGCGGCCGGCACCTCGAAGACGGTGTTCTACCGCCACTTCACCGACCGCTCAGGCTTGTATGTCGCGGTGTCGCAGAGCGTGGACGCGCGGATCCTGCGGGACCTCGGCACGGCGATGGGCGAGGGCACCCCGGACCTCGCGCAGGCGGGTGGGACCCCACGGGCCATCATCGCGGCAGCGATCGACTCCTACCTCGCCCTCGTCGAGGGCGACCCCGAGGTCTACCGCTTCGTCGTCAACGCTCCCCTGCTCGACACCCCGTCGGGTGGCGACCCAGCCCTGGCTGTCACCAGCCACATCGCCGACCAGATGTCCGCCCTGATCGGTGCCGCGCTCACCTCGGTGGGCCGCGACCCCTCGGCCGCCCCGGTCTGGGGCGCCGGAGTCGTGGGCATGGTCCGCGCCGCCGCCGACCAGTGGCTCGCCGACCCCACGTCGACCCGCGCCGAGCTCACCGCGCACCTCACCGAGCTGGCCTGGGGCGGCCTGTCCGCCGCCTGGCCCGACCCGACCTGACCGACCCGTCCGACCCTTCCTCACCCTGAGCCGCTCGACAGAGGAGCCACCATGACCGACCTCGCCACCGAGCTGCGCCGGGCCATCGACGGCCGCTGGGCCCACATCAAGGAAGAGGCCCGCACCAACCTGTCCCCGGCCGACTTCGCGGCTCCCCAGTCGGAGCTGACCATGGAGGAGTACCGAGCCCGGGTGGCCGACCAGGTCCAGAAGATCGCAGCCACCGGACATCCCGCACGCGGCTTCTCCAAGGAGGCCGGCGGCAACGGCGACCTCGGCGGATCGGTCACGGCCTTCGAGATGCTCGGCCACGCCGACCTGTCCGTCATGGTCAAGGCCGGCGTGCACTGGGGACTGTTCGGTGGCGCGGTGGCCAACCTCGGCACCGCCGCCCACCACGCGCGATACCTGCCGGGCATCATCGACGCCACCCTCCCCGGCTGTTTCGCGATGACCGAGACGGGGCACGGCTCGGACGTGCAGTCGCTGGGTACGACGGCGACCTACGACGCCGCGACCGACGAGCTCGTCGTCCACACCCCCGACCTGAGCAGTCGCAAGGACTACATCGGTGGCGCCGCCCGCGACGGCCGGCTCGCCGCGGTGTTCGCCCAGCTGGTCACCGACGGCCACAGCCATGGGGTGCACTGCGTCCTGGTGCCGATCCGTGACGAGGACGGCGAGCCCATGGCCGGCGTCACCATCGGCGACTGCGGCGCCAAGGCGGGTCTGGCCGGTGTCGACAACGGTCGGCTGACCTTCGAGCACGTGCGGGTCCCCCGCACCAACCTGCTGGGCCGGTACGGCGACCTCGACGAGCAGGGCGCCTACCGCTCCCCCATCGACAACCCGACCCGGCGCTTCTTCACGATGCTCGGCACCCTCGTGCGCGGTCGCGTGAGCGTGGCCGGCGCCGCCGGCGCAGCGACGCGGACCGCCCTCACCCTGGCCGTGACGTATGCGGGCCACCGGCGCCAGTTCACGCCGCCGGGGGCGACCGAGGAGGTCGTGCTGCTCGACTACCGCACGCACCAGCGCAAGCTGCTTCCGGCGCTGGCGAAGTCCTACGCCCTCCAGCTCGCCCAGAACGAGCTCGTCTCCCTCATGCACGATGTGCAGTCCACCGGTGACGAGCCGGACGAGCACCGCCAGCGCGAGCTCGAGGCCCGTGCGGCCGGGCTCAAGGCCGTCGCCACGGCGCACGCCACCGCCGCCATCCAGATGTGTCGAGAGGCCTGCGGTGGTGCGGGGTACCTGTCCGTCAACCGGCTTCCTGCGCTCAAGGCCGACACCGACGTCTTCACGACGTTCGAGGGCGACAACACCGTTCTGTTGCAGCTCGTGGCCAAGGGGCTGCTCACCGACTACCGCGACAGCTTCGGCAACCTCGACACCCTTGGCATGGTGCGGGTCGGCGCCCGCCAGTTCGCGGGTGCAGTGATCGAACGAACCGCCGCCCGTGGCCTCGTGGAGCGGCTCGTCGCGGCAGCTCCCGGCCGCGACAGCGAGAGGGGGCCCACCGACCGGGGCTGGCAGCTGGCGCTCTTCGAGGAGCGTGAGCGACACCTGCTCGAGACCCTTGCCCTGCGACTGCGCAGTGCGGCCAAGCCCGGTGCCGACCTCTTCGAGGCCTTCAACGTCGCGCAGGACCACGTGGTCGAGGCAGCGCGTTCCCACGTCGACCGGACCATCCTCGAGGCGTTCGTCGCTGGCATCGACGCCTGCCAGGACAGCGCTGCCGCCTCACTGCTCTCCTCGGTCTGCGACCTCTATGCACTGAGCTCGATCGAGGCCGAGAAGGGCTGGTACCTCGAGCACGGTCGTATCTCCCCGGCCCGCAGCAAGCAGGTCACCGCGGCAGTCAACGACCTCTGCACGGTGTTGCGCCCGCACGCCCAAGAGCTCGTCGACGGGTTCGGCATCCCGAAGCAGTGGTTGGGGACAGAGCTGCTCGCCCCGCTCGACCAGGGCTCGCAGGCGAGCGCAGCTGGCGTCCTCAGCCCTCCCACCACGGACGCAGCGGCAGACCAGCCGCACCGTGGTCGCCGACCTTGACTGCCAGCACCTGGTGGAGCTGGACGACGTTGCGTTCGAACCCGAGTCGCGAACCGGCCATGTAGAGCCCCCACACCCGTGCCGTCGCCTCCCCCACCTCGGCCACGCAGTCGTCCCAGTTGTCGCACAGGTTGTCGCACCAGGCGGCGAGGGTGCGAGCGTAGTGCTCGCGCAGGTTCTCCTCGTGGCGCACCTCGAGACCACCGACGTCCTGGATCGCCGTGATGATCGTGCCGGCACCGGTCAGCTCACCGTCGGGGAAGACGTAGCGGTCGATGAACGGCCCCGTCGAGGTGCGCTTGTTGTCGGGCCGGGTGATGCAGTGGTTGAGCAGCAGGCCACCGGGACGCAGCCGGTCCTGGACGAACCGGAAGTATGCCGGGTAGTTGCGCACCCCGATGTGCTCGGCGAGGCCGAGCGAGGAGATCGCGTCGAAGCCGGTCTCGGTGATGTCGCGGTAGTCGCTGTGGCGGACCTCGGCGAGGTGGGCCAGCCCCTCGCGCTCGATGGCCGCCCGCGCCCACTGCGCCTGCTCGGCCGACAGGGTCGCGCCGATGACGCGGACCCCACGCCGAGCGGCATACCGGACCATGCCACCCCAGCCGCAACCGAGGTCCAGCAGTCGGTCGCCCTCCCCCAGACGCAGCTTGTCGAAGACGAGGCGGTACTTGTTCTCCTGGGCCTGCTCGAGGATCGCGCCCTCCTCGGGGTAGGCGGCGCAGGTGTAGGTCATCGACGGTCCGAGCACCCGCTCGTAGAAGGCGTTGGACACGTCGTAGTGGTGGTGGATCGCCTCGGCGTCCCGGGAGCGGGTGTGTCGCAGCCCCTCGGCGACCCGGCGCCACCGCGGCAGCGACTCCTGCGGCGGGGGCGGGGGCGGCTTGAGCAGCTCGACGCCGAGCGAGCGCGCGATGGTGGCGGCGGTCTTGGGAGCCGGCATCTGGAAGTGCACCTCGCCCATGGCGGCCATCATGGGGTAGGGGTCGCCGGGGTGCACCCCCAGCAGGTCGAGGTCGCCCGCGACGTAGGCACGCGCCATACCGAGGTCGCCGGGGGCCGTGGCCAGGTAGCTCGCACCCCGAGGGGTGCGCAGGTGGAGGCCGAACCGGGCATCGTCCGGACCGGTCCGGGAGCCGTCGTAGGCGGTGAAGCGCAGCGGTATGTCGCCCGAGGTGACGGCGTCGAGGACCTGTGCCATCGACAGCTTCGGGGAGAGGGAGTCCGGGTCGAGCCGGTTGCCCTTGAGGATCGTCACGTGCGTCGCACCGCCTTGGAGTAGAGATCGAGCAGTCGGGACCCGGGGTCGTACCTGGCCTTCAGGGCGGCGTACTCGTCGCCGCCGTAGTGCCGCCAGAACTCATCCTCCTCGTAGAAGGAGTCGGAGTAGAGGGACTTGTGGCCTTCGAGCTCGGTGACCTTGGCCTCGACCCTGCGGTTGGTCGCGCCGGGGTCGTCAGGGTCGCGAGGCACACTGGACCAGAAGCCGACGTTGACGTAGGTCTGCCCCGCTCGCAGCGGGTAGAGCGGCCAGCTGCCGGTGCTGCGGACGGGGCAGAGCCAGATCGGGTCGATCGGCACCTCGTGCAGGAACCACGTGAGGAAGTCGGCCGTGCGCCCGATCGGCACCTCGATGTCCTGGACCACCCGCTCGCGGGGTGGGCGGCCGTGGCGAGCCTCGAGCCGGTCGGCCACGTCGAACCGGTGGTCGAGGGCGATGAGCTTCCAGTAGGACGCACTGTTGCGGAACCGCTGGGGCCACAGCCGGCGCACCAGCGGCCGCTGCACCCCGAACGCCCTGCTGCACCAGAACCAGTCGGTGTCCCAGCGCCACAGGTAGTCGTGCGTGGTGAGCAGGTCGGTGCGGCTGCGCACGCCGTCATGCTGCATCGAGCGGTAGTAGACGTCCATGCCGGTGTAGTCGCTCGGCGGGCCGGTCAGCGGCGAACGCCGTCCGAGCGTGAGGTAGGACTCGTTCGCCGAGAACACCACGCCGTCGAGGTGGTCGACCCGCTCACCCTCGTGCTCGCCCGTCTCGACGATGCGGCGCAACGCGTCGACCAGCGTCGTCACGTCACGGAACCGCACGTGCCGCAGAGCGACTGCTGCGTCGACCTCCTCGAGGCAGATGCGCAGGCGAGTGGCATAGCCGAGGGTGCCGTAGGAGTTGGGGAAGCCGTGGAACAGGTCTGCGTGCGCGCCCTCGGGCCGGGCGGTGACGATCGCGCCGCTACCGGTGAGGATGTCCAGCTCCAGGACCGACTCGTGGGGCAGGCCGTTGCGGAACGACGTCGACTCGATGCCCAGGCCGGTCACCGCCCCGCCCAGGGTGATCGTCCTGAGCTGGGGCACGACCAGCGGGGCCAGTCCATGGGCCAACGTGGCATCCAGGAGGTCGGAGTAGGTGCACATGCCCTGCACATCAGCGGTGCGCGCCACCGGGTCGACCGACAGCACCCCACCGAGGCCGGAGACGTCCAGACCGGGGACGTCGGTGCTGGCCCGCGCCCGGAACAGGTTGGACGTCCGCTTCGCGAGGCGCACCGGAGCACCAGCCGGTATGGCGCGGTAGCTGGCCGCGAGGCGCGTCACCGCAGCCTCGTGCTCGGCACGGCGAACCATTGGGGGCGCTGTCGAGCGCCCCCGCCTCGTCGCTGTCCTGGAGCCAGGCACATCCCGACCCTATGCCGTGGCCCCGACAGCGGTCACGCGGGTTCGTGGGCGGCGGTCACCGGGTCGCCGAGGTGCACCGTCCCGCTGCGGAGCACCGCGGCATACACCCCCGGACACCCGCCCGCGGGGCCGGTGACGGAGAGCTCGACCGCGCCCACGCGCAGGAGTGCGCCGACGGTCGCCGTGAGCTCCCCCGAGGCGAGGGTGAGGACGATGTTGGCCCTCGTGTCGTCCCGGACGTCCTCGCTGGCGATGAGGTGGACCGGGGCCTTCTTGCGCCGGTCGCCCGCGAGGCCGTCGTCGTCGACCAGCACGGCTTCGAGGTCATGGCCGGGCTGGCCCTTGACGGGGTAGATGTGCAGACCGTGGACGGTCGCAGGCTCGGTGGCCATCAGGCGGCCTCGTGGGCCGAGGCGGGCGCGACATCGATCGCGTCGCGGAGCCGGGTCGTCGTGTCGAGGGGGTCGCTCACCCTCTGGATGCTATGCCGTGCCCGGCCACACCCACCTCCCCACCTGCCGCGCCGGCGCCCATCCGCACCCACCGCACCCACCGCACCCACCGGCGCGCCATACCTCGAGTCTTTGAGCGCACGACCAGGCCATGACCTGGTCTGGCGCTCAAAGACTCCGGGTGGGCGACGACCCATACCGGGAGGCGCAGGGTGGTCTGCCTCGGCGACCCCAGGTCCACGGTGACTTCGCTCGACACGGGACGAGGCACGACAGGCTCGGGTGACACGGACTCGGACATGGTTCCCCCAAGGGTTCGTTCGCCGCTGTGTGCGGCGCCGACGAGTATGACGTCAGCACCCGCTCCCAGGCTCCCGAAGCGCCCAGAACCCCTGCGGGACCTGAGGCGGGCTTCTCTCGACGAGTGCTCTCCCCGGGCCTTCGGACCTTCACCGCCCTGTTGCGTGACGCGAGCCACGGCTGAGGGGAGTCAGCGGTCGCGGGCGGCTCGCGCCTCGGCAAAGTCCAGGCCTGTCGCGACCCGCACCCGGTCCATGACGTCGAGCGTGGCCACGGTGGCTGCCCACGGGCGCAGGGGCGACCCGGTCTCGCCCGCGGTGATGCGCCGGGCCACTTCCGCAGCCTCGTAGTGCAAGGCCTCGTGCTCCACCATCGGCTCGGACCACGACAAGGACGGACCACCCCGCTGGTGCAGGGTCATCGGCCCCGGAAGGTAGAACCGAGTGCCGAGGTCGATGCGACCCTCGGTGCCGATGATGCTGCCTGTCGTGGCGCTGTCGGCCAGCATCGACGTGTACAGGGATGCAGTGCCACCGGCCTTGGTGCTCAGGGCGATCGAGAGCTGACCGTTCATGCCGTTGGGTGCCGGGGTCGCCACCGCCGTGACCGTGTCGACCGGACCCAGCACCCACGTGGCGAACGTGGCCGCGTAGGTGCCGAGGTCCAGGAGCGGGCCGCCGGCGAGGTCTGCCCGCATCATGCGGTGCGGCTCGTCGAAACGCTCACCCATGTCGGCCTGCGCCGCGACGACCTCACCGAGCACGCCGTCGGCCAGGACCTGGCGGACCACGTCGAACTTCGGCAGGAACAGGGTCCACATGGCCTCCATGCAGAACACCCCGGCCCGCTCGGCCGCCGCCCCGATGGTGCGCGCCTCCTCGGCGTCCAGTCCCACGGGCTTCTCGACCAGGACGTGCTTGACCGCCTCGATCGCCAGGAGCGCGTGCGGGAGGTGGAAGTTGTGCGGAGTCGCGACGTAGACCACGTCGACCTCGGGGTCGGCGACGAGGGCTTCGTAGCAGCCGTGGGCGAGCGAGACCCCCCACGTGGTGGCTGCGCGGTCCGCCGCCTCCTGGGTCCGGGACCCGACGGCCGTCACGACCTGCTGGGTGTGCCGGCCCACGGATGCCACGAACTGGTCGGCGATCCACCCGGTGCCCAGGATCCCCCACCGCACGGCCGGTGCATCGAGCGAGTCCGGGGTGCGCGGTGAAGGAAGGATCGTCGACGGCATCCCCACAGGCTAGCCATAATGTCCTGACATGGCGATGGCCGCGCCGCGCCTCATCCCCGCAACCGAGGTGGGACGTTCCACGGTGTCACGACCTGCGGCGGGGACGGCAGCGAGGTCGGGGCACCGGGGACGAGCCGATGGGCACGAAGCACCTGGGTCAGTCCGCCGCGCAGGTCGGCCCGCAGGTCGTGGTGCAGCACCACGGTCAGCACGCCGGCCCGCAGGAGCGGAAGGTTGTCCGCATCGAGGTCGTGCGCCACGAAAGGCGTTCCGCCCCGCCCGGCCGACTCCAGCGCCCGCGAAAGGCCAGCGTTGCCACCGCCCATCGAGTACACGCCGACCACCTCGGGATGTCGGGTCAGCGCCGCGACCGTCACCTGTTCCATGGCGTCGTCGTCCCCGCGGACGTCGGGGAGGGTGAGGACCTCCCGGCCGGGGTCACGCAGTGCGAGCTGCTCGCAGAACGCGGCGAACCGCTCCTGCTCCCCCAGGAAGGCCCGGTGGCTCACTGACGCCAGAACCGCACCGGGTCGGCCTCTCAGGAGGTGGCTCAGCAGGTAGGCGGCGGTTGCGCCGGCAGCCGCGTTGTCGAGCCCGACGTAGGCGATCCGCCCGGACCCCCCGACATCGGTGACGAGGGTGACGGTGGGGATGCCGCGATCGGACGCCCTCCGTATGGCGGCAGCGACCCGTACGTCGTCCGGCGCCTTGAGCACGATGCCGTGGCTCGCTCGCCCGGAAGCACCCACGGCGTCGAGCGTCCGAGCGACCTCGGCCGGGTCTGCGTTGTCGCTCTCGTGGAAGCGGGCACGCACGGTCGCCGGCCGGAGCGACACGAGCGCCCCCTGCGTCGCCTCGCGGACCACGTCGCGGAACCTCAAGGGGGCATCGAGGACGACGTCGACGAGCAGGGTGCGCCGCGCGAGTCGCAGCTGTGTCGCCTGGCGGTCCAGGTCGAGCAGCGCGGTCTCGACGGCGCGCACCGCGCGAGCGCTCGCGCCCGGCCGGTCGTGCAGGACGCGGTCGACCGTCGCGGCAGACAGCCCCGCCTGGTCAGCGATGTCCCGGACCCGGTGGTTGCGTTGCGCCATCAGGCCATCGTCGCTGGTGGGCCGCATCCCGCACCAGTGCGGCGCTACCTCTGGATGAGGTTTTTCTGAGGTCTTTGCCCCGTTGAGGTCCTTGACCTCGAGGCGCACGCTGGATGAGGGCCCCACAGAGCCTCACCACATGACGCACTTCCTCGGAGGAGACGACGATGACCACCACCCCGACTCGCACCCCGGTCCACGGCTTCCGCCGGGTCGAGGACTGCCACCTCGAGGACCTGATCGCCGTGCTTGCGGACTCCACCGACCGGGCGGACCACCCCCACGCCGCGCGGGTCGAGCAGGGCGTGCTCGTGTACGAGGCGGCAGACCTGCGTCCCCTCCTCGCCGACGAGTCGCAGGCCGACGCGGTGCGAGCCGAGATCGCAGACGCCCTCGCAGGCGGCCCGGGCATCGTCGTGCTGGCAGGGGCCTTCGACCACGAGGTCGTCGACCGGGTCTCGTCCTCCTTCGAGGGCGTCATCGCCGACGAGAAGGCCGCCGGACAGGTGGCCGGCGACCACTTCGCCAGCCCGGGAGCCAACGACCGGGTGTGGAACGCGTTGGAGAAGCTCGCGGTGGTCGACCCCGAGGCCTTCGTCTCCTACTACGCCAACGACATGGTGGCCCTGGCGGCACAGGCATGGCTGGGTCCGGCGTACCAGGTGACCTCCCAGGTTAACGTCGTGAACCCGGGCGGGCAGGGCCAGACCGTGCACCGCGACTACCACCTGGGCTTCCAGTCGCCCGAGGTCACGGCGCACTACCCGGAGCGGGTGCACGACGTCTCGCCGCTCCTCACCCTGCAGGGCGCCGTGGCGCACTGCGACATGCCTGTCGAGACCGGTCCGACGCTCTACCTCCCGCACAGCCAGAAGTACTCCCACGGCTACCTGGCCTACTGGCTGCCCGAGTTCCAAAGGTACTTCCAGAGCCACCACGTGCAGCTTCCGCTGCGCAAGGGGGACGCCGTCTTCTTCAACCCGGCCCTCCTGCACGCCGCCGGGTCGAACCACACCAGCGACGTGCGCCGGATGGCGAACCTCCTGCAGATCTCCTCGGCGTTCGGCCGCGCGATGGAGAGCATCGACCGGGACCGCGTCGTGCGGGCCGTCTACCCGGCGCTGCTCGCCGCCCGATCGGCCGGCATGACGCAGGCCGATGCCGAGCACGTCGTCGCGGCCACCGCCGAGGGCTATGCCTTCCCGAGCAACCTCGACCGGGACACCCCGGTCGACGGGATGACGCCGCGCAGCCAGGCCGACGTGGTCCGGGGCGCGTTGGATGCCGCACTGGATCCCGAGACCCTGGGCGCCCGGCTGGACGCCGTGGCGCACGCCAAGCTCAGTCATTGACCCCTTCGCACCCTGAGCCACCTCACAGCGTTCATGTCAGGACATTAAGTGGACAGCATGGCCGCGTTGCACGAGGATTGGCTCCGGTCCACCCGCCCACCCACGGCCTGAGCAACGGAGCCCCATGAGTCTGACCTCGCTGCTCCAAGACCGCGTGGTGCTCGTCGTCGGTGGCACCGCCGGACTGGGCGCCGGCATCGCCCGGGCTGCCGCTCGTGAGGGTGCCCACGTCACCATCGCCGGGCGCCGGGCGCAGCGTGCGGAGGCACTCGCCGACGAGCTGCGCGCCCTCGGGTCGAAGGCGCTCGCCATCACGTGCGACGTGGCTGATGCCGGGAGCGCATCGGCCGCCGTCGCCTCCACCGTCGCGCACTTCGGGCGCATCGACGCGCTCGTCAACTGCGCCGGACTGACGACCCGCGGCACGCTGCTCGACACCACGCCCGAGCTGTTCGACGCCCACATCGCGACCAACCTGCGCGGTCCGTTCTTCACGATGCAGGCGGCGGTCGCGGACATGGTGACCCGTGGAGCTCCCGGCGGCATCGTCAACATCATCTCGACCACAGAGCTCGGCGGCCAGCCCTACCTCGCTGCGTACGCAGCGTCCAAGGCCGGGCTGGCGACGTTGACCCGCAACGCCGCCCACGCCCATCGCTGGGACCGGATCCGGATCAACGGCCTCGACATCGGCTGGACCGAGACCGAGGGCGAGGACACCATCCAACGGCGCTTCCACGGCGCCGGTGACGACTGGGTCGCGAATGCCGCCGCCAGCCTGCCGATGGGCAAGCTGGGCCAGGTGGACGAGATCGCCGACATGGTCGTCTTCCTCCTCTCCGACCGGAGTGGAGTCGTCACGGGCTCGGTCATCGACTGGGACCAGAACATCCAGGGATGTCACGACTGATGCGTATCGGACTCATCGGCCTCGGCCGGATCGGCGCCTTCCACGCCGACACCCTCGCTGCCCTCGACC